>DASSNM010000006.1:0-24272 GCA_035688025.1 Gaiellaceae bacterium | reverse complement strand
GGCGACCGCCCCGGACGCCTCGGCGATCTTCGCCTGCTCGGCGTCCACCACGTCCATGATCACCCCGCCCTTGAGCATCTCGGCGAGGCCGCTCTTCACGCGCATCGTCCCGTATTCGGCCATGGCCTGAGTGTAGCCAGGGCGGACGCCGACGGCGTTCGCGGTCCTACGGCTTGAGGCAGCCGAGGGCGAGATCGAGCGTCTGCTGCCCGGGCGAGGTCGCCCAGACGAGGACGGCGTTGCCCTGCGACTGCATGATGTCGCGCATGTGGTTGCGGTACGGCTTCCCGGCCTGCCGCGTGAACGCCCGCTTCGTGCCGGCGACCGAGCTCTCGTCCTTCGTGAACGCGATCACGACCGTGTTCCCGTCGGACGAGGTGGCCTTGAGTCCGCCGTGGTCGGCGAAGCCGGCGATGAAGCCGACCTTGTCGGCCGCGGTCGTCACCCCGGTGAACCCCTGCTGCTTCAGGCAGGGCGCGGTGCCGCTCGCCGTGTAGGCATCCGAGGAGGAGCCGCCGTCCCCGCCGCCGCCGCCACCGCCGCCGCTGCCGCCGCCGCCGCAGCCGGCGGCGACGAACGCGACCGCCGCGAGGCAGAGGAGTGCGCCGAGCCGGATCCGCATCGCGGCGACTGTAGCCGCAGGGGACGACGGCTCGGTGGAAGAATCGGCCCATGCTGCCGTGGTCGCGGGAGATGCAGGGCCGGCTCGACGAGCACGTGCTCGCGAGCGGCGCGCTGCGCGGCAACCCGCTCGGCGACCCCCACGAGCGGCCGCTGTGGGTCTACACGCCGCCGGCCTACGAGGCGGAGCCGGAACGGCGCTTCCCGTCCCTGTACGTGATCCAGGGCATGACCGGCCAGATCGACATGTGGCGGAACCGGAGCGCCTTCCGGCCGACGGTGCTCGAGCTCGTCGACCGGCTGTTCGCGGACGAGGGCTGCCCGCCGGCGGTCGTCGCCTTCGCCGACTGCTGGACGTCGGTCGGCGGCTCCCAGTTCCTCGACTCCCCCGGCACCGGCCGCTACCACACGTACCTCTGCGACGAGGTCGTCCCGTTCGTGGACGCCCGCTACCGGACGCTCGCCGACGCGGCGCACCGAGGGATCGCGGGCAAGTCGAGCGGCGGCTACGGGGCGATGGTGACGCCGATGCTCCGCCCCGACCTGTTCGGCGGGCTCGCCTCGCACGCGGGCGACGCGCTCTTCGAGCTCTGCTACCTGCCCGAGTTCCCGCAGACCGCGCGGGCGCTCCGCGACGAGTACGGCGGCTCGTACGAGCGCTTCTGGGAAGAGTTCCGCGCCCGCCCGGCGATGACGCGCGCGTCGGACCCCGCGCTCGTGAACACCTGGGCGATGGCCGCCTGCTACTCGGCGAACGAGGACGGCTCGGTCGAGCTGCCGTTCGAGCCGGCGACCGGGAGGCTCCGCGACGACGTCTGGGAGCGCTGGCTGGCGTGGGACCCGGTGCGGATGGCGCCCGAGCGCGCGGACGCGCTCCGCGGCCTGCGCGCGATCTACCTCGACGCCGGCAAGCGGGACGAGTACTACCTCGACCTCGGCGCCGAGGCGTTCCGGCGGGAGCTCGCCGCGCTCGGCGTCACGGACGTCTCCTGCGAGCTCTTCGACGCGAGGCACGGCGGCATCGAGTACCGCTATCCCGGCGCGCTCCGCTACCTGGCAGAGCGCCTGCAGTAAGGAGGAGCGATGAAGGACTTCAAGCAGTTCCTGCTGCGCGGCAACGTCGTCGACCTCGCGGTCGGCATCGTCATCGGCGCGGCCTTCGGCGCCGTCGTCACCGCGCTCGTCAGCGACCTGCTGACGCCGCTGATCGCGGCGATCTTCGGCAGCCACGACTTCGCGTTCCTCACCTTCACGGTGAACGGCAGCCGCTTCCTCTACGGCGACTTCCTGAACAAGCTGCTCTCGTTCGTGACGATCGCGGCGGCCGTGTTCTTCCTCGTCGTGCGGCCCGTCAACGCGCTGATGGCGCGGCGGAAGACGGAGCCGCCGGTCGACGCGACGACGCGGCAGTGTCCGGAGTGCCTGAGCGAGATCCCGGTCGCGGCGCGCCGTTGCGCGTTCTGCACGAGCGAGGTCGCGGGCTAGGCTTGCCGCCGGTGCTCCGGTTCCTGGCACTCCTCGTCGCGGCGGCCGCGCTCGCGGGCTGCGGCGGCAGCGGCGGCACGAGCGGCGGCTCGACGAGCCCCGGCCTGACCGACCCGTCCGCGCTGACCGCGAAGGCGCCGTCCGTCTACAAGGCGCGGTTCACGACGACGCAGGGCGCGTTCGTCGTCACGGTCCACCGCGCGTGGGCGCCGCTCGGCGCCGACCGCTTCTACAACCTCGTCGAGGCCGGCTTCTACGACGGCCAGCGGCTGTTCCGCGTCGTCCCGGACTTCGTCGTCCAGTGGGGGATCAGCGGCGACCCCGACGTGTCCTCGGCGTGGCGGAACGCGACGATCCCGGACGACCCGGTGAAGCACTCCAACACGGCGAACACGGTCGCGTTCGCGGACGCCGGCCCGGACACGCGCACGACGCAGGTCTTCGTCAACCTGCGCGACAACTCCAGCGGGCTCGACTCGCAGGGCTTCGCGCCGTTCGGGCAGGTGACGTCCGGGTTCGCGGTCTTCGGGAAGCTGTACAGCGGCTACGACGACGAGCCGACGAACGCCCAGGCGGCGATCCAGGCGCAGGGCGAGTCGTATCTCGCCAAGACGTACCCGAAGCTCGACAGGATCGTCAGCGCGCGCGTCGTCCCGTGAAAGGGCTCGCGGGTCGGCGCGTCGTCGTGACCGGCGGGACGAGCGGGATCGGCGAGGCCACCGTGCGCCGCTTCCGCGAGGAGGGCGCGCGGGTCGTCAGCGTCGCGCTCGACGACGCGGACGGGAACGTCGTCTGCGACGTCGCCGACGCGGCCCAGGTCGAGGCGGCGTTCGCGCGGGTGGACGAGCTGCTCGGCGGCGTCGACGTGCTCGTCGCGAACGCGGGCGTCTCGGTGCGGGCGCCCTTCCTCGAGATCGGCGAGGAGGACTGGCGGCGGGTCGTCGACGTGAACCTGACCGGCGTCTTCCTCTGCGCGCAGCAGGCGGCGCGGCGGATGGTCGCCCAGGGCGCGGGCGCGATCCTGATGACCGCCTCGACGAACGGGCTCACCGGGCATCCGTTCTACGCCGGCTACAACGCGGCGAAGGCGGGCGTGATCCAGCTCGCGCGGACGCTCGCTCGCGAGCTGGCCCCGGCCGTGCGCGTGAACGCGGTCTGCCCCGGCTACGTGCTGACGCCGATGCAGCGGGCCGAGTACACGGACGAGATGCTCGCCGCGGTCGACGCGGGCATCCCGCTCGGGCGCCACGCGACGCCGGAGGAGATCGCGGCGCTCTTCGCCTTCCTCGCGAGCGACGAGGCCGCGTACGTGACCGGCGCCGCGATCGTCGTCGACGGCGGCGAGACCGCCTGACCGCCGGCTAGGTGATCTCGCGCCAGGCGAGCGTGCTCGGCCGGTCGAGACGGAGGCCGTAGGTGGCGGCGCCGACGCGGAGCGTCACGGAGTCGAACCCGTACGCGGTCGCCCAGTCGCTGATCGCCCCGAGCACGTCCGGGAGATCCCCGTTCGCGACGTGCTCGACGAGGACCTCGTGCGTGTCGCCCTCGAGCGCCGACGAGCGCGCCGCGTAGCGGCGGAGACGCTCGGCCAGGTCGAGCGCGGAGATCATGTCGGTCGCCTCGACCCTGATCATCGGTCCGGGGAGTCGGGGCGGCGCGGGTCGAGGTCGGCGGCCGTGCGTCCGCCCGCGCCGAACTTCTCGACGGTCAGGAACCGCTCGTTGCGGGCGACGACGCGCTCGACCCGGGGGATCTGATGGCCGTCCGCGACCGCGAAGCGGACGGGGCTCCGGCGCAGCGTCGCGTACTCCGAGGCGGTCAGCTCGAGCAGCTCGTGGCACTCGACCCGGCCGCACTCGCAGACGATCGAGAGCGGCTGCTCCGTCGGGCCGAGCCGCTCGGAGAGCTCCTCGATCCGCTCGTTCACCTCGCGGAAGGTCGACTGCTGCCTGGCGACGCTGTCCGGGCTCGTGCGGGATCGGCGAGGATGCTGTCCCATGGTGCGCACTCCTGTGCTGTCTCGGAACGTGGTTCTCGATTCCGAGGGGGACGCAACCTGCCGCCACGGACGGGCTGCGCGGCCCCGCACTCATCTGGGTAGCGCCGACACGACTCCTTCGCATGGCGGCGCCAGCGGCGGGAGCCTACCCGGCCGGACGCTTCCGACACCTGCCTGTACGCTTTCCGGGCACCGAACGCCCGCCAGGTCGGCTCTCCGCTCCTTCTTCCTCCCGGGTGCTCTCCCCATCGGAGCGGGGTCAGGTGGACGCATGGCAATCGACAGCTCTTCCCGCCGAGGGGAGGCGCTCGCGATCTCGAACGCGATTACACGCCTCCACCGCGAGCACTACGGCCGCGGCTCCACGAGCGCGCGGACGATCATCCAGCGCAACTACGTCGTCTGCTTCCTGGACGACATCTACACGCCCGTCGAGCGGACGCTGATCGACGCGGGCCGCCTCGACACGGTGCGCCAGACGCGACACGAGTTCCAGGAGGCGATGCAGCCTCGGTTCGTCGACGCCGTCGAGAGCGCGACCGGCCGGCAGGTGGTCGCCTTCATGTCGCAGGTCCACTTCGACCCGGACATGGCGGCCGAGATCTTCGTGCTCGCGCCCGAGACCGCCGACGACGGCGCCGACGAGGAGCGCTAGCCGCGCGCCAGCCCGACGGGGCAGGCGACGCCGGTCCCGCCGAGGCCGCAGTAGCCGTTCGGGTTCTTGGCGAGGTACTGCTGGTGGTACGACTCGGCGTAGTAGAACGGCCCCGCCTCCGCCAGCTCGGTCGTGATCTCGCCGTACCCGGCCTTCGCGAGCTCCGCCTGGAACATGGCGCGTGACGCCTCCGCGGCCTCGCGCTGCGCGTCGCCCGTCCAGTAGACGGCCGAGCGGTACTGCGTGCCGACGTCGTTGCCCTGGCGCATCCCTTGCGTCGGGTCGTGGTTCTCCCAGAAGAGCCGGAGCACGCCCTCGTACGAGATCGTCGCCGGGTCGAAGACGACGAGCACGGCCTCGGTGTGGCCGGTGCGCCCCGAGCAGACCTCCTCGTAGGTCGGGTTCGGCGTGTAGCCGCCGGCGTAGCCGACCGCGGTCGTGTGGACGCCGTCGGCGCGCCAGAAGACGCGCTCGGCGCCCCAGAAGCATCCCATCCCGACCACCGCCTGCTCGAGCCCGTCCGGGAACGGCGGCGTCAGCGGCGTGCCCAGCACCTCGTGCCGCTCGGGCACGACCATCGTCTCGTCGCGTCCGGGCAGGGCCTCCTCGGGACCGACCTGCTCGACGCGCTTCTGGAAGAGGAACATGCCTGCAGGGTACGGATCCGGTGCGGGCTGCGTCCTGAACGATCTCTTACGCGCCTGCGACGATGAGGGCATGAGCGAGGAGAGCCGCACCGCCCGCGTGCTCACCGATGCCGCCGCGATCTCGGCCGGGCTCGCCGAGGCGGGCTGGCGGCGGCTGACGCACGTGCTCGGCGGCCGCGAGCGGACGCGGGTGATCGTCGTCCTCGCGTGCGTGCTCGGCCTCTCCGGCGCGGACGCGGCGACCGTCGGCGCGTCCGCGACCGAGCTGCGCTCCGGGCTCCACATCTCGAACACGGACATCGGCCTGCTCGTGAGCGTGACCGCGCTCGTCGGCGCGGTCGCGACGCTGCCCTTCGGCGTCCTCGCCGACCGCGTCCGCCGGACGACGACGCTCGGGCTCGCGATCGTGCTCTGGGGCGGCGCGATGCTCTGGAGCGCGTCCGTGTCGAACTTCCAGGACCTCCTGCTCGCGCGGCTCTTCCTCGGCGCGGTCACCGCGGCGGCCGGCCCGCTCGTCGCCTCGCTCGTCGGCGACTGGTTCGCGGGATCCGAGCGCGGTCGCGTCTACGGCTTCATCCTCGCCGGCGAGCTGCTCGGCACCGGCTTCGGCTTCGCGGTCACCGGCGACATCGCCGCGCTCTCGTGGCGGGCGGCGTTCGTCATCCTCGCGCTGCCCGCGTTCGTGCTGGCCGGGCTCGTCTTCCGGCTGCAGGAGCCGAAGCGTGGCGGCCGCGGCGTCCTCGCCCACGCGACGCGACCGCTCCCGCTCGCCGACCCGGACGAGACGACGCACGAGACCGACGCGCAGCGGCTCGCGCGCGAGCGCGGCCTCGAGCACGACCCGACGCTCGTCCCGGAGGGCGACCTGCGCCGCCTGAACATCGTCGAGGCCGCCCGCTACGTCCTCCGCGTCCGCACGAACATCCTCCTGATCGCGTCGAGCGCGTGCGGCTACTACTTCCTCGCGGGCGTGCAGACGTTCGGCTCCGAGTTCGCGCGCAAGCAGTACGGGATCAACCAGGCGCTCGCGAACCTGCTCCTGCTCGTGATCGGGATCGGCGCGGTCGCCGGCGTCCTCGCGGGCGGCGCGGTCGGCGACGCCCTCCTCCGGCGCGGCCGGCTCAACGCCCGCATCACGACCGCCGCGATCGGCGCGATCGGGACGACGATCCTCTTCCTGCCGGCGCTGCTGACGCGGAGCGTCGTCACCGCGGTGCCGTACCTGATGGCGGCCGTGCTCTTCCTCTCCGCCCAGAACCCGCCGCTCGACGCGGCGCGGCTGGACATCATGCCGCCGGCGCTCTGGGGCCGCGCCGAGTCGATCCGGACGCTGCTCCGCTCGCTCGCGGTCGCGCTCGCGCCCGTCCTGTTCGGGGCGGTCTCGGACCACGTCTTCGGCGGCGGCCGCTCCGGCCTGCAGTGGACGTTCGTCGTCATGCTCGTGCCGCTCGCCGCGGCCGCCTACCTGCTGCTGCGGGCGCTGCGGACGTACCCGGCCGACGTGGCGAGCGCAGCCGCCGCGGCCGCCGCCTCCGGACCCGGCTACCCTCGGACGACATGAGCGCAGCCTTCCTCGTCGCCTCCGCCTTCCTCGCGAGCGCCGTCGAGTTCGTCGAGGCGCTCACGATCGTGCTCGCGGCCGGGCTCGCGCGCGGCTGGCGCTCGTCGCTCACGGGCGCCGGCGTCGCCGCGGTCGCGCTGGCGGTGATCGTGTCGGCGCTCGGGCCGGCGCTGACCGTGATCCCGCTCTCGGCGCTCCGGCTCGTCGTCGGCGGGCTGCTGCTCGTCTTCGGGCTGCAGTGGCTGCGGAAGGCGATCCTCCGCGCGAGCGGCTTCAAGGCGCTCCACGACGAGGACGAGATCTTCGCCCGGGAGCTGGCCGAGGCGGAGACCGCAGCCCGCGTCGAGCGCGCCGGGCTCGACTGGTACGGGTTCACGCTCTCGTTCAAGGGCGTCCTGCTCGAAGGCCTCGAGGTCGCGTTCATCGTGCTCACGTTCGGCTCGACGCAGGGCTCGATCCCGCTCGCCGCCGTCGGCGCGGCGGTCGCGCTCGTCCTCGTCGCCGGGGTCGGGATCGCGGTGCGCGCGCCGCTCGCGCGCGTGCCCGAGAACTGGATGAAGTTCGCGGTCGGCGCGATGCTGACGACGTTCGGGATCTTCTGGTCGGCCGAGGGCGCAGGCGCCGACTGGCCCGGCTCGGACGCGGCCCTGCTCGGCGTGCTCGTCTTCGTCTGCGCGCTCTCGGCCGGCCTCGTCCGGCTGCTGCGCCGGCAGCGGCGGCTCTCGCTCGCGCTGGCGGAGGCATGAGGTGCGTCGCCGCCTTCGGCCGCTTCTGGTGGGACTTCGTCGTCGGCGACGACTGGGTGGTCGCCGTCAGCGTCGCCGCCGCGATCGGCCTGACCGCGGCGATCGCCGCCGAGGACGTCGCCGCCTGGTGGCTGATGCCGGTCGCGGTCGCGCTCGTGCTCTACTCGTCGCTGCGCCGCGCGACCCGGTAGTCGTCCGCAACGCCGGTCGGGCGTGGCGCGGATGGCTCCCGGTGGCCGGACGCGGAGAGTCGCGCCATGCGGCTCTTCGCAGGACGGTCCCGCCTGCAGCGCGTCCTCCTCCGGCTGGCGCTCGGCGCCGCCGCGGGCTTCGTCCTCGCGCAGGCCGTGCCGTACGGCCGCAGCCACACGAACCCGCCGGTGACGAAGGAGCCGGCCTGGGACTCGCCGCAGACGCGAGCGCTCGCCGCCCGCGCCTGCTTCGACTGCCACAGCAACCTGACGACGTGGATGTGGTACTCGAACGTCGCGCCGGTCTCGTGGCTCGTGCAGAACGACGTGAGCGGCGGCCGCGGGACGCTGAACTTCTCGGAATGGGACCGCCCGCAGGACGCGAGCCCGGGCGACGTCGCCGAGGCGATCCGCGGCGGCGGGATGCCGCCCTGGTTCTACACGCTCATGCACCGCAACGCCGCGCTGAGCGCGGCCGAGAAGGACGCGCTGGTCGCCGGGCTGGCGAAGACGTTCGCGGCCTCGCCGCCGATCGGCGGCGGGGGCGGCTAGCTCCTAGCGCGCCGCGGCACGGGCGGTCTTGTCGGCGTAGAGCGCGGCGTCCGCGCGGGCGACGAGCGCCGCGACGTCCTCGCCGCCGTCCCACTCGACGACGCCCGCCGAGAAGCGCGCCTCCGGCGCGGCCGCCGCGGCGCGGGCGACGACGCTCTTCGCGGCCGCGAGCGGCGCGTCCGGGAGCAGGAGCCCGAACTCGTCGCCGCCGATACGCGCGAGCAGGTCGACGGCGCGGATCTCGCCGGCCCAGCCGGCGGCGGCGACGACGAGCAGCCGGTCGCCGGCGGGATGGCCGTGCGTGTCGTTGTACGCCTTGAAGCCGTCCAGGTCGAGCACGGCGAGGCTGAGCGGGCGGCCGGTCCGCCCGGCGACCGCGAGCGCGAGCGGCAGGCGCTCCTCCCACGCGAGCCGGTTCGCGAGCCCGGTCAGGGGGTCGTGGCGGGCGGTCGCGCTCACCCGCTCGACGAGGGTCTGCGTCGTCAGGCCGACGATCGGCGTGACGATCATCCAGAGGAGCGCGCGCCGCCACTCGGCCTCCGGGTAGCGGGAGGAGTCGACGAGGATCGGCGCGACGAAGAGCGCGCCGACGAAGGGCAGCGTCGCCACCACGTCGCGCCGTCGCGCGTGCAGCGCGAGCCAGAAGACGGGCAGCAGCACGAGCGTGCCGTACCCGGACGCCGCCGCGCCCTCCGCGTCGCGGAGGAGCCCGATCGCGGCGAAGCACGCGAGCAGGGGCAGCAGGCCGAGCGCCCGCGGCAGCCGCGACCAGGGCGCGAAGACGGCGGCGAGCGCGACCGCGACGAACAGGGCGGCGGCGAGCAGGACCTCGGATCCGTCGACGCCGGTGTCTCCCGTGCCGACGGGGATCATCGCGAAGGCGGCCGCGCCGCCGGCGAGGTACGGCCACAGCTCGCGAGCGCGCCGGCTCATCGCACCATGATGGTGACGCCGCCGCCGGACTGTGCGCCGCCCCGCGGGGTCGGCCGCGGCGGCGGGCGATACGCTCCCGCCGCGGGCCCGTAGCTCAGCTGGTCAGAGCAGGGGACTCATAATCCCTTGGTCCCTGGTTCGAATCCAGGCGGGCCCATCCCCCACCCTGCGCGCTCCCGCAGTTTCTCCTGAGACATGGTGTCCGGGCCTGCAACAGGGGTACCGGATGCCGCAGAATGGCGGCTGCGATGAAGGTCTTCCAGCACGAGACGCGGCTCCGCACCGCCGGCGGCCTCACCGTCACCGACATCACCGACGACGTCCAGAACGCCGTCCGCGAGAGCGGGATCACGGAGGGGATCGCCTGCATCTACTCGCCGCACACGACCTGCTGCGTACGCGTGAACGAGTTCGAGTCCGGCTTCCTCGAGGACTTCGCGACGCTGCTGAAGCGGCTCGTCCCGACCGAGCACTACTACGCGCACGACGACTGGGACCGGCGCACGGAGAACATCTGCCCCGAGGACATGGACCAGGGCAACGGCCACTCCCACTGCATGGCGATGCTGCTCGGCACCGCCGGCGAGTCGGTGCCCGTCCGCGAGGGCGAGCTGCAGCTCGGCACCTGGCAGCGCGTCCTCTTCGTCGAGCTGGACCGCGAGCGCGACCGGCGCTGGCTCGTCCAGGTCGTCGGCAACTAGCACCGCCCGACCCGTCCGGCGCGTCGGTAGTTCGGTCCCGCACGATCGGGGGCGGGACGGATGGTGCCCGGCTGCGCATGGGCGATCCTGCGGGCGTCGGCGTGCGGCACCGTGCCGCCGCCCGAACGGAAAGGATCGTCCGATGTTCGAGACCATCGTCTGGGCCACCGACGGGTCCGAGCTCGCCGACCGGGCGCTGCTGCACGTGACCGAGCTGGCCCGCATCCACCGCGCACGGATCGTCGCCGTGCACGCGAACGAGCTCCTCTACGGCCGCTACGGCGGCGCCCCGCTCCTCGTCGACGAGCCCGACGTGCGCGAGAAGATCGAGCGGCAGGTGATCGAGCTGCGCGACGCCGGCTTCGACGTCGAGCTCGAGCTGGCGACCGGCGGCAGCGACGTCGCCGCCCTCGTCGCGAAGGCCGCGGACGCCGTCGGCGCCGACCTGATCGTCGTCGGCACGCACGGACACGGCGCGATCGCCGCGGCCGTGCTCGGCAGCGTCGCCCGCGGGCTGCTGCACGCGGCGAGCTGCCCCGTGCTCGCCGTCCCGCCGCCGCGGATCCCGGTGGTGACGCGGGAGCGCGAGACGACGACGGTCGCCTGAGCGGCGTCCGCCGGTCCGGCGGCTCCCAATCCGCCGAAAAACGATCTATCGTTTGAACACGGAAATGCGGCGACCGTCCGCCCTCCTGCTCCCGCCGGCGGCGGTCGCGGTATTCGCACTCACCGCTGCCGCGCCTGTGCTGCGGCCGGCCGCCGCGGCGGCGACGCCTGCCGCCGCACGGCCGGCGCTCGTCTCGGCCGGGCCGATCGTCGAGACGACCGACTACGCGACCCGGACGACGCAGCGCGTCACGTTCTCGCCGGACGGCGACGGCAACGACGACGCCGTCACGATCCGCGTCCGCGCCACCCCGGGCGACAAGCTCTCCTTCTGGATCCGGCCGCTCACGCGCGTCTCGTTCACGATCCCCGCCGGGACGGCGCACCCCGGCGTGACGACGCTCGACTGGAACGGCCTCCAGCCGGACGGGACGCGCTTCCCGGACGGGAACTACTCGCTGAAGGTCTGCGACGTCCGCACGAAGCTCTGCTCGAACGCGCGGGTGCTCGCCCACCTGCGCGTCGTCTCGGTCTACGTCCGGACGGCGACCGCCGTCTCGTCCGGGCAGACGCTCCGCGTCGAGATCTCGTCCGACCGCGCCGGGCCGTTCACGATCGAGCTCGTCTCGGGCGCGACGCCCGCGGGCGAGGGGATCGGGCAGGCGAGCGTGCCGCGCGCGGGGTCGGCCGAGTACCGCGTCCCGCAGGTGCCGAACGGCGGGCTCTGGCTGCTGCGCGTCCGTAGCGGCGACGCGCGCTCCCAGTTCCCGCTCGTCGTCCACGAGCCGTCGCTCTCGCTCGACGCGCCGCCGCCCCACACCGCCCTCGTCGTCTACCCACTCCTGACCTGGCGCGCGTACGACGTCGCGGACGGGAACCGGGACGGCCGCGTCGACAGCTGGTACGCGCATCCGAGCAACCCGCTCGTCCCGCTCTACGGCCCCTACGAGCCGCCCGCGACCGACCCGTCGCTCGCCGGCCGCGAGCCGAACCCCGGCAGCCAGACCGCGTTCGCCGGCTGGCTGCTCGACCACCACCTGACCGCGCAGCACGTGACCGACGTCGAGCTCGGCGACATCCCCGCCTCGGTGCTGCAGCGCTACGCGATGATCGCCTTCGAGGGCCACACCGAGTACTACGAGACGGCGACCTACGCGAAGGTGAAGCGCTACCGGGACGCCGGCGGGCGGCTCTACTTCTTCCAGGGGAACTCCTTCTACGGCGCGGCGCGCGTCGGCCGCACGACGGTCGAGCGGCTCTCCTACCGCTACCGGACGCGGGCGCGCTCCGACTTCGGACTCGCCGTCACCGGCTTCCGCTCGTGCTGCTGGCCCGCCTCGATCCGGCCGGTCTACCGGCTCGCGCGGGGCGTCGTCGAGAAGCTGCCGTGGGCGTTCGCGGGCACGGGCCTGAAGGACGGCGACGCGTTCGGGGTCGCCGACGGCGAGGTGGACACGGTCGACGCCGCGCTCTCGCCGCCGGGGACGGTCACGGTCGCGAGCTCGGTCGTGCCGCCGTTCAAGCCGTCGAAGGACGAGGAGCCGGCCGCGTGGCTCGGCCGCAAGCGGATCCCGTACCCGGCGGCGTGGCTGAGGCCGGAGCGGATCGCGATCGCCTACGCTCGTACCGGCAAGGGGGAGGTCTTCTCCTGGGCGAACACGGGATTCCTGAAGTCGGTGCGCTTCCGGACGGACGCGTTGTCGCAGTCGGAGCGGGAGCAGCTCGACCGCGTCGCGCTCAACGTCTGGGAGCGGTTCACGCGGTGAGGGCGGCTGCGCTCGCCGCGGCGGCGGTCGCGCTCGCGACGGCGTGCGGGTCGGCGGCGGCGACGCACACGCGCACCGCGGCCGGCCGGACGGTCTACCGGGCGGAGGCCGGCCATCGCGTCGCCGGGTTCTCACTCGACCGCGACCGCGTCGCCCTCGCCGAGGACGCGGCCGGGCGCGGGTGCCCGCTCGTCGTCGTCGCGCGGATCCCCGCCTCGCCGCAGCGGGTGACGGCCGCCGCGGGCGAGACGTGCCGCTTCGGCGGCCGCTTCTGGGTGCGGCCGGGCGCCCGCGCGGTCGGGAACGCGATCGGCAAGGCGCTCTGGGTGCTGCGCCGCGGCGACGCCGCAGAGGCGGTCAAGGGCGGGATCGGCGAGCGCGAGTCGCCGCTCGTCCGCGTCACCGGCATCACCGACCGCGGCCCGTTCCTCGGGCCGGTGGTCGCGCAGAACTGGCTGCGGCTCTTCGGCGACTACTCGCGCTTCCCGGACGGGACGCTCGTCGGCGGCGCGATCTCCGCGAACAACCGCGAGCTGTGGGCGGCGACCGGACCGGTGCTGCCGCTCGGGCTCGACAGGGCCGAGCACGCGGTCGCGGTCGGCGCCGACGGCTCGATCGCGACGTGGCACGCGCACGGGGCCCACTACGGCGAGGTCGCGGACGCGCACGCGCGCGCCGCCGCCGTGGACGAGGACACGGTCTACGTGCTGCGGAGCGACGCGCCGAGGCTCGACGTCCGCACGCTCGACGGGACGCTCGTCCGCTCGTGGCCGGTCGCGGCCGGCGCGGCGCCGCTGCTCGACGTCTCCGGGAACGAGGCCGTGTATCTCGCGGGCGGCGCCGTCCACGCGCTCCGCGTCGACACGGGCGCCGACAGCCTGCTCGCCCGCGCCTCGCGCGGGGCGACGCTGCTCGACGCGCAGGTCTCCCCCGCGTTCGTCGCCTGGGCCGAGCGCGGCGGCGCGGCCGGCGCCGGACGCGTCGTCGCCGTCAGGCGCTAGGGAAGCTCGCCGCGCGGTCGAGCAGGGCGCCGGCGGTCGTCAGCACCGGTCGCTCCTCGGCGGCGATCGCGCCGAACGCGGCGGCGAGCGAGTCGTCGCTCTCGTCCCCGACCAGCTTCAGCAGCCGCTCCGCCCCGTCGAGCCGGCCCCAGAGGTAGTCGTTCTCGCGCCAGCCGCGGTCGAAGAAGCCGCCGAAGTGGCCGAGCGCGACCCCGCGCAGCTTCTCCCGTCCGGGCACGCCGAGCCGGGTCGCGTCGAGCGGGCTCGCGCGGAACACCTCGACCTCGTCCAGCTCGACGACGCCGGCGAGCATGCGCGCGGGATAGGTCGCGGCGTCCCAGTACGGGAAGCCGAGATAGTGGGAGCGGAGGTCGCCGCGGACGGCCGGCGGCAGCTCGGCCGTCCCGTCCTCGACCGCGCGCCAGACGCGCTCGTTGAAGTCGCCGAGCGTCGCGTGCAGCGCCTCGCCGAGCAGCCCGCGCACGTCGTCGAGCGCGCCGGCGTTCGCGCCGCGGAACGCGTCCACCGCCCACCCGTCCAGGTACTCGTGCAGCGCCGCCGGCGCGAAGATCGTCGTCGCCAGCTCGGTCGCGTTGTCGGCGCCGTCGCGGTCGAGCACGGTCTCCAGCTCGTAGAGGAGCTCGTACAGCGCGTGCTTGAGCCGGTTCAGCGTGTCGCGGTCGACCTCGCCGTACAGCTCGCTCGCGCGCCCGATCACGAAGCGGATGCGGCGGCGGCCGTAGCCGAGGTCGAAGGTGCGGAGGAAATCGACCTGGTCCGGGGTGAGGGCGCCCCCGTCGCCGGCCGCGACTCCGAGCAGTCCCCGGCTCTCCGCCCACCGGACGAGCGTCTCCCGGACGAAGAGCCCCTGCTCTGACCGCTGCGGGTAGCCGAGCAGGCCGCAGAGCGCGTCGGCCATCCCCTCGACGACCGAGAGCAGCTTCAGGCGCAGGTAGCCCTGGAAGGCGACGGTGTTCGCGGCGATCGCGCCCTGGTTCACGGCCGCGTTCGCGTCCTGGAAGGTCGGCGCGGCCTCGAGCACGGGCAGGACGACGGCGAGGATCGACGGCCGCAGCGCCGAGACCATCTGCTTCAGGCGGCGGACGCGTTCGTTGTAGGCGGCGAGCTCGTCGAGCGCGTCGGCGATCGGCTGCCGCCGCGGCAGCGTCGAGAGCGCCGCCCAGACCGTGCGCAGGAGCCGGGGCCTCGCTCCGGTCGGCGGCTCGAGCCCGCGCGCCGGGTCCGGCTCGATGTACAGCAGCTTCCGGTCGACCTGGGTCGCGGCCGGCTTTCCCGGGATGGCGCGGACGGCGCTGCGGAACGGGTAGTTGTCGAGCACGCCGCCGTCCACGAACCAGGTCTTCGCGACCGGGAAGTTCGCGAGCGCGTACTCGCCGCAGAACTCGGCCGCGAACGCGGTCTGCGCCTGCGGCGGCCCGACGTCGGCGATCCGCACCGGCGGGAACGCCCCCGGGAACGAGGAGCTGGCGCGCGCGGCGAGCCCGAGCGCGGCGTCGTGGGCGGCGTCGAGGTTGCCGGCGCCGTCGCGGTGCGCGAAGCGGAGGACGACCTTGTTCACGACCGAGTCGACCGTCGGCGGGTCGGCGATCGGGATCCCGCGCGGATACCCGTGGAGGTCGGTCGTCGTCACGAACAGCTCGAGCGCGAGCCCCGGCGGCAGCAGCGTCGCCCCCTTCCGCTCCTTCTCCATCCGCGCGAAGGCGCCGCCGATCCACGCGAGCATGCGGTTGCCCGCCAGCGGCGGCAGCGCGAAGCGGAGGAGCTTGAGGATCGCCGCCTTGTCGAGCCAGAGGTCGCGGAGCGCGTCCTGCGGCAGGTCGTTCGCGACCGCCTTCGCGAGGCAGACGCCGTTGATCCCGCCCGCCGAGGTGCCGGACACGACGTCCACGACGACGCGGGTGCGGCAGCCCTCCCGCCGCGCCTTCGCCTGCAGCGCGTCGAAGTACGCCCGCTCGCTCCGCTCCCCCGGCCGCGTGAACGGGTTCGCCGCGCCCGGCGGCAGCGTGACGAGGCGGTCGGAGGCGCGGACGAGCTTCTCCAGCTCCTTCGTGATCCCGTGCATGTAGATCGCGAGCGAGACGCCGCCGTAGCAGACGAGCGCGAGCCGCAGTTCGCGCACGTCCGGATCCGCCGGCGGCGTCGGAGGGAGCTTCGCGAGCTGCGGAGGCAGCCCGGGATGCGCCGGCTCGCTCATGCGGCGGGGTCCTACTCCCGCGGGCAACTGAAGTCAACAGCGCGGGGTGCGAGGGCGGGCCGCCGCGCGAGGCGACGGGCCCGCCCTCGAGTCGGCTCAGCCTGCCGGGCAGGTCACGTCCGGGTTCCACGAGGAGAAGAGCCCGGTCGGGTTGTGCTTCCAGAGCCAGACGTGCAGGTCGAAGTGCATCGGCATGCCGGGGGCGTGCCCGGCCATCGGGCCGTCGAAGGCGCGCCCGAAGAGGGTCGGCCGGTCGCCGTCGGTCGCCGCGTTCTGGTCGGCGTCCGGCTTGAACCACTCCGCCGCGAGCAGCTCGTAGGTGCCGTCCGCCTTCGGCAGGTAGGTGAGGATCGGCGGCTTCGTCGGGTCGATCGCGCCGCTCTGCATGATCGCGCCGTTCACGAAGTGGACGCCCATGCCGCCGCCGTACGACGTCTGGTCCGGGTCGGTCGGCGTCGACTCGCACGGGCTCGCCGGCGCGTAGCCGTCGGCCTCGGCGACCTTCACGTCCTGGTACTTGTCCAGGGCCGCCTTCGCCTTCGCGAGCTGGACCTTGATCGCCGCCGGCGTGTACTGCTGGAGGCCGGCGTTCTCCTTCTTCAGCTTCGCGACCTGCTTCTTCAGCGTCACGACCTGCTTCGACTGCTTCGGCTTGTGCCTCGCCCCGGTCGCGGTCGAGGCGCCGACCGCCGCGACCAGCAGAGCGGCGAGGACGAGCGCGGTGAGTGCGACTCGCTTCATGTCTCCCCCTTGTGGTTGTTCGAGCCGGGATCGCCGACGCACCAGTGCTCGACGATCAACCCGTCCGCGAGCCGCCAGATGTGGATCTGCGGCGAGGAGAGCGCGCGGCCGCCGACCCGGCCCCGGACGACGACGCGGTCGTCCTCGGCGACGATGTCGAGCGGCTCGAAGCGGGAGCCGGGACGCCCGGGCAGCGCTTCGTGGTCGTAGAAGTCGGGATGCGCGAACCGGCGGGACGCCTCCGCGTCCCCCGCGTTCAGCGCCTCGATCTGGCGCAGCACGATCAGCTTGTTCTCCTCGAGCGGTTCCATGAGCGGTCGGACGAGTCGTCTCGATGCTGCTCGCGCCCCCCCTGGAACGGCTACCGGGAGCCCCCTACACTGGAACCCGATGCTTGCGGGGGGCAGGCTCCTGCTCGAGCGCGACGCCGAGCTCGCACGGCTACGGGGTGCGCTGGCCGCTGCGCGCGCGGGGAGCGGCGCGGCCGCGCTCCTCACCGGGCCGGCGGGGATCGGCAAGACGCGGCTCGCCCGGGCGCTCCGGGACGAGGCCCGGGAGGACGGCGTGCGCGTCCTCTCCGCCCGCGGCGCCGAGCTCGAGCACGACTTCGCGTTCGGCGTCGTCCGCCAGTGGTTCGAGCCGCTCGTCCGCGGGAGCGGCGTCGCGCTCGAAGGGGCGGCGGCGCTCGCGGCGCCGGTGCTGCTCGGCGAGGCGGAGGCGGGCGACGAGCCGTCGTTCTCGATCCTGCACGGGCTCTACTGGCTCGCGGCGGAGCTGGCCGGCGACGGGCCGCTCGCGCTCTTCCTCGACGACGCGCAGTGGAGCGACGAGGCGTCGCTGCGCTTCGTCCACTTCCTCGCCGGCCGGCTCGACGGGCTGCCGCTGCTCCTGTTGCTGACCGCGCGCGAGCCGCTCGGCGGGCTGCTCGCGGAGCTCGCGCGCTCCCCCGCCGCGGACGTGCTCGTGCTGCCGCCGCTCGGCCCCGGCGCGGTGACGCAGCTGCTCCACGAACGCTCGGGCGGCCGGGTGGACGAGGCGTTCGCGCTCGCCTGCCGCGACGCGACCGGCGGCAACCCGTTCCTGCTCGAGGAGCTCGCGCAGGCGCTCGCGGCGGAGGGCGTCGAGTTCGTCGCCTCGGAGCGCGGCCGCGTGCGCGCGATCGGGCCGCGCTCGGTGGCGACCGCGGTGCAGCTGCGGCTCGCGGCGCTGCCGGCGGAGGCGACGCGGCTGGCCCGTGCGGCCGCGGTCGCGGGGGACGACGCGCCGCTGCCGCTCGTGGCCGCGCTCGCGGAGCTCTCGGAGGCGGAGGCCGCGGCCGCCGCCGACGAGCTCGCCTCGGCGTCGCTGCTCGAGGACGCGCGTCCGCTCCGCTTCGTGCACCCGATCGTGGCCGCTGCGATCCGCGAGAGCCTGCTCGCCGGCGAGCGCGAGGGGCTGCACGCGCGGGCGGCGGGGCTGCTCGAGGCGGTGGGCGCTCCCGCCGAGGCGATCGCGGTGCACCTGCTCGCGGTCGCTCCGGCAGGCGAGGCGCGGGTCGCGGCGACGCTGCTCGAGGCGGCGGAGCGCTCGCTGCAGCAGGGCGCGCCGGAGGCCGCGGCGTCGCTGCTCGAGCGGGCCCTCGCCGAGCCGCCCGGGGAGCTGCTGCCGCGCGTCCTGCTCGCGCTCGGCAACGCCGAGCACCGGCTGGAGCGCCCGGGGGCCGCGGAGCGACTGCGGGAGGCGCACCGGCTGGCGCCCGACCCGAGGCTGCGGGCCGAGGCGGCGCTCGTCCTCACCTGGGCCGTCGTCTCGCAGCAGCACCGCCGCGACGACCTGCAGCCGCTGCTGGAGCGAAGCATCGCGGAGGTCGGCGACGGCGACCGCGAGCTCCTGCTCCGGCTCGAGGCGGCCTGGCTCGGAGTCGCCTGGGACCGCGGCGACCTGGACGCGATCCTCGAGCGGGGCGAGCGCTTCGCCGACCTCGCCGGCGAGAGCGCGAGCGAGTGCCTCGTGCTCGCGATCCTCGCCCACGCGTGGATGGACGCCGGTCGTCCCGCGCTCGAGGTGGCCGCGCTCGCGGAGCGCGCCGCGCGCCGCGAGGTCGCGACCGAGCTCGCACGGCACTCGCTGTGGCTGATCCACCTGCACGCCGTCCTCGCCACGACCGAGCAGACGGAGCTGCTCTCCGGGCTCTCGGACGCCGTCGTCGCCGACGCGCAGCAGCGCGGCGCGCTCCGCTCGTACCTGCTGGGCTCGATGACCCGCGCCTCGCTCCACTTCCGCGCCGGCGACGTGCGGTCCGCCGAGGCGGACGCGACCGCGGCGCTGACGGCGGAGTCGCGCGAGGCGGTCTCCGTGCCCGCGGTCGGCGCGCTCGTGTCCGCGCTCGTCGAGCAGGACCGGCTCGACGAGGCCGCGGCGGTGCTGGCCGAGCACGGGCTGGACGGCGAGCTGCCCGCGTTCCGGCACGGCACGGTCGCACTGCTCGCGCGGGCGCGGCTGCACGAGGCGCGCGGCGACCTCGAGGCGGCGCTCGCGGACTACGCCGAGATGCGCCGCCGGCTCGACCGCGCCGGCCGGGAGCGCGTGAACGTCGTCGGGCTCGACGGGCGCGTCGCGACCGCCGTCCTCCTGCGGGCGCTCGGGCGTACGGAGGAGGCCGACCGCGAGGCCGTCGCCGCGCTCGAGGCGGCGCGGCGCTGGGGGACGCCGGGCGCGATCGGCACCGCCCTGCACGCGCTCGGCGTGGTGCGCGACGACGTAGGGCTGCTGCGCGAGGCGACGGCGCTGCTGGCGGAGTCGCCGTTCCGGCTGCGGGAGGCGAAGGCGCTGCTCGACCTCGGCTCGCTCCTGCGCCGGTCCGGCCGGCGGAGCGAGTCGCGCGAGCCGCTGCGGCGCGCGCTCGCGCTGGCGGACGGCGGCGGCGCGGCGCGCGTGCGCGAGCTGGCGCGGGAGGAGCTCGCCGCTTCGGGCGTCCGCGTCCGCCGCGCGGCGCTCAGCGGGGCGGCTTCGCTGACGCCGAGCGAGCGGCGGATCGCGGAGCGCGCGGCCGCGGGCGCGTCGAACCCGGAGATCGCGCAGGCGCTGTTCGTCACCGTGAAGACGGTCGAGATGCACCTCTCGAACGCGTACCGGAAGCTGGAGATCTCGGGCCGCGGCGAGCTCGCGCGGGCGCTCGCGCAGGGCTAGTGGCCGTTGGCCGAGAAGTGCATGTAGTCCTTCGTCGAGCCGGACCAGGAGCCGCCCCAGCCCCAGCCGATCGAGGCGAAGAGCCGGACGACCGCGGGGGTCACCATCCCGCGCCGGCGCCGGGACCGGTCCATGTACGAGACGGCGGTCGGGTCGCGCGTCTGGCCGCAGCCGACGTACGGGTTCTCGACCGGGTCGAGGTCGATCGCCTCGCCGTAGGCGTGCATCGACCACGATCCCGTCCGCCCGCCGGAGCACGGCGACGCGGCCGCCTGCCGGCACTCGAACGAGGCCGTGAAGTCCCCGTCCCGGGGCCGCTTCAGGCCCGGCGGGCCGTAGATCAGGGAGAGATCCATGTGCCGGATCGGGAAGCGCATCCGGTAGAGCCCGCGGAAGACGGTGCGCAGCGGGCGCGCCCAGCGCGCGGCGACGACGATCTGGCCGACGTGCGCGCGCCGGTCGAACCCCCAGTACGGGACGGTGAGCACGCGCACCTGCGAGAGCGTGACCGGGCAGCCGCGGTGGTACTCGCCCGCCTGGACGACCGCGTGCCGCTCGGCCGCGGTCAGCGGCCGGATCGAGCGGCCCACCTGGGCCGCGGGCGAGGCGGCCGCGACCGAGAAGAGGACGGCGAAGAGGACGCGCACGACTCCTGTATTGCCGCGTTCGCGAAACGCTCACCCCCGGGTAGGGTCGCCCCATGAGCGACTACACGATCATGCGCGCCGACGAGGCGCCCGACTACACCGGCAACGCGCCCGGCGCCTTTCTCGGCTACGGCCGGCCGCTGGGCTGCGAGCAGGTCGCCCTGAACGTCCGCGTCCTCGCCCCGCACGAGACGCACCGGCCGCCGGGCGTCGACCCCGACTGGGGCCACAGCCACAAGACGATCGAGGAGATCTACTTCGTCCTCGAGGGCGAGCTCCGGGTCAAGCTCGGCGACGCGGTCGAGACGCTGCGCCGCTACGACGCTGTGCGGATCCCGCCCGGGACGCCGCGCTCGGTCCGCAACGAGACGGACGAGGAGGCCCGCTTCGCGATGGTCTCCGTCCGCACCGAGGATCCGCGGGCCGAGTCGGTGCAGCACGAGGGCTTCTGGCCGGTCGGCTGAGCCGCAACCGCGCCCCTGTCTCGAGTCGCGGTCTGGCCCTCACGCCGCCGGCGGGGACGGGATCCGTGACGACCCGACCGCCCGCTGCGGCTTTCCGCGGACGAAAGCGACCCACGTGCCGTGAACGCTGTCGGGAACGTCGTCCCGGAAGGAGATGCCTGCATGTCCCGACTGCTCCTGGGCGCGCTCCTCGTCGCGCTCGCCTTCCCGCTCGCCGCGTCCGGCGGCTCGCACGCCGCGTCGCCCCGGGCCGGCACCGTGCTCGGCGGCGGCTACCAGCCGGCCGACCTGAACGCGGCCGGCCTGACGATGCTCGCGCTCGACGTCGTCGACGCGAAGCACGTCGCGGTCTGGGTGACGCCGTTCGTCTCGAGATGCGTCGGCGACACGTACGTCTTCCGTGCGCCGCTCGCCGCGGACGGCAGCTTCCACGGCGTCTACAAGCACGGCTACGACGCGAAGGACGACGCGTACCTGGACGGCGGCGGCACGATCGAGTACAGCGGCCGCTTCCTGTCGGCGTCGAAGGCGGCGGGGACGGTGCGGCTCGTCTGGGCGGAGGGCGCGACTTCGTGCGACAGCGACACGATCTCGTGGACCGCGAACGCGAAGTCGTCGGCGCTGAGCGGCGCGGCGGCGGCGTCGGCGCTCTACGCGGGCACGACGTCCCAGCGCTCGACGCGGGCGCCTGTGCGGATGCCGCTGATGGTGCGCGTCTCCGCCGACGGCAAGACGGCGGCCGCGACGGCGTACATCAACGTCTTCTGCAAGGACCCGAGGCTGAACATCACGTCGGGCGGCTTCTACGCGGGTCCGGGCATGAAGATCGGCTCGGACGGCTCGATGCACGAGTTCGGCAGCTTCTCGAGCACGGTCGGCGACAGGAAGATCGCCTACACGTCGACGTTCAGCGGCCGCTTCGGCGCGAAGGCGGTGACCGGCACGTGGACGCTGAAGGCGGTCGTGACTGCGAAGAAGACCGGCAAGAAGCTCGACAGCTGCTCGAGCGGCACGCTGACCTGGAGCGCCGGGCGGTGAGCCGCTAGTAGCTGCACTCGAACGCGGTTATTCGTTGCACTTGAGCACTAGTATCTAGCGCGCTTTCGCGCTATTATCTGGTGTGTGACGTCTCGTCCCGGCTATCTGCCGCGGCTGGTCGAGCCCGTGATCGACGAGCTCATGAGCGAGCTTTCGGCCTTGATGGTGGTCGGACCACGCGCAATCGGGAAGACGACGACCTTCAGGCGGCGGGCCGCGACGACCGTCGAGCTCGACGTCGAGGCGCAGGGGGCGGCCTTCCGGGCAGATCCCGACGCCGCCCTGCGCGACCTCGAAGAGCCGGTTCTGCTCGACGAGTGGCAGACCGTGCCCGGCGTGCTCGGAGCGGTCGCGCGCAGCGTCAACGACGACCCACGTCCGAACCGCTTCCTCGTCGCCGGGTCGGCGCTTCCGGGCAAGGAAGACGGCCCGTGGCCGGCCACCGGCCGCCTGGAACGCATACCAATGTGGCCGATGACGATCGCCGAGCAGCGCAGGCTCGCCCCGAAGCCGTTCTTCGACCGCGTCCTGGCCGGCACGCTGACGGCACCTGCTGAGAGAGTCGACCTGCGCGACTACGTGGCTCTCGCGCTCACCGGTGGATTCCCGCGCCCGGCCTTGCAGCTCCGGAGCGCGAGAGCGCGTACGAGCTGGTTCGACAGCTACCTCTACAACCTCCTTCACCACGACGCTGCGCAAGTCGAGCCGACGCGCACGCGGCCGCGCGACGCCGACAGCCTGCGTCACTACTTCGAGGCGTACGCGCTCAACTCTGCCGGGGTCTGTCCGCACAAGACGATCTACGACGCCGCGCAGATCCGCCGTGAGACGGCCGAGGGATACGAGAGCATCCTCAGCCGCCTCTACGTCGTCGAGCAGGTCCCAGGATGGACATCGAACCGCCTCTCACGACTCGTCGAGATGCCGAAGCGGTACGTCGTCGATCCAGCTCTGCTCGCCTACCTCCTCCGCGTCGACGTGCCCGGCGTGATGCGCGACGGCGATCTCCTCGGGCGTATCCTCGACACGTTCGTCGTCGCGCAGCTCCGCCCGGAGATTGCGATCTCGTCGCAACGTCCTCGCCTCTACCACCTCCGCACGCCGGGTGGCCGCCAGGAAATCGACCTCCTCGTCGAGTTCGGCGGCGACCGCGTCGTCGCGATCGAGATGAAGGCAGCGGCCGCGGTTGGAACGAGGGAGGCCCGCCACCTGCGCTGGCTGCGCGACGAACTTGGGGCCCGCTTCCTGGCAGGCGTCGTCCTGCACACCGGACCCGCTGTCTTCGAGGTCGACGATCGGATCGTCGCCGCGCCGATCTCGACGCTCTGGAACGGCTAGCCGCTCGACCGCGTCGAGCATGAACGGCGGCGCCACACGCGCTGCCTTCCGTGCAAACACGACAGCCCTGTTTACGACCCGGAATCCAATCCGGAGCTGCAAGCAGAGCTGTCGGTCATGATGGGCGGAACCAGACATTGTGCAAACCACGCCTCGTTCGAGGCCGCCCCACTATCGGTCAGCGGGTTGCGGCAATAGAAGTTCTCCCGCCAATCCCTAGACGAGAGCTTGAACCGCGGCTCAAGGACAACCGGGTCTAGGACTTCGTGGGCCGCCTGCGTTTCTTCAGATCCACCGCGAGTGCGTGCAGGAGACCTTCAAGCAGCTTGTCTCGTCCGGGCTGCCGCACGCGGTTCTTCAGGTCGACCGCAAGTCCGCTGAGGAGGTCTGCAAGAAGTTTGTCTCGCCCTTCGTGACTCATCGCTGCGACGACCCTCGCCCCGATCTTGTCGGCAGCTGTCTGCGTCATCGCTGAGACGATTGTCGCGGCAACCTCATCGGCTTCTGCTTGCGTCAGATGGAGAGTCTGGTACTCACAATCTGGTTTTCGCGCGGTGAATTGGACCTTGACCTCGTTGCGTCGAGACCACGCGTCTGAGGGTTTGTCGCAGGTCACGGACACCGGCACAGGGTGATAGCGCCTGTTCCGCAGGCGCTGCCCTCGATTGAGCCATTGGTTCGACATGTACCCCATCGGTCTCCGATCGCGTTGCCCTTGACTTGCTACTGCCTGCGGCGAAGCCGGCCGAAGAAGCCACCGTGGCCGCTTGTGTCCTGCCCCCGGCTGGAGTAGGCGTCGTGGAGCAGGATTGCGGAGTCCGCCGCATAGAAGGCCGCGCCGAGGTGGAAAGTTCGCAGCAGTCCAGGTCGGTCAGCGGCGTTTGCGCCTACCTGGGCCTCCATGTGCGGCAAGATCTCGGCGAAGGTCTCGTCGACGGTCGAACTCGCCGGCGTTCTGACTGTGTCGCCGATTTCGCCGCCGAGCGCCGCGACAGTGGCGTCAGCAAGCACCTCACCCGCTGCGGTTTCGTTGCGAGATAGTCGACGGTAGTTCTCCGAGAGCGCATCGAGGTCATCCCGCGCCGACGATGACCAGACCATCAGTCCTGACCTGTGGCCCCACCGGTAGCCGAGCTCGAAGCTGAGGGTAAAAGCTCGCCCTCGGAGTCCCTCGCGGGCGAGGAGTGATTCCGCAGC
>DASSNM010000001.1:0-4600 GCA_035688025.1 Gaiellaceae bacterium | reverse complement strand
CTCGTGCTGCCGCTCGCGCTCGGCACGGGCATCTGGCTGCAGCTCGCGTACCCGGGCGACTTCGGACTGCGGACGCCGCACAACGGGCCCGGCGTCGTCACCTGGATCGCGCTCTGGGGCGGCCTCGCCGCGCTCGCGCTCGGGACGGCGCTCGCGTGGCTCCGCCCGGGCGACCCGCCGCCTCGGCGCCCGCGCGGCGCCTGGACGGCGCTCGCCGCGGCCGCGCTCTTCTCGCTCCCGGTCGCGGTGCACGGCTTCTCGCAGTGGACGGCGCGGACGCCGCACGACGCCTACGCGCTGACGCCCGGCCTGATCCGCTTCCTCCAGCAGGACGTCCCGCCGCGGTCGGTCGTCTTCGGCGACCTGGAGACGAGCTACCGCGTCTCGGCGTTCGCGCCGGTGTACGTCGTCGCCGCCCCGCCCGCGCACGTCGCGAACACGCGGCCGAACCGCGTCCGGCAGCGGCGCTCGGCGGTGCTCCGCTTCTTCGCGAACCCGGACGGCCTCGCGATCCCGCGCAGCTGGGGCGCCGGCTGGCTCGTGCTGCAGCGCGGCGAGAGGATCGCGGAGGTCGAGGCGAACGGGATCCGGCCGGTGTACGAGGACGCGCGCTACCTCGTCTTCCGGCTGCCGCAGCGGCGCTGAGTAGCCTTCCCGCGGTGAGGCTGCTGCTCGTGACGCTCTACTTCCCGCCGGCCGGCGGCGGCGGCGTCCAGCGGCCGCTCAAGTTCGCGAGCCAGCTGCCCGCGCTCGGGATCGAGACGCACGTGCTCGCCCCGGACGACCCGGGCGTCACCCACCTCGACGCCGACCTGCCGGTGCCGACGCAGGCGTGGGTGCACCGGATCCGCTACGTCGGCCCGCGCGGCGACAAGCCGGCCGAGCGCCTGCACGGCAAGGAGGGGCTCGCACGCGTCGGCACGCAGGCCGCCCTGCTCGGGCGGCGGCTGCTCGTCCCGGACGAGAACGTGCCCTGGAGCGCCGCGGCGATCCCGGCGGCGATCCGGATCGCCCGCCGCGAGGAGATCGACGTCGTGCTCACGACCTCGCCGCCCGGCTCGCTCCACCTCGTCGGCGCGGCCGTCCAGAAGGCGACCGGCGCGAAGTGGGTCGCCGACCTCCGCGACTCGCTGACGCGGCACTCGCACCGGCGCGGCGACCAGTCGCGGCTCGTGCGCCTGAAGGAGACGACCGCCGGCGGCGTCGCGAAGCTCGTCGCCGCGCGGGCGGACGCGATCGTCGCCGCGGCGGACGCGATCGCCGACGAGGCGCGGGCGCTCTCGCCGCGCGGCCCGGTGGTGACGATCGCGAACGGCTGCGACTTCGACGACTTCGCCGGGCTCGCCTACGAGCGGGCCGACCGCTTCCGGCTGACCCATGCGGGCTCCTTCTTCGGCCGCCGCGACCCGAAGCCGTTCCTGCGCGCCCTCGCCGAGTCGGGGCTCGAGGACGTCGTCGTCCGCTTCGTCGGCGACTTCCGCAGCGAGGACCGCGAGTTCGCCGAGTCGCTCGGCGTCCTCGACCGGGTCGAGCTGCCCGGCTACGTCACGCGCCGCCGCTCGCTCGAGCTGCAGCGGAACTCGGACGCGCTGCTGCTGCTGATCCCGGACGCGGGCGGCCGCGGCCGCGGGGTGCTCTCCGGGAAGGTGTTCGAGTACCTGGCCGCCGAGCGCCCGATCCTCGCCGCCGTGCCGCCGGACGGCGCCGCGGCGGCGCTGATCCGCGACGCGGGCGCCGGGGTCGTCGCGGCGCCCGACGACGTCGCCGCGCTGCGCGAGGCGCTGGTCGACCTGCACGCGCGCTGGCGCGAAGGCAAGCTCGAGGGGACGCCGCTCTCGCCCGAATGGCGGACGAAGCTCTCGCGCAACGCGCGCGTCGAGGAGCTCGCCGAGCTGCTGGGGTCGCTCGCGTGAGCGCGGTCGCGGTCGGCGCCGCGCGCGCCGTGTCGCGCGTCGAGACGCGGGTGCTCGACGTGCTCCTGTTCGGCGTCTGCTTCACCGCCACCTTCGAGAAGGTGCACTGGGACCTCGCCGGCCAGGTCGGGATCGCGGACGTGCTGACGATCCTCTTCCTCGTCGCGTACGTCCTGATCGAGCGCCGGCCGCTGCCTCGGACGAGCGCGATCGTGATGGCGTTCTTCGCCGCCTTCCTGCTCGTCTACCTCGCGGGCTGGTTCGACGTCGAGACGAAGCAGGGGCTCGACCAGTTCGTGAAGGGCATGGTCAAGTTCCTGATCCACTTCCTCTTCCTCGCCGCCGCGATCGGCTACCTCGCGCGGCGCGGGCAGCGCTTCTACTGGCGGGCGCTCGGCTGGTTCACCGCCGGCTTCGTCGCGAACGCGCTCTACGGGATCCTCCAGCTCGTCGCGGCGCGCGGCGGCGTCAACCTCGACCACGCGGTGCTCGCCCCGCTCACGGGCGGCGCCAGCTCGATCAACATCTACGGCGCCGTCAACGGCCAGAACATCTACCGACCGAACGCGCTCACCGGCGACCCGAACCACCTCGGCGTCATGCTCGACGTGCCGCTGCTCGCGCTCACGCCCGTCTACCTGCGACTGCAGCGCGGGCACCGGCTGCGCTGGCCGCTCGCGGCCGTGCTCGCGTTCCTGCTGCTCGTCGAGCTCGCGACGCTCTCGCGGAGCGGGCTGCTCGGGCTCGGCGTCGGCGTGCTCGTCCTCGCGCTCCCGTACCGGCGCTTCGTCCGGTCGCGGGCTCTGCTCGTGCCGCTGATCGGCCTCGCGCTCGTCCTCCTCTACGTCGTCTACCGGCAGCGGCACTTCTTCTCGGTCGTGCTCCGCTCGCGCCTCCAGACGGGCGGCCGCTCGACCTCGGCGCACTTCGCGGTCTACGACTTCATCCCGCAGGTGCTGCACATGCACCCGCTGCTCGGCCTCGGGCTGAACAACTTCTCCGTCTACTACGAGTTCGTCACCGGCAAGTCGAACTTCGGCGCGCACTCCTACTGGGTCGCAGTCGTCGTCGAGTCGGGCCTGCTCGGGCTGCTCGTCTGGGTCGTGTTCATGCGCTACCTGTTCGTCCGCCTCGTGGCGGCGCGGCGGCTCGGCCGTCTGCTCGACCGGCTCGGAGACGGGACGGGGGCGCGGGTGCGGCCGCTCGCGTGGGGGATGACGGCGGCCCTGGCCGGGACGATCGCCGCGAACTTCTTCTACCTGACGATGCAGTTCTACTACTTCTACGCGTTCGCGGCCTTCCTGCTCGCGCTCCCGGTCGTGTTCGCGCGCGGCCCGGCTCAGAGCAGCTCGGCGTAGACCGCGGCGATCCGGGGGGCGATCCGGCTCCACCAGAAGCGCTCGGAGGCGGCGCGGATCGCCTGCTCGTCCCAGCTCCGGTCGAGCGCGCGCCGGAGGGCGTCGGCGAGCGCGTCGGAGTCGCCCGGGGGCACGAGCAGGCCGGTGACCCCGTCCTCGACCTGATCCGGGATGCCGCCCACGCGGGTCGCGACGACCGGCCGGCCGCTCGCGAGCGCCTCCATCACGGAGACCGGCATCCCCTCGGCGAGGCTGGGCAGGCAGAACACGTCGGCGGCCGCCAGCCACTCCGCCACGCCGGCCGGGTCGTGCTCGCCGACGAAGCGGATCCGCTCGCCGGTCCCCGGCGTCCCGACGGCGACGGCCGTCGCGTCCACCTCGCGCAGCGCCCGGTCGAGGACGTCGATGCCCTTCGCGGGGGCGGCGAGACCGACGAAGACGACGATCCGCCCGTCCTCCGGGAGGCCGAGCCGGCGGCGGGCCTCGGCGCGCCGCCCGGGCCGGAAGACCTGCTCGTCCACGCCCATCGGGATCACCCGCAGGCGCTCGCCGGCGACGCCCGCCGCCTCCGCCACCTGGTCGGCGAGTCCCTGCTCGACCACGAGCACGCGGTCGGCCCCGCGGACGGCGGCGACCATCTCGCGGCGGTGACGCTCCTGGATGCCGCCGCCGACGAGCCAGCGGCCGTCGGTGCCGTGCACCGTCAGCACGACGGGGACGTCGAGGCGGCGCGCGACGCGCTGCGCGGCCGTGCCCACGCCGCGGAGGAAGTGCCCGTGCACGAGGGCGGGCCGCTCGCGGTGCGCGGCCAGGACGGCGAGCGCGCCGAGCGCCCGCGCCCGCGTCTCGCCCGCCTTCGGCACGCGCAGCGTCGGATACCGGAGGAGCCGCCCGGACTCCGGCGCCGCCGCCCAGCCGCGCTCCCAGCCGGCGACGTCGTCGCCCCAGATCCGGCGATGAGCGGACGGAAGCAGCAGGCGCGGCACGAGCACGAGCTGCCGGTAGTCGCCGGCGAGCGCGTCCAGCTGCCCCCGCACGAACGCGCCCGCCCAGCGGCGGGAGGCCGACGGCCAGAGGTCGGTCATGACCGCGACGGTCTTCGGGCCCTCGACCACGCTCCTATCTAAGCGTCCGCGCCCTCCCGGCCGTAGACACAATGCGCCGGTGCGCGTCGTCGTCCTGACCACCTCCTGGCCGCGGACGGAGAGCGAGTTCGCCGGGCGCTTCGTCGCGGACGCCGTCGGGCGGCTGCGGGAGCGCGGCGTCGAGGTGGAGGTGCTCTCGCCCGGCCGAGGCTTCCGCGACTTCGGGCTCGCCTACGGCGGCGGC
>DASSNM010000086.1:0-34378 GCA_035688025.1 Gaiellaceae bacterium | reverse complement strand
GCGGGCCGCGACGCGCTGACGCTGCGCATCTGGACGCCGAACGGGACGATGACCGTCTTCCTCGACGCCGCCGACAAGCGGCCGCTCGGGCTCGTCCTCGCGGGTCGTCGCGTCTCCGGCCGGGCCCGCCTGCGCTGGGAGGCGGGCGCCGCGTGACGGAGCAGACGCAGCCGGTCGAGCAGGCCGCGGCCGCCCCCGCGACCGGCGCGGCGGCGGTCGAGTGGCTGCGGGAGCGCGCCTGGATCGCCGGCTGGTGGCTCGTCGGGCGCGCCGCCGTGTTCGTCACCGCGTTCGTCGTCGGCAAGGTCGGGCCGCGCGGCTACATCGGCCACGACGAACGCACGCACGTCTTCGGCCTCCTCGTCTCGTGGGACGGCCACTGGTACAAGCGGGTCGCCGAGCACGGCTACCTGCTCCCGCCCGGCCGCCAGGCCGACCCGGCGTTCTTCCCGCTCTACCCGATGCTCCTGCGGGCCGTCCACGCGGTCGGGCTGAGCTGGACCGCCGCCGAGACGGTCGTGCCGAACCTGCTCCTGCTGGTCGCGCTCGCCGCCTTCCACGCGCTCACGCGCGCGCTGCTCGGCGACGAGCTCGCCCGCCGCGCCACCGTCTACGCCGCGATCTTCCCGATCTCGTACGTCTTCTCGATGAGCTACCCGGAGAGCCTCGTCCTCGCCTCGATGTCGTTCGCGGCGCTCGCCGCGCTGCGCGGCCGCTGGGGGCAGGTCGCGTTCTGGGGAGCGGTCGGCGCGCTCGCGCGGCCGGAGGGGGCGTTCGTCGCGCTGCCGCTGCTCGCGCTCGCGTGGCGCGAGCGGTCCGCGTCGCCGCACCGCCGGGGTCTCGCGCTCGGCGCCGCGGTCGCCCCGGTCGCCGCGCTCGCCGCCTACCCGCTGTACCTGTGGACCGCGCTCGGCGACCCGTTCGCCTACGGGAAGGCGCAGAGCCAGTGGCAGCGCCACTTCTCCCCGCTCGGCCTCCTCCACTCGTTCGAGCACCTGCCGCACGCGTTCGGGCAGAGCGCGTGGATCGTCCGCGACCTCGGCGCGCTCTTCCTCTACCTGCTGCTGCTCGCACTCGCGCTGCGCGCCGGCGCGCCCCTCGCCTGGATCCTGGCCGGGCTCGTCGTCGTCGTCCTGCCGCCGTTCAGCGGCTCGTTCGCGTCGATCGCGCGCTTCGGCCTGCTCGTCCCGCCCGTGTTCTGGGGACTCGCGAAGGCCGGCGGCGGCCGGCGCGCCGACCGGGCGATCCGGGTGCTGTCGGTCGCGCTGCTCGTCGCGGCGACCGCGACCGTCCCGCTCTCGTATCCCTAGAACGCGACCGCGGCGGAGCGGCCGAGCGGCTCGCCGCCCGCGCCGAGCGCGACGGCGGCGGCGTGGCCCGAGCCGCGGCCGGGGCGGAGCTCGCTCTCGAAGCCCGTCCTCGGCCGCGTCTCGACCTCCTCGAGCCGGTCCGGGCCGGGCCCCGCGAGCAGCCGCCACGCCCGCACGCCGGTGGCGCCGTTCCAGCTCGCGTAGAGGACGGGAGCGCCGGCGCCGCCGACCGCGGCGAGCGCGGGCGGCTCGGCAGGGCGGCCGGCCCACGGGAAGCGGAGCGCCCGGTAGGTCTGGCCGCCGCGCGGCAGGCGCGCGTCGAAGCGGACACCGCCGTCGGGCGCGAACTCGGTCAGCCACGGCTCGTTCCCCCAGCCGACGAGGACGTTGCCGTTCGCGAGCAGCTGCGTGCTCCCGGTCTTGTCGGCCTTGAGCGGCGGCCGGTGCGCGTAGCGCCGCGCGAGCGTCGCGACCATCCGCCGGGTGTCGAGCCGGAGGAAGAGCGCGGAGGACTGGCTCTCCGAGTCGGCCCCGTCGTCGAAGAGGCTGATCGTGCGGCCGTCGTCGTGGCTGCGGGCGTCGTGCTGCCACGCGAAGAACGTCCCGTCGCCGAGCGCGAAGTCGCTGCGCTTGCCGCCGAGCCGCCACCGCACCGCGCCCGTCCCGCGGTCGAGCTTGTAGACCGTCCACGTGTTGCGTGCCGAGACGAGCAGGTCGCCGTCGGCGTCGAGCGCGACCGAGTTCGCGTGGAAGTAGTCGAAGCGCGGGCCGATCGTCTGGTGCGACTCCTCGAGCGGGACGTGGTCGAGGCTCCGCCACTCGAAGAGCAGCCGGCCGTGGGGCAGCTCCAGCTCCTGGACGACGCTCCCGATCACCGGCCAGCGGCGCGGGCCGCCGACGCGCCGGAGGTCCAGGGTCCGGAGCTCGGTCGCCGTCACGAGCGCCGTCCCGGACGGGGTCAGGACGAGCTCGTGCAGGTCGGCCGGCAGGCCGCCGGCGGCGCCGAAGCGGGCGAGCTCGCGGTAGGCGGCGTCGACGACCACGTACTCGCCATGGCCGACCCCGTCGTGCGACTTCCCCTCCCACCAGGTCAGCACCGGCTCGCCTCGGTAGACCGCGGCCCGGAAGTTCATCGCGGTCAGCGGCGCGGTCGGGTGGAACCAGACGACCTCGCCGGCGTCGTCGAGCATCAGCACGCCGCGCTGCCCGGGACCCGACGAGGGCGCGAGGAAGAGGTAGCCGGGCGCCGTCCCGCGGGCGGGCGTGACGACCTCGACCGCCGGCGGACGCAGGTCGCGCCGGGAGCGGAAGACGTGGACGCGGCGCCCGCTCTCGCTCGCGGCCGGCGCGCCGCCGAGCCCGGCGAGGCGGTCGACGAGCCAGCCGGAGCCGCCGAGTGCGAGCAGGCCCACGCCGCCCCCTGCGGCCCGCCGCAGGAAGGCGGCGCGGGTCCACATCGCCCCCAGTCTTACCGCAACGCGGGCGGCGGCGGCGCGTGCCGGACGACCCCGAGCTCGCGCTCGACCTCGGCGATCCGCTCCGGCGGCACGCGCGGCCCGTCCGGCGGCGGCTGCAGCCACGGCCACTCCGCCGGCGCGGCGAGCGCCCGGACGTAGTCCTCGATCCCGGCGGGCGTCGAGAGGAAGAGCAGCCGCGCCGTGTCCGACTCGACCCGGAACGAGTGCGGCGTGCCGGCGGGCGCGAAGGCGACGGCGCCGACCCCGCAGCGGACGCCGTGCGACGCGACCCAGTCCGTCTCGACGAGCTCCGGCTCGACGACCCAGATCGTGAGCTCGCCCTCGAGGACGTAGAACGTCTCGTCCTGCGGGTGGGAGTGGAGCGGCGGCGCGGCGCCGTGCGGCAGGACGCCGTCCCAGAGCGCGAACCGGCCGCCGGTGCGCTCGCCCGGGAGCGCCATCCGGGCGAGCGTGCCGAGGAACCAGAGCTGCTCCTCGGCGCGCGTGACGACCCTCGGCTCGGCGACCGCGCCGACGCTCACGCCCGCGCCTCGAGCTCGAAGTCGGCGGGGCGCTCGTAGGCGCCGCCGGGGACGCAGCCGATCGCGAGGATCCGGACGCCGTCCGAGCCGGGGACGACGTTCCGCATCACGCCCGGCGCGACGCGCAGCAGCGTCCCGGTCGCGGCGGGGACGCGGTCGCCCGCGATCTCGAAGTCCGCCGAGCCGGCGAGCACGGCGTAGACCTCCTCCTGCCCGTCCTCCGCGTGGTCGTGGGCCGGGTAGTGCTCGAACCCGGCCGGGAAGTCGAGCACCTGCAGCCCGAACGACTCGACGCCGAGCTCGGAGCCCGCCAGCTTGACCGCCCCGTGGAAGATCGACGCGAGCTCGTCGATCCGCTTCGTGGTGTACCCGTCCATGCCGTTCCCCCTTCGGTCGTTGACCCGGGGGACGCTAGGCGCGGCCGGCGGCGCGGGCATCGGCCGGCCTGCCTATGTTTGCGCCGGCGGCTGCCCATCTTCCGGCAGCAGCCCGCGGGCCCGGGCGGCCTCGACCGCGGCCAGCCGCGTCGGCGCGCCGAGCTTGCGGAGGATCGAGGAGACGTGGTGCGCGACCGTCCGCTCCGAGAGGTGGAGCGCGGCCGCGATCGCCGGATTCGTCGCGCCGGTCGCGAGCGACTCGAGCACCTCCTGCTCGCGGCGGGTGAGGCCGGCGGGATGCGCGCGCGTCGAGCGGCGCGGGCCGCGCGGGGCACGCGCGCCCGCCGCCGCGCGCTCCCGCGCGAACGCGCGGACGGCGCCCTCGGCGCCGAGCTCGTGCAGCGCCGCGACCGCGGCGCGCGCCGCCGCGTCGTCACCCGGGAGCGCCGCGAGCGCGGCGTCGTACGGGCACCCCAGCTCGCGCCAGGCGCGCACCGCGCCGCGCCAGTCGCCGGCGAGCTCGAGCAGGACGGGCTCCGGCGCGCCGGCCGCCGGCTCGAGGGCGAGTCCGTGCCGGTGGCCCCAGAGCGCGAGCTCGCCGCCGGTCCGCGCGAAGCGGAACGCGGGCGTGCCCTCGGCGGCGCGCAGCTCGCGCAGCGCCCCGGCGCGGTCGCCGCGCAGCCAGGCGGCCTCGACGAGCGCGTTCCGGATCACGCCGTGGCGGGAGCTCTCCGGCCGGTCGCGGATCTCCGTCCACGCGTCGTGGACGAGCCGCCCGGCCCCGGCGTCCCCGCGGCGCACCCGCAGCAGGCCCGCGACCGCGCGCAGCGTCGGCCCTTCGGCCGCCATCGTCCGCTCCGCCGTCAGGATCGCCTCCGCCTCCCGCCAGCGGCCCCGGTCGAGCAGGCTGCGGGCGCGGTAGAACTCGACCGCGTTCGCCGGGATCGTCGTCTGGTGCTCGTCGAAGATCGCGAGCGCCTCCGCCGTCGCCTCGTCGACGAGCGCGTGCCGGCGCAGCGCGAGCGCGGCGACGACGAGGTTGACGTGGACGCGGACGGTCTGGATCGGGAAGCCGGCCCGCCGCGCCGCGCGCGCCGCCGCCGCGAGCACGGCCGGCGCCTCCGGGTCGCCGAGGTGCGCGCGGGCGAGGCCGAGGCTGATCTCGACGTCGAGCCGGACCTGCTCGAGCCCCGCCTCCGCCGCCAGCTCGAGCGCCCTCGGCCCGAGCTCGAGCGCGCCGCCCGGATCGGAGGTCGTGGCCTCCATCCGGACGAGCGTCGACTGGGCGCGCGCGAGCTCGGCGGCGTTTCCCGCCCCCTCGAGCACGGCGACCGCGCGGCCGGCCGCGGCGTGCGCCTCGGCGACGCGGTCGCACGACCAGAGCGCGTACGCGAGCGCGACGAGGCCCCGCCCCTGCCCGACCCGGTCGCCGAGCTCCGCGGCGAGCGCGACCGCCTCCTCCGCCGCCTCGACCGCGTCCTCGAGCCGCGTGCTCGCGAAGTTGGCCGCGTGCGCGTAGCGGATCAGCAGATCGACCCGCTCCGCGCCGTCGAGGCCTGCGCCGAGCCGGAGCGCGCGCCCCGCCTGCAGGCTCGTCTCCCGGAGCGCCCCGACCCGCTCGGCGTCGGCGGCCGCGAGCGCCGCATAGCGGCACGCGTCGGCGACGGCGCCGGCGAGCTCGGCGTGGTGCGCGAGGCGCGCGTGGTCGGGCCCGGTCTCCTGCGCCGCGAGCGCGGCGACCACGCGCCCGTGCAGCTCGGCGCGCCGCGGCGGCGAGAGCGACGACTCGATCGCCTCGCGCAGCAGCTCGTGCCGGAAGCCGAGCACCGGTCCGTCGGCGACGATCACGCCGCGCGCGAGCGCCTCCTCGACCGCGGCGCCGCTCCCCGGCGCGACCGCCTCGAGGAGCGCGGGCGCGACGCGCTGCCCGATCACCGCCGCCGCCTCCACCGCCTGCCGCGCCGCCGGGCCGAGCCGCGCCGCGCGGGCGAGCGTCGCGTCGCGCACCGTCGCCGGCAGCCCCCCGCCCGCGGCGATCGCCTCGACGACGAGGAACGGGTTCCCGCCGGTCACCCGCGCCAGCCCGGCCGGGTCGACCCCGGCCGGCGCCGCCAGCTCGCGCACCGCAGCCGGCGAGAGCGGCCGCAGGAGCAGGCGCCGCACCGCGGGCCGGCCGGCGAGGTCGCCGAGGAGCCGCGACAGCTCCGGGTTCGCGGCGGCCTCGTCGTCGCGGTAGGTGACGACGACCGCGACCGGCGCCTCCTCGACCCGCCGGGCGAGCAGGCGCAGGACGTCGAGCGTCGCCGCGTCCGCCCAGTGCGCGTCCTCGACCACGGCGACGGCGGGTGCGCGCGCGGCGAGCGCCTCGAGCAGTCCGCTCGCGAGCAGGAGCCGGTCGCCCGGTTCGGGCCCCGCCAGGTCCGGCTGGCCGGCGGCCTCCGCGAGCTCCCGCAGCGGCGCGAGCGGGACCGGCACCGAGAGCGGCTCGCAGGCGCCCGAGAGGAACGCCGTCCCGCCGCCGAGCCGCTCGCGCAGCGCCCGGACGAGCGTCGTCTTGCCGATCCCGGCCTCGCCGCCGACGAGGACGAGGCAGCCGCGCCCCGAGGGCAGGCCGCGCGCCGCCTCCAGCAGCGCGGCGAGCTCTGCCTCGCGCTCGAGCAGCTCGTCCACGGAGCCGATCGTACGGCGATCTAGAGCAGCTCGGCGATCAACGCGGCCGCGCGGGCGGCGCCGCCCGGGTCGACCGGGAGGTAGTCCACGTCGCGGCCGACCTCCGCCGCGATCGCCGCGGCGATCTCCGACGGGCCGTCCGTCTCGAAGTCCATGCAGCGCCCGGCGCGGTAGCGGCCGAGCCGGTGGCGGACGTGGAAGGTCTGCTCGAAGTGGTGGCGGAGCGGGAAGTAGAGGAACGGCCGCCGCGCCGCCGTCAGCTCCATCGCCGTCGTCAGGCCGCCCTGCACGATCGCGAGGTCGCACGAGGCGAGGTGCCGGTAGAGCTCGTGGACGTAGCCGCGCACCTCGAGCCCGTCGTGCCTCGGCAGCGCGGCGGGGTCGATGCGCGGCCCGGCGACGACGACCATCCGCAGCTCGGGGACGCGCTCCTTCGCCTCCGGGAACGCGTCGATCACGCGCCGGAGCAGGCTGCCGCCGACGCCCGAGCCGCCGACGGTGACGATGCACACCTTCTCGTCGTCGCGGTAGCCGAGCGCCTCGCGGTCGGCGAGCGCGGCCGGGTCGAAGCCGGTCACGTAGCCGGCGAAGTCGAAGTGCTGCTCCGTCCAGTCGCGGATCGCGGGCAGTCCGGGCCCGAACGAGTCGGCGACGACGTCCGGCGCGTCGCCGACGAAGATCGCCCGGTCGCGCACCCGCGGGAAGCGCGCGATGTGCTCGATCATCTCGGCGTTGTAGTCGGCGGTCAGGAACGCCTCGTGCGCGCCGCCGTCCTCGAACGGCAGCCAGCCGACGAAGTCGGTCAGCCAGACGAACGCGGCCCGCTTCCGGTCGGGGTTCTCGTGCAGGTAGTAGTCGAGCTCCCACGCCTCGTCGCCGAGCCACAGGTCGTAGTCCTCGTCGCGGACGAGGTCGTCGAAGACCATGAAGTTCGAGAGCAGGATCTCGTCCATCCGCCGGATCGCCTGGAAGCAGTGGAGGTCGTGCTCGGCCGACTCGCTCTCGACGTGCGCGGACTCGCTCGCGAGCTCCGCGCTCGCCGGGTGGACGCGCTCGCCGCGCTCCTCGAGCACGCGCGTCACCGGATGCTGCGCGAGCCAGTCGATCTCGAGATCCGGGTGGAGGCGGCGGAGCTCGTCCGCGATCGCGACGTCGCGCTGCGCGTGCCCGAGGCCGACCGGCGAGCAGACGTAGAGCGCGCGCCGGCGCCGCGAGCGGCCCCGCACCCAGCCGGCCGGACGCGGCGGCACGAGGGCGTCGCGCAGGAGCAGGTTCACCTTCACCGGGTCGCGCACGTGCGGGCCGTGGCCCGAGCCCTCGAGCAGGACGAGCTCGCCCCCGGTCGCCTCGGCGAGGGCGACGCCGCGGCTCGGGCCGGTGATCGCGTCCTCGCTCCCCTGGATCACGAGCACCGGGCAGCGGATCCGCGCGCAGAGCTCGCGCGCCGCCGGCTCGTCGAGCCCGTCGGCGAGAGCGGTCGCGATCAGCGTCTCGGGGGTCGTCTCCAGGCCCCAGAGGACGCAGTCCTCGATCGGCTTCGTCGAGTGCGGCTCGGTGAACATCCGCGAGAAGAAGAACTCGAGGAAGCCGCGGTAGTCGCGCAGCCACGCGTGCCGGTTGTACCGCGCCCAGCCCGCGTCCGTGTCGAGCTCCTCGTCCCAGCCGTGCACGGTCCGCTCCGGGAGCGGCTCGCCGAGCGGCACCGCCGGGCAGACGAACACCGCCGACTCGACGCGGTCGCCGTGGTCGGCCGCGAGCCGCAGCGCCCACTGCGCGCCGAGCGAGAGCGAGACGATCGCCGCCCGCGCGGTGCCGGTCGCGTCCAGCACCGCGAGCGCGTCGGCCGCGAAGTCGCGCTCGCCGTAGCCCGACTCCGGCCGATCCGAGCGCCCGTTGCCGCGCCCGTCGAAGGCGAGGACGCGGCAGTGGCGGGAGAGATACGGGATCTGCATCTTCCAGTGGCGCGAATGGAGGATCGACCAGGTCGGCAGGAGCAGGACGGTCGGCTCGCCGGTGCCGTAGACCTCGTAGTGGAGGCGGACGCCGTCGCGCGTCACGTGGCCCGACTCGTCCGGGTAGCGCGCCCGCGACTGCTCGCGGGGCGGCGCGTTCACCTCGACAGCCACGAGTCGATCCAGGCGAGCAGCTCGGCATGGCCGGCCTCGATCCCGCCGAGCCGCTCGGCCATGATCCCGATGTTGAAGGTCGCGACGAGCGCGACGAGCGCGTCGAGCGGGATCTCGAGCCCGAGCTCGCGGCGCGGCTCCTCGAAGGCCTCCCGCAGCACGTCGCGCCACTCGGCGTTCACGGCCGCGAGGCGCTCCCGCAGCGCGGGCTCGTTCCAGGCGAGCGCCTGCAGCTCGAGCCACACCTTCTGGTAGGCGACGTCGTCGGCGACGAGGTACCGCATCGCCGTCCGCCACTTCTCGACGAACGGCAGGTCGCTCGCGTACAGCTCGCGCTGGCGTGCGATCAGCCGCTCGGTGAACCGCTCGAGCGTCTTGACGAGGAGGTTCTCGTTCGAGCCGAAGTAGTAGTGGACGAGGCCGTGGTTGACGCCCGCCTCCTCGGCGAGACGCCGCGTCGTGATGCCGGCGTGCCCGACCTCGACGAGCAGCCGCTCCGCCGCGTCGAGGAGCGCCCTCTCCGCGGCGGAACGGGCCCTGGACTTCTCTGCCGCAGCCTTCACGTCCGGACGTACAGCGTGTTCGCGATCCGCCAGCCGCCGGGCGTCCGGACGAGGTGGAGGTACTCCCGGTACGGCGCCGAGCGGACGATCGCGGTCGCGATCTCCCCGTACACCTCGGCCACCTCGACCTCCACCTCGCGCTCGGCGTCGCGCCGCCCGGCGCCCTGGCGCGTCGCCTCGACCATCTGCTCCTTCGTGACCGGGGTCAGGTCGCCGGCGAACCGCTTCGAGAGCTCGGGATGGAGCGCGCGGTCCATGCGCTCCGGGTCGCCGTCGAACCAGCCCTCGAAGTAGTCGAGGGCCGCGCGCCGGACGAGCTCGCGGTCGTCGGCGTCCGCCACGGCTAGGCGGCCCCCGCCGCGAGGGCGCGGACGTCGGCCGTCCCGAGCGCGTTCCCGCCGATGCCCCAGTCGCCGCTCTTGACCTCCTCGACGACGACCCAGGTCACGCCGCGCATGTTCTCCCCCTCGATCGACACCATCGCCTCGGTCAGACGCTCGATCATCTCGCGCTTCTGCTCCGGAGTGAAGACGTCCTCGATCACCTTCACGTTGACGAACGGCATGCGGCTCCTCCTTCTTAGTCGATTGACTAAGGCATTAGACTAAGCCACGACGCCGCTGTCAAGCGCGGCGAGCGGCGACGCCTGCCGCGGGGGCGCTACTTCTTCTTCGGGTTGACCTGCAGCGTGGCGCTGCTGGCCGAGTACGTGGTGTTGCCGTTGTAGTCGGCCTCGACCGTGCTGTTCCCGCCGGCGGACGACCAGGAGAAGCTCGCGGTCGCGACGCCGCTCCCGTTGACCGCGGCCGTGGCAACGGTGGCCCCGTCGACCTTGAAGGTCACGGTGCCGCCGGTCGCGGCCGCGCTGCCGGCGCGCACCGTCGCGGTGAGCGTGGTCGGCGTGTTGATCACGGGATGCGTGTCGCTCACCGCGAGGGAGGTCGTGGTGGCGACCGCGGCGACCGCGATCGTGATCGAGGAGGTCGAGGCCTGCCAGCCGGAGCCGTCGGCCGGCTCGTAGGAGGCGGTGATCGTGTGCGAGCCCGCTCCGAGGCCGGTGACGGTGAGCGCGGCGCGGCCGTTCGAGTCGAGCGGGGCCGCGGCGACCTCGCTGCCGTCGACCGAGAACGCGATCCGCCCGGTCGGCGTGCCGCCGGCGCCGCTCACGTTCGCGGTGAAGGTCACCGCGTCGGTGGCCTTCGGCGTCGCGCTGCTCGCGGCGAGCGCGGTCGTGGTCGGCGTGATCGGCTTCGTGACGGTCTCGCTCACCTGTCCGGAGGAGGTGGCGAAGACGCTGTCGCCGCCGTAGACGGCCGAGATCGTGTGGCTGCCGACGGCGAGCGCGCTCGTCGTCAGGGCCGCGACGCCCGAGGCTCCGAGTGCGACGGGGTCGCCGAGCGGCGTCGTGCCGTCCAGGAACTGGACCGAGCCGGTCGGCGTGCCGCCGCCGCCCGACACCGTGGCGGTGAACGTGACCGCGCTGCCGCGGGCGGCGGGCGAGCCGCTCGTCGTCACGGCGGTGCTCGAGGCGGCGCGCTGGACGGTGACGGTGACCGAGCCGGCGCACGAGGAGTAGCGGCTGGTGTCGTTCGGGACGAAGAAGAAGCGGATCGTGTGGTCGCCCGGGGTGTTGAGCCCCTCGTCGCAGGCGCCCGCGCCGGCGGTCGTCGTGAACTGGGCGAACTGGTGGTCGTTGTCGAAGCAGGTCACGACACCGTCGGGGGTCGAGCCGTCGTCGCCGTGGACGTCGACGACCCAGATGCCGTGGTGGCCGGACTGCGGCGAGTTGTCGTCGCCGTGGATGTCGCCGCTCGTGTCGTGGTGCACCGAGGTCGGGCAGCCGCCCGCGGGCGCCGGGATGATGTCGGCGCGCTCCTCCTTGCCGCCCTTCGCGGTGACGTGCTCGGCCTCGTGCGCGGCGACTGCCGAGGCGGGGATCGTCAGCTGGACGTACGGGTTCGTGTCGGAGCTCGTCCGGTGGCAGATCGTGACCGTGTCGCCGCCGTCGCCGCCGCCGTTCCCGCCGTGGTCGCCGCCGCCGTTGCCGCCGCCGTGGTCGCCGCCGCCGTCGGGGCAGCCGCCGGGAGGCGCCGGGATGATGTCGCCGTGAGCCGCGTGGGCCGGCAGCGCGGACTGGTCGACGACGATCAGCACCCACGGGTTCGAGTCCGAGCCGGTGCGGTGGCAGATCGGCACGCCGTGGCCGTACTGGCCGCCGCCGCTGCCGCCGCCGCAGTCGTCGTCCTCGTCGTGGTCGCCGTCGTCGTGGTGGTTGCCGCTCGCGAAGTCGCAGCCGTGGCCGCCGCCGTCGTCGTCCCCGCCGCCGCCGCCACCGTGGTCGCCGCCGCCGCTGCCGCCCGGGCAGCCGTCGGCGGGCGCCGGGATGATGTCGGCGCGCTCCTCCTTGCCGCCCTTCGCGCTCACGTGCTCGGCCTCGTGGTGGGCGACCGCGGAGACGTCGATCGTGATCTCGACGTACGGGTTCGTGTCGGAGCTCGTCCGGTGGCAGATCGTCACCTTCTGGCCGTCGCTGCCGTTGCCCTGGCCGCCGCTGCTGCCGTGGTCGCTGCCGTTCCCGTTCCCGTTGCCGTCCGACGAGTGGCTGTTGAAGCCCTTCGCCGTCTCGTGCCACGCGCTGCCGGCGCTGTGGTAGGCCGACTTCGCGCCTGCGAAGACGTAGCCCGGAGCGCCGAGCGCGAACAGGGCGGCGACGAGGACGGCGGTCGACGCGGCCGCCGCGCCGACGCGGAAGCGCGTCTCCGGCCGCGGCGCGTGCGCCGACGGCGCGGCCGCCCCGAGGAAGGCGAGCGTCTCCGCGACGAAGGCCTCGCGCGGCGCGGCGAACGCGCGCAGATCGCGCTCGAGACGGGAATGCGGACGACGGACGAAGCGACGCATCAGGAGGAGTACCGCCGCCGCGCCCGTTTCCTTACAGGGCGGCTACGGCTGTTTCGGCGGCGGCAGCCCGAGCGAGGTGCGGACGGCCGCGATCTCGTCGCTGTGCGGGTTGAGCGCGAGCGCCTGCCGGGCGGCGGCGAGCCGTCCCGCCGGGTCGGGCGTCGCGAGCGCGAGGTCGAGCCAGAGCCGCCAGCTGTCGCGGTTCCTCGCGATCCCCTGCTGGAAGCTGTGCCGGGCGATGTTCAGGAGCCCCGCCGAGAGCTCCGCCTCGCCCTCGATCCGCCACGGCTCCGACGACCACGGCTCGAGCCGGCGCGCGTGGCCCGCCGACGCCACCGCCGCCGTGAGGTTGTCGCGGGCGGCGCGACGGTTGGCGTCGGCCACGGCGCGGTTCGCGAGCAGACCCCACAGCGAGACGCCCGCGACGAGGGCGAGCGCCGCGACCGCGCCGGCGGTCGTGAGCCGCCCCGGCCGGTGCTGCCGCGAGTCGTCCCTGCCGGCGACGAGCAGGGCGGCGCCGAGGAGCACCGGTCCGAGCGCCACGCCCGGGAGCTGCCAGTCCCAGTCGAAGAACGAGTGCACGACGAACGCGGCGTACACGGCGGCGGCGGCGCCCACGGCCGGCCGTCCGCGCGCGCGCCACGCGGCTGCGAGCGGGACGACCAGTGCGACCAGCAGGAGGGCGAGCCCGACGACGCCGAGCTCCGCCAGCGTCTCGGCGTACAGGTTGTGCGCATTGACGGCCTGGGCGTCGCCCGGCCGGTTGCGGAGCCAGAACCGCTGGTAGGTGCCAGCGCCCGACCCGGTCAGCGGGTGGCCGCGGAAGTCGGCCCACGCCACCCGCCAGAGCGCGACGCGGCCGGTGCCGGAGAAGGTGAAGAGCCGGTCGTTCAGGTTCGTCGGCGTCGTCCCGGACTCGTGCGAGAACGAGTGCCAGACCTGGCGGACGACCGAGGTCGGCGAGCCGTAGTGCGAGCTGAGGAGCGCGACGCCGGCGACCACCGCCGCCAGCGCGCCGACGGCGAGGACCGCGTTGCCGACGCGATGCACGCGCGGACCGGCCTCGATGCGACGCGCCCCTTCCGCGATCGCGAGCGCGGCGACCAGGGCGAGTGCGGCGTACGGCAGCTCGGCGCGGACGAGGCGGGCTCCGGCGAGCGAGGCGGTCGCCGGATCGGTGGCGACGCTCGTGAGCGCCGAGACGTGCGACGCGTGGCTGACGGCGAGCGCGGCCGGGACGGCGAGCGCGACGAGCGCCGCCGCCGCGCGGAGGCGATTCGCGTCGAGTGCGAGCAGCACGACGACCGCGACGCCGAGCGCGAGGAAGCCGCCGCGGCTGAACGTGAAGTAGAGCGCCAGCACGACCGGGACGACCGAGAGGCCGACGAGCCCGGCGAGCGTGCGCGAGCGCGTCGAGGCGATCACGCCGATCCCCGCCGCGAGCGCGACCGCCGCGAGCAGACCGAGGCCGTTCCAGTAGCCGATCGGCTGCTCGAGCCGGTTGCCGGCGAGCGTGAGCGGCGCCGGGAACCGGTTCGGGTAGAGCCGCGTCACGAGCGCGTAGCCGCAGACGAGCGAGGCGCCGAGCCAGACGCTCGCGAGCAGGTGCGGCACGCCGGCGCGCCTGACGACGACGAGCACGGCCGCGATCGCCGCGACGTAGACGAGCGTCCGCTCGAACGTGAGCACGCTGCCGCCCTTGTCGCCGCTCCAGCTCGCGGAGACCAGCGTCCAGAGCGAGAACGCGCCGAGCGCGCCGAGGACGACCAGCTCGGGCAGGCCGAAGGCGAGCGACGGGCGCAGCAGGATCCCGACGACGGCCACCCAGACGAGGGCGAGCACGATCCAGCCCCACGAGGTCGCGTCCCAGCCGCCGTTCGCCGAGGCGACGGGCGTGACCACGGCCACGCCGAGGAGGGCGGCCGGGAGCTCGGCCGGGATGCTCCGGTTGCGGGCCGCCTCGAACGGCCGCGCGAGCGCCGCAAGCGTCGCCATGGCGACCCAAGGTAGCGCGGGATCCGGCCGCTGACGAGAGGCGCGAAGATGCGCGGGTGATCCTCGCCGTCGACCAGGGCACCACCGGGACGACCTGCCTGCTCGTCGGCGACGGCCTCGAGGTGCTCGGCCGGGCGACCGTGCCGGTCGCGGTCGCGACGCCCGCGCCGGGCCGTGTCGAGCAGGACGCGGAGGAGCTGTGGCGGAGCGTCGAGCAGGCGGCGGCCGGCGCGCTGGCGGCTGCGGGCGCCTCCCCGGGCGACGTCGAGGCGATCGGGATCGCGAACCAGCGCGAGACGACGGTCGTGTGGGAGCGCGGCTCGGGGCGGCCGGTCGCCCCGGCGATCGTCTGGCAGGACCGGCGGACGGCGGAGCGCTGCCGCGAGCTGCCGGCGGACGCGATCCGGGCCAGGACCGGGCTGACGCCCGACCCGTACTTCTCGGCGACGAAGCTCGAGTGGATCCTGCGCGAGCGCGGCGCCGCCGACGGGCTCCTCTTCGGCACCGTCGACGCGTGGCTGCTCTGGCGCCTGACGGACGGCGCGGTGCACGCGACCGACGTCTCGAACGCGTCGCGCACGATGTTGTTCGACCTCGCGGCGGCCGACTGGAGCGACGACCTGCTCGAGCTCTTCGGCGTGCCGCGCGGCCTGCTGCCGGAGGTGCGGCCCTCGGGCGGCGTCTTCGGCGAGGGGCGTCTCGGCGGAGTGCGGGCGCCGGTCGCCGCCCTCGCAGGCGACCAGCAGGCATCGCTCTACGGGCACGCGTGCTTCGCGCCCGGCGAGACGAAGGCGACCGTCGGAACGGGCGCGTTCGTGCTCTCGGCGAGCGGCGCCGACCGGTCGCCGGCGCCGGCCGGGCTCGTGCGCACCGCGGCCGCCGTCCCCGCCGGCGTCCCGCCCGGCTACGCGCTCGAGGGCTCGATCTTCGTCGCCGGCGGCGCGGTGCAGTGGCTGCGCGACGGCCTCGGGCTGCTCGCGGACGCGGCGGAGAGCGAGGCGCTCGCGCGGGCGGTGCCGTCGAGCGACGGCGTCCATTTCGTCCCCGCGCTGACCGGTCTCGGCGCGCCGCACTGGGCGCCGGACGCGCGCGGGCTCGTCTCCGGGATCACGCGCGGCACGCGCCGCGAGCACCTCGTCCGCGCCGCGCTCGAGGCGATCGCGTTCCAGACCCGCGACGTCCTCGACGTGCTGCCCGCCCCGCCGCCCGTCCTGCGCGTGGACGGCGGCGCCGCCGCGAACGGGTTCCTGACCCAGTTCCTGGCGGACGTCTGCCGGGTGCCGGTCGAGGTCGCGGCCGAGCGCGAGACGACCGGTCTCGGCGCCGCCGCGCTCGCCGGCGTCGCGACGGGCCGCTGGAGCGAGGCCGACCTCGCCGCGAGCCGCCGCGTCGCCGCCGTCCGCGAGCCGGAGCTGGGCGAGGACGAGGCGGCGTCGCTCGTCGCCAGCTGGCGCGAGGCGCTCGCGCGGGCGCTGCTCTAGGAGCGCTGCGCTTCCGGGTCGAGCCGCGCCTCGGGCTCGCCGGTGCGCCGCAGGAGCAGTCCGCCGACGACGAGCAGGAGCGCCTCGACGAGCGTGATCGCGACGCGGTTCAGCGCGGTCGCGCCGAGCGCGTGCCCCTCGGAGGCGACGGCGAGCATCAGCCCGTACATCGACGCCTCGCGCGGCCCGAGCCCCGACGGGGCGAACACGAACAGCACCGCGACGATCGCGCCGACCGCGGCCGTGCCGCCGAGGAAGACGATGCTCGCCGCCTCGGGGTGGGCGCCGACGGAGCGCAGCAGCAGCCAGAGCGCGAACCCGCCGAGGATCCACGTGCCCGCGTAGAAGAGGAGCAGCAGCCAGAGCGTCGAGGTCCGCAGCTCCGGCAGCTCCCGGGCGTAGCCGACCCTGCGCAGGACGCGCGCGGCGAGCGGCCGGAAGATGCGCGGATGGACGAGGACGGCGACGACGACGCCGAAGGCGATCAGCGGCGCGAGCGGCGCGTCCACCCCGTCCACCCAGGCGAGGCTGATCACGAACACGATCACCCCGGCGACCGCCGAGATCCCCGCCTCGAGCAGCATCGACGCGGTGACGAGCGCCGCGTCGGTCACGCCGGCGCGCCGGGCGGCGACGACGCGCGCGGCGGGCGTCCAGACGCCGCCGGGCACGTACTTCGCGAGCATCGAGACCATCTCGGCGCGCAGCGCGGCCGGGTACGAGATGCGGATGCCCCAGTCCTCGAGGATCCGCATCCAGCCGAGCACGAACGCGAGGTAGTAGCCGCCGAGCGCGCCGCAGCCGGCGAGGAAGAGGAGCGGGTCGGCGTTGCGGAGGTCGTCGGCCGCCTCGTGGAAGGAGCCCCGCACCGCCCAGCCGACGGCGACGAAGAAGCCGGCGAGCAGGACGAGCTGCGCGGCGGTGAGCAGCCGGTGGTGCTTCTCGGCGAAGCGGCGGATGGCGGCGACGCGGCCCAGCGATCAGCCCGCCAGATGCCGCTCGAGCCATTCGCAGGTCAGGCGGTAGCCGCGGATCTCGTTCGTGTAGCGCGTGAAGCCGTGGCCCTCGTCCTCGAAGACCTCGTACTCGACCTCGCGCCCGAGCTCGCGCAGCCGCTCGACCATCTGGTCGGACTCCGGCTTGACGACGCGCGGGTCCCTGGCGCCCTGGATGACGAGCAGCGGCGCGCGCACCCGGTCGACGTAGGTGATCGGCGAGCGCTCGCGCAGGAAGTCCTCCTCCGTGTCCGGGTCGCCGACCCACTGGGCCATGAACCGCCGCCACTGCGGCGGCACCGCGCGGGCGAAGGTGACGAGGTTCGAGGGCCCGACGATGTCGACCGCGGCCGCCCAGTACTCCGGCAGCCGCGTGACGCAGGTGAGCGTCGCGAAGCCGCCGTAGGAGCCGCCGTAGACGCCGAGCCGGTCACCGTCGACGAAGTCCCGGGCGCGCAGCCACTCGGCCGCGTGCCGCCAGTCCTCGAGGTCGCCGCCGCCCCAGTCGTGGTGGATCAGCGTCTGGTAGGTCTTGCCGTAGCCGGTTGAGCCGCGGATGTTCGTCGCGAGGACGCCGATGCCGCGGCTGAGCAGGTACTGGTAGACCGGCCGGTAGACGGGCCGCTCCTGCGCCTCCGGCCCGCCGTGGACGGCGAGGACGAACGGCGCCGGGGCCTCGCCCTCGGGCCGGTAGAGCCAGGCGGGGATCTCGCGGCCGTCGAAGCTCGGGTAGGCGACGAGCTCGGGCTCGCGGAGGCGGAGCCGGGCGAACCCGGCGAGCCGGCTCTCGGTGACGGGGCGCGCCTCGCCCGTGGCCGTCTCGACGACGTAGACCTCGGGCGGCCGGCCGGGCTGGTCCCAGACGAGCGCCGCGCGGGAGCCGTCGCGCGAGAGCGAGAGGCCGGACGCGCCGTAGGCGGTGCCGAGCCCCTGCGGCAGCTTCGGCGCCGGCAGGTCTTCCCCGCGCTCGACGTCGCGCAGGCGCAGGCGGCCCCAGCCGTCGACGTTCTCCGTCCATGCGAGCACGCGGCCGTCCGCCGAGCCGGACACCTCCTCGACGTCGCACTCGGGCGCCTCCACCCACTCGCGGCTGCCGTCGAGCCGCTGGAAGGCGAGCCCCTGGAACTCGCGCCCCTCGTCGGTGACGACGTAGAACCCGGAGCCGTCCGCCGCCCACGGCCCCGGCAGGAACTTGACCTGGCCCTCGTGCGGGGTCAGCTCGCGCGCCTCGCCGCTCTCCGCGTCGAGCAGGTGGATCGAGGTGTCGGTGTTGCCGCGGAAGTCGATCGCGAGCAGCGAGCGTCCGTCCGGCGAGAAGAGGCCGCCGAACGCGTACATGCCCTCCCCGAAGAGGACGCGCGGCTCGCCGTCGCCGTCCTGGACGAAGACCTCCTGGTCGGTCTGCGTGCGCGCGTTCGCCGAGTACGCGAAGCGGGCGCCGTCGGGCGACCAGGCGCTCGGGAAGATCGCGTGCTGCACCTGCTCGAGGTCGGTGAGCTGCTCCGGCCAGCCGCCGCCGGCCGGGATCCGGAAGAGCTGCGTGAACTCGTCGCCGTCCTTGTCTGCGGCGAAGAGGATCGTCCCGTCGGGCGCGACGGCGACCTCGCGGACGGAGCGGTCGGTGAAGCTCGTGAGCTGTTCCGGCCAGCCCCCGTCGACGGCGACCGACCAGAGGTTGAACTGGCCCGAGATGTTCGAGACGAAGAGGACGCGGCTCCCGTCCGGTGTGAACTGCGCCACCGGCAGGAAGCGGCGGAACGCGAAGAACTGCTCGAACGGCGGACGTCCGGCCATGGCTCGACCCTACACCTGGAGCACCGCCGCACCGCGGATCTCGCCTCGGCGCAGCCGGTCGAGCGCCTCGTTCGCGTCCGCGAGCGCGAACGTCTCGACCTCGGTGCGGACGGGGACGCGCGGCGCGAGCGCGAGGAACTCCTCGCCGTCGCACCGGGTCAGGTTCGCGACCGAGCGGACGCTCCGCTCGTGCCAGAGCAGCTCGTAGGGGAAGCTCGGGATGTCGCTCATGTGGATGCCGGCGCAGACGACGGCGCCGCCGCGCGCGGTCGCGGCGAGCGCGGCCGGGACGAGCTCGCCGGCCGGCGCGAACACGATCGCGGCGTCGAGCTCCTCCGGGCCGGGCGCGTCGGACGGCCCCGCCCATTCGCAGCCGAGCTCGCGCGCGAACCGCTCCGCCGCCTCGTCGCCGCGGCGGACGAAGCCGAAGAGCCGCCGGCCCTCGTGACGCGCGACCTGGGCGACGATGTGCGCGGCGGCGCCGAAGCCGTAGAGGCCGAGGCGCTCCGCGTCGCCGGCGAGGCGGAGCGAGCGGTAGCCGATCAGCCCGGCGCAGAGGAGCGGCGCCGCCTGCAGGTCGGGGTAGCCGTCCGGGATCGGGAAGCAGAAGCGCTCGTCGGCGACCGCGTACTCGGCGTACCCGCCGTCGCGGTCGTAGCCGGTGAAGCGGGCGCGCTCGCAGAGGTTCTCGCGCCCGGAGCGGCAGTAGCGGCACTCGCCGCACGTCCAGCCGAGCCAGGGCACGCCGAGCCGCCGGCCGTCCTCGGCGACGCCGACGATCTGGTGGCCGGGCACGAGCGGCAGCGCCGGCTCGGCGAGCTCGCCGTCGACGACGTGCAGGTCGGTGCGGCAGACGCCGCACGCGAGGACGCGCAGCAGCACCTCTCCCGGCCCGGGCTCGGGGACGGGCACGTCCTCGAGCCGGAGCGCCTCGCCGGGCGCGTGCAGCACCATCGCGCGCATACCGCAATCGTCGCACCACCGTCCAATGCGGCCACGTCCGGTATCTGATACCGGACGTGGCCCTTGGGGACAGGTACGCTCGCGCGCGATGGAGCGGACGCTGCCGTACGGCTGGTACGCCGACCCGGAGATCCTGCGGCGCGAGCAGGAGCGGATCTTCCGGACGTCGTGGCAGTACGCCGGCCACACCGGCCAGCTGCCCTCGGACGGGCCCGGCTTCTTCGTCGCCGAGGCGGGGCGCGCCCCGATCGTCGTCACCCGCGACCGCGACGGCGAGCTGCGCGCGTTCCTCAACGTCTGCCGCCACCGCGGCTTCCCGGTCGCAGCCGGCGCCGGCCGCCGCGAGACGCTCCAGTGCCCCTACCACGCGTGGACGTACGGCCTCGACGGCTGCCTCCGCGCGGCGCCGCGCTCCGAGGAGGAGCCGGCGTTCCCGAAGGACGAGCTCGGGCTGCGCCCGGTCGCGGTCGGCGCGTGGGGCCCGTTCGTGTTCGTGAACGCAGGCCCCGATCCGGAGCCGCTCGCCGACGCGCTCGGCTCGATGCCGGCGCAGGTCGCGGAGCTCGGACTCGACGTCGACGGGCTCGTCCACCACTCGCGCTGGGAGACCGAGCTCGACGCGAACTGGAAGATCGTCTGCGAGAACTTCCTCGAGTGCTACCACTGCCAGGTCGCGCATCCCGGCTTCGCCGAGGTGATCGACGTCTCGGCCGAGTCGTACGTCCTCGACGCCGGCGGGCGGCTCTCGAGCCAGTACGGCCCGGTGCGCGAGAGCGGCCGGCAGACCATGGACGTGAGCGGCGAGCTGCCGCGCAGTCAGTTCCACTTCCTCTGGCCGAACCTGACCGTGAACATCTTCCCGGGCCGGCCGAACGTCTCGATCGGGCCGGTCGTGCCGCGGACGCCCAACCGCACGTACCGCTTCCTCGACTACTTCTTCGGCCCGGACGTCGAGCCGGAGTGGATCGACGAGCTGATGCGCTTCGACGACCAGGTCGGCCGCGAGGACCGCGTCCTCGTCGAGGGCGTCCACCGCGGCGTCACGTCCGGCGCCATCGAGTCGGGCGTGCTGATGAGCCGCTCCGAGCAGCTGATCGGCCACTTCCAGGCGCTGACCGCCGCCGCCCTCGCCGACTAGAGGATTCGGCCGCACCACGGTAGGCTCCTCGTTTCCCCCGTTCCAGCCCACAGGAGGGTGATTCGTGAAGCGTCTTCTCCCGCTGCTCGTGCTCGCGGCGCTCGTCGCGGTCCCGGCGGCATCGGCCAAGCGCAGCGCGCCGCCGACACTCAAGGCCGGCCAGCTGATCGTCGCGTTCGGCGACCCGGCCCCGAGCTTCGCCGTCGGCAAGGTCCGCGGCAGCAAGGTCTCGAACCCGAAGGGCTACGAGGTCGATCTCGCGACCGCGCTGGCGAAGCAGCTCCATCTGAAGCCGGTCTGGATGTACTCGCCGTGGACCGGCCTCTTCGCGCCCGGCACGAAGAAGTTCGACATCTCCTTCCAGGAGGCGACGATCACCGCCCAGCGGAAGAAGACGGTCGACTTCACCTCGTCGTACCTGAACGCGAACCAGGGCGTCCTGCTCTCGAAGACGGCCCCGACGCCGCACAGCCTGGCCGACCTGCGCAAGCTGCAGACCTGCGCGCAGAACGACACGACCGGCCTGCAGTACATCACCGACCAGCTCAAGCCGGCCAAGCACCCGCTGACCTACCCGACGACGACGGCCGCCTACCAGGCCGTCTCGGTCGGGCAGTGCCAGGCGATGATCCTCGACGTGCCGCTCGTGCTGCTGCAGAAGAAGCAGACGCCGTCGCGGTTCGGCGCGGTCGCCGGTCAGATCGTCACGCACGAGCAGTACGGCGCCGTCCTGCAGAAGGGCTCGAAGCTGACCCCGATCGTCGACGCCGCGCTGAAGACGCTGTCGAAGAACGGGACGATCGCCAAGCTGCAGAAGAAGTGGTTCAACGTCAACTTCGCGGCCATCCCGGTCCTGAAGTAACGAGTCCAGATGCACGCGCTGCACCAGGTCCTCCACGCGTTCTTCAACCTGCACAGCTTCACGCTGGCGATGCCGGACGTGTGGGCGGGCTTCCAGATCAACCTCCGGATGATGGTCGTCGCGGAGGTGCTGGTCCTGGTGTTCGCGCTCGTGATCGCGCTCGTCCGCGGTCTGCCAGGGCCCTCGGCGAAGCCGCTGAGGGCCCTGGCGATCGCCTACACCGACTTCTTCCGCGGCACGCCGATCATCATCGTCGCGTTCTTCATCGGCTTCGGGCTGCCCGGCTTGCAGCTCGGGTTCATCTCGCAGCTCTCGATCACGACCTACGGGATCGTCACGCTGACGCTCGTCTACACGGCGTACGTGACCGAGGTCTACCGCGCCGGCATCGAGTCGGTGCACGCGAGCCAGCGCGCGGCGGCGCGTTCGCTCGGGCTCACGTACTTCCAGGCGATGCGCTACGTCATCGTCCCGCAGGCCGTCCGGCGCGTGATCCCGCCGCTCCTGAACGACTTCGTCGGCCTGCAGAAGGACACGGCGATCGTCTCGGTCGTCGGCGTCACCGAGGCCGCCTCGCTCGCGCAGCAGTTCTCGACGAAGAACGGCGACTTCCCGAGCTACCTCGTGGCCGCCGTCTTCTTCATCCTGATCACGATTCCGCTCGCCCGCTTCACCGACCATCTCGTCGCGGTGCGCGAGCGCCGCGAGCGCGCGCAGGCGTTTTGAGCGCGAACGGCAACGGGAGCGGCGCCTTCGTCGAGGTGCGCGAGGTCTCCAAGTGGTTCGGCGACCTGCAGGTGCTGAACCGGGTCAGCCTCGAGGTCCCCGAGCACAACGTCGTCTGCCTGATCGGCGCGTCCGGCTCCGGCAAGTCGACGCTGCTCCGCTGCCTCAACCTGCTCGAGCACGTCGAGGAGGGCCAGATCCGCGTCGACGGCGAGCTCCTGACCGGGACGAAGGTCGACGTGAACGCGCTCCGCAAGAAGATCGGGATCGTCTTCCAGGCGTACAACCTCTTCCCGCACATGACGGTGCTCCAGAACGTGACGCTCGCGCCGCGAAAGGCGCGCGGCGTCTCCCGCGACGAGGCGGACGCGCGCGCCCGGCTGCTGCTCCGCCGCATCGGCCTCGAGGCGAAGGCGGACGAGTACCCGGACCGGCTCTCCGGCGGCCAGCAGCAGCGCGTCGCGATCGTGCGCGCGCTCGCGATGGAGCCGAAGCTGATGCTGCTCGACGAGATCACGTCGGCGCTCGACCCGCAGCTCGTCTCCGAGGTGCTGCAGCTCGTCCGCGAGCTGGCCGAGAGCGGGATGACCATGATCCTCGCCACGCACGAGATGGGCTTCGCGCGCGAGGTCGCCGACAAGGTCTGCTTCCTCGACGCGGGCTGCATCCTCGAGGAGGCCTCACCCGAGGAGATCTTCACGAGCCCGCGCGAGCCGCGGACGCGCGAGTTCCTGTCGCGGGTGCTCGAGGCGGAGAAGCTGGCGTGAGGCTCCGGCTGCCGAAGGTCGACTCGCGGGCGCCGCTCGCGATCGCCGCCTTCCTCGCGATCCCGCTCTTCTTCTCGGCGCTGATGGCGTCCGCGCTCGCGCAGGAGCGGCCGCTCGTGCACCAGTGGAAGGGCTGCCGGCTCGGCCTCTGCACGACCTGGCGCGAGCCGACCTCCGCGACCGAGGCGCGCATCTGGCTCTGGGCGCTGCTGCCGCCGCTCGTGCTCGTCGTCGTCGGCCTGGTCGCGACGCGTCTGCCGCTCGGCTTCTACGTCTCGTGCGTCGCCGCCTGCGCGATCGCGATGGCCGTCGTCCACGACACCGCGAGCTGGGCGCGCCACCACACGGCGCGCTACCCGTGGGGCGTCGACCTGATCCCGGGGACGAACGCCGCCTCGAACCAGTGGGATCCGGGCGAGTGGGAGGCGGAGGCGCGCTCGACCGCGCTCAGCCTCCAGCACTGGACGATCGGCGTCGCGGTCGCCGCGGCGGCGGTGATGGCGTTCCTCTGGCTGCGGCGCCGCTACTTCGGCCGCCGCCCCGAGGTCGCGGGCGTGCCGGCGGAGGGCATGCACGCCCCCGACGCGACCTCCCCCGGCCTCTAGACGGCGAGCCTCTAGTTCGCGCTGCGTCCGAGCAGGGCGCGCGCCGTCTCGGCGGCGGCGTCGTCGCGCTCCGCGTAGAGGCGCTCGGCGAGGAAGCCGAGGACGTCGCGGATCGAGACGATCCCGACGAGGTTCCCGTCCTGCACGACCGGCAGGTGGCGGATGCCGCGGTCGCCCATCAGCTGCGCGGTGTCGAGGATGCCGTCGTCGACGCCGATCGTCAGCGGGTCGCGGGTCATCGCCGTGCGCAGGCGGACGGTCTCGAAGTCGGCGCCGTCGCCGGCGAGCCGGAGCACGTCGCGCTCGGTGAAGATGCCGACGGGGGTGTTGTCCTCGCAGACGACGACGGAGCCGATCCCCGCCTCGAGCATGCGGCGGATCGCCTGCGCGGCGGTCTCGTCGGGCCTCGCGGTCACGAGCTTCACCCGCATCACCGAGCCGATCTGCATCCGGACCCACCTCCTGTCGTCGTGACGAACCGCACGATAACCGGGTTCCCCGTTTCGCGCCGGATCTATCGGAGTCAGCTGCAAATCCGATGCGACTCGGTTAGGGTCCGCCGAGGAACCGGCGAGGGGGTGGATGCGTGGCAGGAGTCGTCTTCGACGGCGTCACGAAGGTCTACGCGGACGGAACGAAGGCCGTCGATTCTCTGGACCTGGAGATCGCGGACGGCGAGTTCATGGTGCTCGTCGGCCCCTCCGGCTGCGGCAAGACGACCGCGCTGCGGATGGTCGCGGGGCTCGAGGAGATCTCGGGCGGGACGCTCCGGATCGGCGAGCGCGTCGTCAACCACGTGCCGTCCCGCGACCGCGACATCGCGATGGTCTTCCAGAGCTACGCGCTCTACCCGCACCTGTCCGTCTACGACAACATCGCCTTCGGCCTGAAGATCAAGAAGCTCGACAAGGCCGAGATCGACCGGCGCGTCCACGACGCCGCCCGCGTCCTCGGCCTCGAGGACTTCCTCAAGCGCAAGCCGCGCGCGCTCTCCGGCGGGCAGCGGCAGCGCGTCGCGATGGGCCGCGCGATCGTGCGCGAGCCGGCCGCGTTCCTGATGGACGAGCCGCTCTCGAACCTCGACGCGAAGCTCCGCGTCCAGATGCGCGCCGAGGTGAGCCGGCTCCAGCGCGACCTCGCGACGACGACGCTCTACGTCACGCACGACCAGGTCGAGGCGATGACGATGGGCGACCGGGTCGCGGTCATGCGCAAGGGCGAGCTGCAGCAGGTGGCGACGCCGCAGGAGCTCTACGACACGCCCGTGAACCTGTTCGTCGGCGGCTTCATCGGCTCGCCGGCGATGAACATGCTGGAGGCGACGCTCGAGCGGTCGAACGGGTCGCTCGTCGCCGTCCTCGGCGAGCAGCGACTGACGATCGGCGAGGAGGCCCTCTCCTCGCGGCCCGCGCTCCGCGCGTACGAGGGCCGCCCGGTGATCGTCGGCCTGCGGCCCGAGCATCTCGAGGACGCGTCCCACTCGGACGCGCCGGCCGACCGCCGCCTGACCGGCGAGGTCGTCCTCCGGGAGGCGCTCGGCTCCGAGATCATGGTCCACTTCCGCGTCCGCGCCCGGCAGGCCCTCACCGAGGACATCCGGGAGCTGGCGCAGGACGCCGGCGACGAGCGCTCGCTCGCAGAGGCGGCGGGGGGTTCCGCCGAGACGGTCGTCGTCGGTCGCTTCAACGCCCGCTCCGGAGTGCGGGAGGGCGAGACCGCGGAGGTCGCGGTCGACACGGGGTCGCTGCACTTCTTCGACCCGGATTCCGGACTCGGCATCTACGCCGACACGAAAGGAGCTGCATGAGTCGAAAGCGGATCACGTTCTTCGCCTGCGCGATCGCGGTGCCGCTGGCGCTGGTCGCCGCGGGCTGCGGTGGCGGAGGCGGTTCGAGCTCGGCGACCACGTCCGGAGGGGCGGCGACGACGTCGAGCTCCTCCGTCTCCGGGTCGATCACGTTCGACGGGGTCTGGACCGGCGCCGAGGCGCAGCACTTCCAGGCCGTGATCGACGCGTTCAACCAGAAGTACCCGAACGTGAAGGTCAAGTACAAGCCGGTCGGGGACAACCTGCCGACGGTCGTCTCGACGGCGGTCGCCGGCGGCAACCCGCCCGACATGGCGGACATCGCCCAGCCCGGCCTGATCCAGCAGTTCGTGGACAAGGGAGCGCTGCAGCCGATCGAGTACGCCCGCTCGGCCATGGCGGCGAACTTCGCGCCGGCGTGGCTCAAGCTCGGGACCTACAACGGGAAGCTGTACTCGATCGTCTTCAAGGCGAGCAACAAGTCGACCATCTGGTACAACGTCCACGCGTTCACGAACGCAGGCGTCACCGCGCCCTCGAGCTTCACGGACATGGGCAAGGCGGCGCAGACGATCGCGCAGTCGGGCGTTCCGCCCTTCTCGATCGGCGGCGCCGACGGTTGGACGCTCACCGACCTGTTCGAGAACATCTATCTCCGGCAGGCCGGCGCGGACAAGTACGCCCAGCTCTCGGCGCACAAGATCAAGTGGACCGACCCGTCCGTGATCACGGCGCTGAAGTCGATGCAGGCGCTGTTCCAGAGCGGGATGATGGCCGGCGGCACGTCGGGCGCGATCCAGACCGACTTCCCGACCTCGGTGAACAACGTCTTCCAGAACCCGCCGAAGGCGGCGATGGTGCTGGAGGGCGACTTCGTCCCGGGCGTCGCGACGGTCAAGGCGAAGGCGGTCACCGACTACAACGAGTTCCCGTTCCCGCCGATCGGCGGGTCGGGGCCGGCGGTCGAGATCGGCGGCGACAGCATCGTCGCCTTCCGTGACACGCCCGCGATCGAGGCGTTCGTCAAGTTCCTGGCGACCTCGGACGCGGCCGCGGCGTGGGCCAAGTTCGGCGGCTTCGCGACCGGCAACAAGAACATGAGCTCGAGCGTCTACCCCGACGCGATCACGAAGAAGACCGCGTCGGCGATCGCGCAGGCGACGAGCGTCGTGTTCGACATGTCCGACCAGCAGCCGGCGTCCTTCGGCGCCACCACCGGCCAGGGCGAGTGGGGGATCTTCCAGGACTTCCTCCGCAACCCCTCGGACGTCAACGGCATCGCCCAGAAGCTGGAGAGCGCGGCGACGGCCGCCTACAAGAAGGGCTCGTAGGCGACCGATGCCGGAGCAGAGCATCACGGCGGAGCCGCCGGTCGCGGCGGCTCCGCCGGGGATGGAGGGTCCGGGAGGGCTGCGCCGGTACGCGACCGGCGCGGCCTTCCTGGCGCCCGCGATCGTGCTGCTCGGGGTCTGGATCGTCTACCCGACCGTCTACACGATCGTCCGCAGCTTCTTCGGCCTGAACGGCTTCGACCACTTCGTCGGGATCGACAACTACAAGACGCTGTTCACGACCTCGCGACTGACGACCGCGATCAAGAACAACGCGATCTGGGTCGGCGTCGTGCCGGCGCTCGTGACGGCGTTCGGCCTCATCTTCGCCGTCCTCACCGAGCGCGTCCGCTGGTCGGTCGCGTTCAAGACGGCGGTCTTCCTGCCGATGGCGATCTCGGCGTTCGCGACCGGCGTCACCTGGCGGATCATGTACCAGCAGGATCCGAGCCAGGGCGCGATCAACGCGCTCGGCCGCACCTTCTCCGACGCGATCCACGCGCCCGGCGTGCTCGCCGGCGCGCTGCCCTCGACCACGACGCTGCAGGGGAACGCGAACAGCGGCCTCGTCCTGAAGACGCCGGTGCAGCCGGGCGGCGTGAGCGCGCTCGGGCTGACCGGGATCGCGCCGCAGGACGTCCCGTCCGGCGCGAAGCAGGCGGTGCTGCCGCCCTCGAAGGCGGGCGACGTCGTCGGCGTCGTCTGGCGCGACTTCAGCCCCGGCGGCGGCACGCCCGGCAAGGTCGAGAACGGGGAGCTCGGACTCCCCGGCGTCACGGTCGAGCTCCGCTCCGCCGACGGCAAGGTCGTCCAGAGGACGAAGACGGACGCCCAGGGCGACTTCGACTTCCCGAACGTCCCCGCCGGCGCCTACAACAGCGCGATCGGCGCACAGACGTTTGCGAAGCCGTGGGGCGGCGTCGGCTGGCTGACGCCGAAGCTGATCACGCCCGCGCTCCTGATCGCCTACATCTGGATCTGGGCCGGCTTCGCGATGGTCGTGATCGCGGCCGGGCTCTCGTCGATGCCGCGCGACGTCCTCGAGGCGGCGCGAACCGACGGCGCGACCGAGTGGCAGGTCTTCCGGCGCGTGACGGTGCCGCTGCTCGCGCCCGTCCTCAGCGTCGTCTTCATCACGATGATCATCAACGTCCTCAAGGTCTTCGACCTCGTGATCACGCTCGCGCCGGGCTCGTCGCAGGACTCGGCGAACGTGATCGCGCTCGCGATGTGGCGCGAGTCGTTCGGCGGCGTCAACGACTTCGGCACCGGCTCCGCGATCGCGGTCTTCCTCTTCCTGCTCGTCGTGCCGGTGCTCGCCCTCAACATCCGCCGCTTCCGGAGAGAGGTCTAGTGGAGGCCGCGACCGTCGCCCTGCGCCGCTCCGAGCGCGACACCGTCGCCGGGCGGATCCTGCGCTTCGTCCTCAGGGCGCCGGTGCACCTCGTGCTCGTCGTGCTCGGGCTGCTCTGGCTCGTGCCGACGGCCGGGCTCTTCCTGACGTCGATCCTGCCGCAGGAGGCGTTCACGACGAAGGGCTGGTGGCAGATCTTCTCGAAGCCGAGCCTCGCCACCTGGGCGAACTACTCGAACGTCTTCCACAACAGCTCGATCATGCACTCGCTCGGGACGACGGCCGAGATCGCCGTCTCGAACACGCTGATCGTGATCGTCGTCGGCGCGCTCGCCGGCTACGCGTTCGCGTGGCTCGACTTCCCCGGCCGCGACTGGCTCTTCATCGGCGTGATCGGGCTGCTCGTGGTGCCGCTGCAGATGGCGCTGATCCCGATGTTCTCGCTCTACAACACGATGGGGATCTTCGACACGGTCATCTCGATCTCGCTCTTCCACGCGGCGTTCGGGCTGCCGTTCGCGATCTTCCTGCTGCGCAACTTCTTCGTCGGGATCCCGAAGGACATCATGGAGTCGGCCCGGATCGACGGCGCTTCCGAGGCGAAGATCTTCCTGCGCCTGATCCTGCCGCTCGGCCTGCCGGCGATCGCGTCGCTCGGGATCTTCCAGTTCCTCTGGACGTGGAACGACCTGATCGTCGCGCTGACGTTCGGCCAGAACGTGCAGCCGATCACGGTCGCGATCTTCAGCAACCTGCGCCAGTTCGGCGCGAACATCGACCTGATCGCGCCGGCCTCGTTCGTCTCGCTCGTCGTGCCGCTGGCGGTGTTCTTCGCCTTCCAGCGCTACTTCGTGCAGGGGCTGCTCGCCGGCTCCGTGAAGTAATGCCGCGGGTCGCGATCGTCGGATCCGGCCTCGCCGGGTTCACGGCGTACCAGACCCTGCGCCGCGGCGGGCTCGCACCCGGCGAGATCGCCGTCTTCGGCACGGACGCCGACCCGGCAGCGGTCTGGCGCGTGCGCGCGGCGGCGATCCGGCAGCGCGAGATGCGCTCCGAGAGCGACGGGCACTGCCTCCCGACCTCGTTCCCCGGGCTCTCGTTCCGGGCGGCGCGACGGCGGCGCTCCCCCGCCCCGCTGCTCGCCTCGGTCGCCGACCGCTTCCACCCGACCGTCGACGAGTTCCTCGGCCACGTCGAGGAGCTGCGCGAGCGGAGCGGCTGGGACGCGAGCGTCGTCCGCCGCCGCGTCGAGCGGGTCGCCGCGGTCGAGGGCGGCTTCGACGTCGAGGGCGAGCGCTTCGCGCACGTCCTGCTCGCGCCCGGGCATCCCGGCCTGAACATGCCCGAGGAGCTGCGCGGCGACCGGCGTGCCGTCCACGCCTACGAGCCGCACGAGTACGCGCGGACGGTCACGGTCGTCGGCGCCGGGCTCGCGGCCGCGACCGAGTGGCTGAACGCGCTCGCCGCCGGCGCCGAGGTCGTGTCGGTGCGGCGCCGCGAGCCGGCGCGCCGGCCGCTGAACGTGCCGCGCCACTACTTCTCGCGGCGCGGGCTCGCCGGGTACCACCGCCTCTCCCCGCGCGAGCGCGCCGCGCGGCTGCGCTCGCTGCTCGTGCCGAGCTACCCGCCGGGCCGCCGCTGGGACGAGCCCGTCCTGCGCGCCGGGCGCGAGGGCCGCTTCCGCGTCGAGGCGTCGGTGAACGGGAGCGAGCAGGTGATCTGCGCGACCGGCTTCCTGCGCGGCTTCCGCCACGACCCGCTGCTGGCGCGCCTCGCGGCCGAGCACGAGCTGGAGGCCGTGGAGGACTGGCTCGTCCTCGACGGCGACTCGTGCGTGCCCGCGCTCTCGGACGGCACGCGGACGCTCGCGGTCGCGGGAGTCCACGGCCAGCTCGCGTTCCCCGGCGGCGACACGCTCGTCGGCGCGAAGTACGCGGCGCACCGCTTCCTCGCGAGGGTGAAGACGTGTCGTACACGCTGAGGGGGCGCGTCGACTCGCGGCTGGCGGCGCTGCTGCCCGTGCTCCTGCTCTGCTGCGTGCTCGCGGGGGTGCTGCGGCACTGGTGGCCGGTCGAGCTGTGCGGGCTGATGGCGGCGGTCGGGGTCGCGTTCGACCTGCAGGTCTGGCACCGGCTGCTGCCGTACCAGCCGGCGTGGGCGGCGGTGCCGCTCGGGCTCGCGGAGCTCGGCGCGCTGATGGCGGTCGTCTACGCGTTCGGGCTGCACGCGCCGCTCTGGCCGGCGCTCGCGCTCTTCGCGGGCGGCTGGCTGCTCTCGGTCGTCCTCGGGCAGGCGGCGTATCCGCTGCTCCGGCTCGGCTACGCGGAGGACGGCGGCGAGCTCGGCCGGGCGGGCGCGGTCGCGGCCGCGGCGGTCGCGCTCGCGTTCGCCGGCTCGGGCGCGACCTGGGCGGCGCGCCTGCCGCCGGTCGTCCACCTGAGCGCGGGCGTCCACCAGGGGCCGCTCGTGATCGACCGCCGCGAGGTGCTCGTCGGCGACCGCGGCGCCGTCGTCCGGGGCGGGATCGTCGTCCGGCACGACGACGTGAAGCTGCAGGACCTGACGGTCGTCGGCGGCCTGAACGGGATCACGATCGAGCACGTCCGCAACACGCGGATCCAGAACGTCACGATCTCGCGGGCGCGCGAGGACGGCATCCACGTCCGCTTCGCCGGCGTCTCGGTGATGGGCTGCGCGATCGACATGACCGGCAACCCGTACGGCCAGGGGATCGACGTCTCGTACACGATGGGCTACGGCATGACGATGATCGAGGGCTGCACGGTCACGGGCGGCCAGGAGGGGATCGTCACTCACTCGGCGATGGCCGACATCATGGGCAACCGCGTCAGCCGCACCACCCTGCGCGGGATCTCGATGACCGAGATGTCGATGGGGAAGCTCGACCGCAACCAGGTCACCGACGCGCTCGGGATCGGCCTCTACTGCAACGACCACTCGCTGTGCGACGTGCGGCGCAACGTCGTCGTCGGCACGCGCGCCGACCGCAGCGCGAACGACCGCGCCCGCGCCGGGGTCGGGCTCGTCGTCAGCTACGACTCCGAGGCCGAGGTCCGGGACAACGAGCTGGCCGCGAACCCGGTGCAGACGCGCTCGGTCTACCTCTCGACGATCAGCCAACGCTGAGATTCGTTAGCCAGGTTACGCGTTACTGCTAACCTGGTTAACGAATGACGAGGACGCAGGAGCAGACGGACGTGATGGCGGTCGCGGATCGTCTGCGCCCGACCCTGCTCCGTCTCGGCCGGGAGCTCCGCCGCGAGCGGATCGCCGGCGTCTCGCCGCAGCAGGTGACCCTGCTCGTCGCGATCAAGTACGCGCCGGGCGTCACCGTCGGCGAGCTCGCCTCCGACGAGCGCGTCTCCGCCGCCGCCATGTCGAAGCGCATCTCCCGGCTCGAGCGTGACGGGCTCGTCGCCCGCACGCAGAGCGACGAGGACCGCCGCCGCGTCGGCCTCACCCTCACCGACGACGGCCAGCGCACGCTCCGCCGCGTCCGCTCGCGGCGCACCGCCTGGCTCGCCTCGCGGCTCGACTGTCTCGAGCCCGGCGAGCAGGAGGCGATCGCCGCGGCCGTCGAGCCGCTCGCGCGGCTGCTGCACGAGGAGGAGGGCCGGTGAGCCCGCGGCTGCAGCGGCTGAACTCGCGCACGTTCGCGAGCATGCGCTACCGCAACTACCGGCTCTTCTTCGCGGGCCAGATCGTCTCCCAGACCGGCTCGTGGATGCAGCGGATCGCGCTCGGCTGGTTCGTCCTCCAGTTGACGCACTCGCCGTTCGCGGTCGGCGTGATGGCGTTCTCGCAGTTCCTGCCCTACATGGCGTTCGGCCTGTTCGCGGGCGTGATCACCGACCGGATGGACGCGCGCCGGCTCGTGATCTCGACGCAGGCGGCGCAGCTCGTCTCCGCCCTCGTCCTCACCTGGATCGCGCTCGCCGGCATCGCCCAGCCGTGGATGCTGTACCTGATCGCGTTCGCGAACGGGACGGTGCTCGTGCTGGACGTCCCGTCGCGCCAGCAGCTGACCTACCGCATGGTTGGCCGCGAGGTGCTGCCGAACGCGATCGCCCTCAACTCGAGCCTGTTCAACGCGTCGCGCATCTTCGGCCCGGCGACGGCCGGGATGGTCTACGGCCTCACCGGCCCGGGCTGGTGCTTCTTCGTCAACGCGGTCAGCTTCCTCGCCGTCCTGCTCGGCCTGTTCGCGATGCGCGTCGCGGACTTCTTCCCGCTGGAGGCGTTCGAGCGGCCGTCGATCCTGCGCGGGACCCGGGAGGGGCTGCGTTTCTTCTGGGAGCGGCGGCGCCTGGCCGTCCAGATCGGGCTGGTGCTCGTGCTGAGCACGTTCTGCTTCAACTTCAACGTCACGCTTCCGGTGCTCGCGGGCAAGACGCTGCACTCGGACGCGTTCGTGTTCGGGTTCCTCTCGGCCGTCTTCGGCGCGGGCGCGCTCGTCGGCTCGCTCGCCGCCGCCTCGCTCGGGCGCGCCTCGACGAAGGTGATGCTGGCCGGCAGCACGATCTTCACCGCGGCGGAGCTGCTGCTCGCGCCGATGCGCTCGCCGTACCTCGCCGGGCTCCTGCTCTTCCTCGTCGGCGTCGGCTTCACCGCCTGGTCGGCGAACTCGAACGCGCTCGTCCAGCTCCAGGCGCCCGACCATCTGCGCGGCCGCATCATCGGCCTCTACTTCTACGCGTTCAACGGGACGGGCGCGCTCGCCGGCCTCTTCGCCGGCTGGCTGTGCGACGCGGGCGGCACCGAGCTCGCGTTCGCGGTCGCCGGTCTGATCGGACTGGTCGCGACCGCGGTCGCCGGGTCGACGCTCCTTCGCGGCCGCCCGCCGCGCCTCGTGCCGCGCCGCCGCGCGCACGAGCCGCAGGCCGCGTAGCTACTTTCCGTTCGCGACGTCGATCGTGACCGTCGTGCCGCGCTCCAGCGTCGTCTGCGGCGACGGGCGCTGCGCGAAGACGCGACCCGGCCTCGCGTTGCCGGAGCGGAGGACGGCGCGGACGCCGAAGCCGAGCCGCCGCAGGCGGTTCACGGCGGCGGTCTCCTGCATCCCGACGACGCGCGGGACGGCGACCGTCCGCGGCGGGCCGCTGCGGTCGAGCCGCGCGTACCAGACGCCGGCGGCGAGCGCGAGCGCGACGCCGAGGATCGCAAGCACCGCCGGCCACGGCGTCGGCCGGCTCCGCCGGCGGGGCGGCCGCGCGCGAACCGGACGCGGCGGGACGGCCAGCGGCACGGGCCAGCCGAAGTCGTCGTCCACGGTGTCCTCGTACGACCGGTTCGCCGGGAGAGGCATCGCCCGAATCCTGCCCCGCGGCCGCGCGACCGAATCGTGCAGCTTGTATGCGCTCTGCAAGATTTCGCGCCCACGGGCATCTCTATCTACGGGGTCGGGCGGTGGGCCGCAGCCCGTCCGACCCCTCTTCCGCTTCGCCCGCCGAGCCCTCCGGATGCCGAGAGCCGCCACTGTCCAATGCGGACACGTCCGGTATCAGATACCGGACGTGTCCCGAGCGGACAGTCCCGCACACGCGGCGGCGGCGCTGAGATGATCTCCGCGATGGACGTCGTTCGCGTCCCCGACGCGGCGTTCGCGTCGCTGCCGGACTTCCCGTTCGCGCCGCACTGGCTCGAGCAGGACGGCGGGCTGCGGATGCACTACCTCGACGAGGGCGCCGGCGAACCGGTGCTGCTCGTCCACGGCGAGCCGACCTGGTCGTTCCTCTGGCGGAAGATCGTGCCGCCGCTCGTCGCCTCCGGCCGGCGCGTCGTCGCTCCCGACCACCTCGGCTTCGGCCGCTCCGACAAGCCGACCGAGGTCGACTGGTACTCCTACGACGGCCACGTCGCGGCGCTGACCCGGCTCGTCGAAGCGCTCGACCTGCGCGGGCTGACCGTCGTCGTCCACGACTGGGGCGGCCCGATCGGGCTCCGCTTCGCGGTCGAGAACGAGGAGCGCGTCGACCGGCTCGTCGTCCTCGACACCGGCATCTCCGGCGGCCAGGCGCCGAGCGAGACCTGGCTGCGCTTCCGGGACGCCGTCCGCCACGCCGCCGGAGCGCTCGACGTCGGCCGCCTCGTCGCCGCGGGCACCGCGCGCGGGCTCGCCGACGACGTCCGAGCCGCCTACGAGGCGCCCTTCCCCACGCCCGAGTCGAAGGCGGGCGCACGCGCCTTCCCGGAGCTCGTCCCGACCGAGCCGGAGCATCCGAGCGCCGCGCCGATGAACCGCGTCCGCGACGCGCTCCGCTCGTGGCGGAAGCCCGCGCTCGTCGTCTGGGGCGCCGACGACGGCGTCCTGCCGCCCGCGATCGCCGAGCGCTTCGTCGAGCTGATCCCGGGCGCGACCGGCCCCGAGCTCGTCCCGGACGCGTCGCACTTCCTGCAGGAGGACGCGCCGGACGAGGTGGCGGCGGCGATCCTGCGCTTCGCGGCCCACCCGGACCGGGGACGGCGATAGCCCGGAAACCGCCGCAGCGCGCGCCCGAACGCCCATCTACAGTGTCGAACCGGATGTCCGCGTTCCGCGTCGAGCCTGGCTTCCGTGCCGGCGCCGCCTTCCTCGCGGCCGGCCTCGCGCTCACCGG
>DASSNM010000056.1:0-19169 GCA_035688025.1 Gaiellaceae bacterium | reverse complement strand
CGCCGTGATGGCGCTGGAGCGCGTCCCGGCGGACATCCGCCGCGACGGCGGGGTGGCCCGCATGTCCGACCCGGAGATGATCCGCGGGATCCAGGAGGCCGTCTCGATTCCGGTGATGGCGAAGTGCCGGATCGGCCACTTCGTCGAGGCGCAGATCCTCGAGGCGCTCGAGATCGACTACATCGACGAGTCCGAGGTGCTGACGCCCGCCGACCTCGAGCACCACGTCGACAAGTGGCAGTTCACGGTGCCGTTCGTCTGCGGCGCGACGAACCTCGGCGAGGCGCTCCGCCGGATCGCGGAGGGCGCGGCGATGATCCGCACGAAGGGCGAGGCCGGCACCGGCGACATCGTCAACGCGGTCACGCACATGCGCTCGGTCTTCGGGCACATCCGCCGGCTCGGCGCGCTCCGCGACGAGGAGCTGTACGCCGAGGCGAAGAACCTCCAGGCGCCGTACGAGCTCGTCAAGTGGGTCGCCGAGAACGGGAAGCTGCCGGTCGTGACGTTCACCGCCGGTGGGATCGCGACGCCGGCCGACGCGTCGCTCTGCATGCAGCTCGGCGCGGACGGCGTCTTCGTCGGCTCCGGCATCTTCAAGTCCGGCGACCCGGAGCGGCGCGCGAAGGCGATCGTCGAGGCGACGACGCACTTCCAGGACGCGGACATCCTGGCGCGGGTCTCGGCCGGTCTCGGCGAGCCGATGGTCGGCATCTCGACGCAGTCGCTCGACCCGAGCCAGCTGCTCGAGACGCGCGGCTGGTAGATCGCCGTCCGACCCGAGGATCCGTCCGGCGCGCGGGCGACGATCCACGCATGGACGAGATCAAGCCGGTCTGGACGAGCTCCAGCTATCTGCTCTACGCGGGCGCCCTGACGGTGCTCGGCGCCGCGCTCGGCGCCCTCGCGTACCTCTCCGCGAACTACGGCGACGCCGCGTACGCCGCCTGGTCGCTGCTGGTCTTCGGCGTCCTCGTCGCGCTCGCCGACGTCTTCCTCCGCCGCGGGCAGCGGATCGCGGCCGGCGTCTTCGTCTTCGTCGGACTCGTCGCGTGGGCCGCCTTCCTCGCCGCCGTGTGGACCTGGTTCGGCTGGCTGCACTCGGGGTCGTTCGACTCGCTCGCCGGCTTCTCGGTCGCGCGGCTCTCGCTGCTGCTGCTCGTGCTCGCCGCGGCCCTCCACGACCGGCGGAAGTACGGCTTTCCCTTCGTCGGGCTGATCGTCGCCGTCGTCTTCTGGATCTTCACGCTCGACCTCGTCTCGTCCGGCGCCGGCACGTGGGGCAGGGTCGTGACGCTGCTCGTCGGGCTCGCGTACCTCGCGGCCGGCAGCGGCAGCGACCGGCCGTCCGCGTTCTGGCTCCACCTCGTCGGCGGCGTCCTGATCGGCGGCGTGCTGCTCGGCTGGTGGCACAGCTCCGACACCGACTGGGCGCTCGTCTCGGCCGGCGCGCTCGTCTACGTCCTGATCGCGTACGCGACGAGGCGTTCGAGCTGGGCCGTCCTGGGGACGATCGGCTTCACGGCCGCGACGATGCACTACCTGTTCGGCTCGATCACGGCCGGGCTGCCCGAGTCGCCGCCGTCGCTGAACGCGTGGTCGCCGATCGTCGCGTTCGCGTGCCTCGGCTTCTGGTTCGTGCTGCTCGGCCTGCTCGGACGGAGGCGCGAGGCGTAGTACGGTCCCGGGCGTGGATGCGCTCGTCGAGCAGCCGTTCCACACCGACCTCGCGTACTACGAGGGCCGCGCCGAGGGGATCGCCACGGTGCGAGGCGTCCCGCTCGACGAGGCGCGCCGCGACCTCGCGGAACGGCACGGCCACGCGAGCTGGGACGAGCTCGTCGGCCGCGTCGAGGCGATCGCGAGCGGGGCGGAGCGGCCGCCGCCGTTCATGCTCGCGTACCGGGCGGTCGAGGACGGAGACCGCGAGCGGCTCGTCGCCCTGCTCGACGAGCACCCCGACCTCGTCCGGCAGCGCGGCACGAACGGCAACGACCTGCTCGGGATGGCCGGCGACCACGGGCTCGTCCGGCTCCTGCTCGAGCGCGGCGCCGACCCGAACCGCGGCAACGACTACGGCTGGACGAAGCTCCACCAGGCGGGCTACGGCAACGACACCGGGCTCGCCCGGATCATGCTCGCCGCCGGCGGCCGCCTCGACCTCTCGGCCCGCGGCGACGGCGGCACGCCGCTCGTCCAGGCGCTCTTCTGGGGCCACCGCGAGGTCGCGCGGCTGCTCGGCGAGGAGCCGCGCAACCTGCGCGTCGCCGCCGGACTCGGGCGCGTCGAGCTGATCGAGGAGCTCTGGGGCACGCCCGCCGCCGGCGCGCACCGCGAGTTCTACCGCCCGCACGGCGGCTTCCCGCGCTGGCAGCCGTCCGACGACCCGCAGGAGGTGCTCGACGAGGCGCTCGTCTGGGCGGCGAAGGCCGACCGGGTCGCGGCGATCGACGCGCTCGTCGCGCTCGGCGCGCGGGTCGACGCCGACCCGTACCGCGGCACGCCGCTGACCTGGGCGGCGTGCAACGGACGGGTCGGCGCGATCGAGCGGCTGCTCGCGCTCGGCGCCCGGGTGGACGCGCGCGGCACGTTCGGCGGGCCGGATCACGGCGTCGGCGTGACGGCGCTCCATCTCGCCGCGCAGTCGGGACGGGAGGAGGCGGTCGACGTCCTGCTCGCGGCGGGCGCGGATCCGTCCCTGAAGGACGAGCTCCACGGGGGGACGGCCGCCGGCTGGGCGCACGTCGGCGGCCACGTCGGGCTGGAGGGGCGGCTGCGTGCGCTGATCGGCTGAGGGCCGCCACTACAATCGCCCCGTGGAGACGCCGCTCCGGATCGGGGTTCTCGCCGTGCAGGGCAACTTCCGCGAGCACTCGGCGGTGCTGCGGCGGCTCGGCGCGGAGCCGGTCGAGGTGCGCCTGCCGGAGCAGCTGGAAGGCCTCGACGGGCTGATCCTGCCGGGCGGCGAGTCGACCGCGATCGGCCGGCTGATGCGGCTCTACGGCCTCGACGAGGCGGTGCAGCGGTTCGAGCCGCCGATCTTCGGCACGTGCGCCGGGATGATCGTGCTCGACCGCGACCATCTCGGGCTCGGCGACTACGGCGTCCGCCGCAACGCGTTCGGCCGCCAGGTGGCGAGCTTCGAGGCCGACCTCGACGTCGACGGCAGCGGCGAGCCGGTGCGGGCGGTGTTCATCCGCGCGCCCTGGATCGAGGACGCCGGGCCGGACGTGGAGGTGCTGGCGGAGGTCGACGGTCATCCGGTGCTGGCGCGCGAGGGCAGGCTCCTCGTCGCCGCCTTCCATCCGGAGCTGACCGACGACACCCGCATCCACGAGCTGTTTCTGAACATGGTGAGGGAGGGAGCGACGAGTGTCCGGGCATAGCAAGTGGTCGTCGATCAAGCACAAGAAGGGGGCAGCCGACGCGAAGCGGGGGAAGCTCTTCTCGAAGCTGACCCGCGCGATCATCGTCGCGGCGAAGGAGGGCGGCCCCGACCCGGCCGCCAACCTCGCGCTGCAGAACGCGATCGAGAAGGCGAAGGCGGCCTCCATGCCGAAGGACAACATCGACCGCGCGATCGCGAAGGGCGCCGGGACCGGCGACGACGGAACCGCGTACGAGGCGATCGTGTACGAGGGCTACGGGCCCGCCGGCGTCGCGGTGATCGTCGAGGCGCTCACGGACAACCGCAACCGGACGGCGGGCGAGGTGCGGCACACGTTCGCGAAGAACGACGGCAACCTCGGCACGTCGGGCGCGGTCGCGTGGCTGTTCGAGCGGCGCGGCGTCGTGCTCGTGCCGGCGGACGGGACGGACGAGGACGAGCTGACGCTCGCCGCGGCCGAGGGCGGGGCGGACGACGTCTCGCTCGACGGCTCCTCGTTCGAGGTGCTGTGCGCCGCGGAGCAGCTGACGGCGGTGCGCGAGGCGATCGAGGCCGCCGGCTTCGAGGTCGAGAACGCGGAGCTGACGATGCTCCCGAAGACGACCGTCTCGGTCGAGGACGAGAACGAGGCGAAGAAGATCCTCCGGCTGATCGACCAGCTCGAGGACAACGACGACGTCCAGGACGTCTACGCGAACTTCGACATCCCCGAGCGGGTGCTCGAAGCGGTCGCCGGCTAGCACGCGACCCCACCCCGGTGCTTCGGCATGCCGAAGCACCGTTACGAGAGTGCGGCGAGATCGTGACGCGGCCACGCCGCATTTCCACGCCGCGCGCCGCCGACCGCTCGACGTACGGCGACGTCGGGGCGACGAATGCATTGCGCTTCCTTGACGGTGCTTCGGCAAGCCGAAGCACGGGGGTCAGGGCTTCCGCGCCACCGCGGCGAGGACGTCGCCCCAGCCGTGCGCCGGCAGGCGCTCGTCGACGCGGTTGAAGCCGCGCTGCACGGCGGCGAAATCGAGCGGCCATTGCAGGTGGAAGCGGAACGTCTCGACCCGCTCCACCTCGAGTCCGGCGCCCTCGAGCAGGGCACGGAACGAGCCGACGCCGAACGGCGTCGCGGGCGAGTGGAGCGGCGAGCGCCGGTGCGTCAGCCGGAGCGCCCGCACGAGCGCCGTCCGAGGCAGGTTCAGCGCCTGCGAGATCCGGTTCCGCTCGTTGTCGGTCGAGATCACGAGCCGTCCACCCGGCCGCAGCACGCGCGCCAGCTCCGCGGCCGCGCGCGGCGGGTCGAGGACGTGCTCGATCACCTGCGTCGAGAGGACGAGGTCGAACGCGCTGTCCGGGAACGGCAGCGACTCGAGGTTCGCCTGCCGCAGCTCCGCGCCCGCCGGAGCCTGCAGCCGCGCCGTCTCGAGGATCCGCTCCGAGATGTCCACGCCCGCCACGCGCTCGGGCAGCTCGCCGGCGAGCGCCGCGAAGTAGCGGCCGTCGCCGCAGCCCGCGTCGAGGAACGACTCGCAGGGCAGCTGCTCCCGGATGAGCTCCCGGATGCGCGCGAACTTGCGGTCGAGGCGCGGGTCGGGCAGCGGCTTCGGCGCCGCGTACTCGGCCTCCGCGCGCGCCTCGTAGAGCTCGCGCATCCGGTCCGACGGCAACGACACGTCCTGCAGCCTACGGAAGCAGGAGTCGTCCGGCCCGGCGCCTAACGTCCAGGCGTGAAAGTCGTCGGCATCGACCCGGGGACGGCTGCATGCGGGTACGGGATCGTCCACGAAAGCGGCGGGCGCCTCAGGGCGCTCGGCCACGGCTGCTGGTCGACGCCCGCCGGGCAGGAGCCCGCCCTCCGGCTGAAGACGATCTACGACGGCGTGGCCGCCCTCATCGCGGAGCACGCGCCGGATGCGGTGGCGCTCGAGGAGTCGTTCGTCGGCGCCGACGCCCGCATCGCGCTCTCCGTCGGGCAGGCGCGCGGCGCCGTGCTCGTCGCGGCCGCCAACGCCGGGATCCCGTGCACCGAGTACGCGCCGGCGCGCGTGAAGCAGGCGATCTGCGGCTACGGCCGCGCCGAGAAGGCGCAGATGCAGCGGATGGTGCGCGCGATCCTCGGCCTCGACAAGCTGCCGACCCCGAACCACGCCGCCGACGCGCTCGCGGTCGCGATCTGCCACGCGCTCGCGCCGCCGCTGCTGAAGGCCGCCGGCTGAGAGCGGGAACGTCCGTTCCCCCACGTACCCTCGTGACGTGATCGCGCGCCTGCGGGGGAAGCCCGTCGCCAACACGCCGGAAGGCCTGGTCCTCGACGTCGGCGGCGTCGGCTACCTCGTCGCGGCGACGCCGAGCGCGATCCGCAAGGCGGACGGCGACGCAGAGGTCACCGTCGAGACCTACCTGCACGTGCGCGAGGACGCGCTCCAGCTCTACGGCTTCGCCGACAGGGCCGAGCGCGAGCTGTTCGTCCAGCTCCTGACCGTGAACGGCGTCGGCCCGAAGGTCGCGCTCGCGATCGTGTCCGGCTCCCCGGTCGCCGACCTGCGCCGCGCGATCGCCGGCGGCGACACGGCCCGGTTCCAGGCGATCCCCGGCATCGGCAAGAAGACCGCCGAGCGGATCGTGCTCGAGCTGCGCGAGAAGCTCGCCGACGGCGTTCCGGTCGCGGCGGCGCCCGCCGGCGACACGCACGTCGTCGCGCGCGACGCGCTCGTCGAGCTCGGCTACAGCGTGCTCGAGGCCGAGCGTGCGCTCGCCGAGGTCGATCCCGACCTGCCGCCGGAGGAGCGTGTCCGGCTCGCGTTGAAGAGGGCGGCATGAGCAGCCAGTTCCTGGCGCCCGACCTGCGCGAGGAGGACGAGGAGGTCGAGCAGAGCCTCCGCCCGCGGCGGCTCGACGACTTCGTCGGGCAGGAGCGGGTGAAGGAGCAGCTCGCGATCGCGCTCGAGGCGGCGAAGGCGCGCGGCGAGGCGCTCGACCACGTGCTCCTCGTCGGCCCGCCGGGGCTCGGGAAGACGAGCCTCGCGCACATCGTCCGGGAGGAGCTCGGCGTCGGCATCCGCTCGGTCGCGGGGCCCGCGCTCGAACGGAAGGACGTGGCCGCGATCCTGACGGCGATCGAGGCGCGCGACGTCGTCTTCGTCGACGAGATCCACCGGATGAGTCGCGCCGCCGAGGAGATCCTCTACCCGGCGCTCGAGGACTTCCGCCTCGACATCGTCATGGGCCAGGGGACGGCCGCCCGGACGCTGACGCTCGACCTGCCGCCGTTCACCCTCGTCGGCGCGACGACGCGCACCGGCCTGCTCACCTCGCCGCTCCGCGACCGCTTCGGGATGACCTTCCGGCTCGACTACTACGAGGCGGGCGAGCTGGCCGCGATCGTCGCCCGCTCGGCGCGGATCCTCGGCGTCGAGATCGAGGCCGACGCCGCCGACGAGATCGCCGGCCGCGCGCGCGGGACGCCGCGGATCGCGAACCGGATCCTCCGCCGCGTCCGCGACGTCGCCGAGGTCAGGCACCAGGGCTCGATCACGACCGCCATCGCCCGCGAGGCGCTCGAGCTGCTCGAGGTGGACGAGGCCGGACTCGAGCGGCTCGACCGTGAGCTCCTGCGCACGATCGCGGAGAAGTACGACGGCGGCCCGGTCGGCGTCAACACGCTCGCCGCCTCGCTCGGCGAGGAGCCGGACACGATCGAGTACGTCTACGAGCCGTTCCTGCTCCAGCTCGGCTACATCCAGCGCACGCCGCGCGGCCGCACGATCACGAAGCTCGGCCGCGCGCATCTCGGCGCGGCGCCCGAGCCCGACTCGCGCCTGTTCTGATGCCCGAGCTGTGGACGCCGGTGCCCGAGCTGCCGCACGAGGCGTTCGTCGAGCGGCTCCTGCGCGCGATCGCCCGCTTCGCCGAGGAGACCGGCGTGCCGACGCCGGTCGTCGAGATCGAGCTCGTGGACACCTCCCGCTTCGTGCTCGAGCGGGTCGACCCGGAGCCGGGCTTCGGGATGGTGACGCTCTACCTGCGCTCGCCGCGCGAGGACGACCCGGACGCGATGATCGTCCCGATCGGCTCGATCCGGAGGATCGAGCTACGCCGGTCGCCCGAGGACCGCATCGCGCGGTTCGGCTTCTCGGTGCCGCCAGAGGCGTAGCAGCGCGGGCGCGACCAGCATCGCCATCACGTCGAACCAGACGTAGCCGCTCGCCGCGCCGCTCGGCGGGTTGCCGTCCGGGATGCCGAGCCCGGGCAGGTCGCGCGCCCAGCGCCAGACGCCGATCGACGTCCCGTACAGCTCGAGCGCGGCGACGACGGCGAACACGCCAGCGTAGGCGGCCCGCAGTCGCGAGCGCCAGAGGAAGACGAGCAGCAGCGGGACTCCCACCGCGCCGGCGACGTCGAGGTGGGGCAGCACGGTCAGCCCGGCGAGGCCCCAGGCGGCGGCCCCGGCGGCGGCGACCGCGACGAGCCGGCGCGCGGGGACGACTCCGGCGAGCGCGATCCCGCTCAGGTAGACGATCCCGTGGGCGGGCGGGATGAAGAGCGGCAGGTTGTGGAGGCGGTAGTGGTAGACGCCCCAGACGAGCGAGCCGGTCACCTCGCCGACGGTCGCGAAGCAGACGACGCCGAGCGCCTGGACGCGGGCGAGCGGTGCGAGCGGCCGCAGCGCGGCGAGCAGGACGAGCCAGGTCAGCGCGCCGAGCGCGCGCTGGCCGCCGATCCCGACCTGCGTGTCGACCGCGAGCAGCGCCGCGAGATACGCCGGCCCGGCCGCGGCGTACCAGCGGGGCGCGGTCATCGCCGGTACTGGAGCTCGTGCCAGCTCGGGGTGGGGAGGAGTTCGACGAGCGCGCGGCCGCCGTTCGGGTCGGCGTACGTGAACTCGTCCTGCTCGTCGTCCCAGTCCACCTCGAGCAGCCCTTCCTTGACGCGGTGGTCGAGCCAGGCGCCGCGGAAGACGAGCTTCTTCAGCCAGTAGACGAGCGACTCGCCGTCGACGAGCGAGACCTCCTCCCAGCGGCGGACGAGGTACTCGCCGAGCGCGCTGCGGGGCTCGACGATCCCGTCCCGCTCGACGAGCTCGACGAGGTCGGCGGTCTCGTCCGGCTCGAGCTCGCTGCCGGCGAGCAGGCCGAGCTTGACCGCGGCGGCCGTGACGCGCTGCTCGAAGTCGAACGCGCTGAAGCTGAACCGGTAGCCGAGGAACTCGACGACGTAGTCGTCTCCGGAGTGGTAGTTCGCGGCCGCGTCCACGGGCAGAGCGTACCCTTGCCGCATGCGCGCATTCCGGATCCCGGCGGCGCTCGCGGCGGTGTTCGGGCTCGTCGCGCTGACGGCGTGGATCATGGCGTGGCCGCTCGAGCGGGCGATCTATCTGGCCCCGGTGATCGTGGTCGGCGGGGCGGCCGCCGCGGGGCTGCTGATCCTCTGGGGCAAGGTCGCGTTGAACTCGCTGCGCGAGAGCCGGCGGCCGCGGCTCGTGCTCGCGCTCTGGCTCGCCGGGCTGGCGCTGCTCGTGCTGCTGACGGTGCTCGGCGTGCAGCTACCGCGCGAGGGCTGAGAGGAGCCGGTCGATCTCGTCGCGGGTCGTGTAGCCCGCGGCGGAGATGCGCAGCTGGTCGCGGTCGGCGCCGACGACCGGGATCTCGATCCGGTGGTCGGCGTGGAGCCGGTTCGAGAGCTCCGGGTCGGGCTCGGGGAGGCGGACGGTCGTCATCTGCGCGTGCAGCTCGGCGGGCGCCGGCGGCTCGGTCTCGAGGAGAGAGCCGAGCTCGTCGCGCGCCTCGCGGGCGAGCGTCCGGCAGCGGACGCGGACGGCGTCCCAGTCCCGCTCGGCCTGGAAGCGGATCGCGTCCGGGACGGCGAGCCAGGCGGCGCAGTCGCGCGTCCCCTGCTGCTCGATCCGCCCGGAGAAGGTCATGCCTTCCGCGTAGCCCCAGCTGACGATCGCCGCGTCGACGCGTTCCTGCCGCTCGGGGCGGGCGTGCAGGAAGCCGGCGCCCTTCGGGGCGAGAAGCCATTTATGGCAGTTGCCGGCGTAGAAGTCGGCGCCGAGCGCGTCGAGGTCGACCGGGACGTGCGCGGGGCCGTGGGCGCCGTCGACGACGGTGGTCAGCCCGGCGGCGCGGGCGCGGGCGACGATCTCGGCGACCGGGAGGACGAGCGCGCTCTCGGACGTGACGTGGCTGACGAAGACGACGCGCGTTCGCTCGCCGACGCGGGCGAAGAGCGCGTCGACGATGCCGGCGTCGGACGGCGGGCGGGGCGTCTCGGCGCGGACGTACATTGCGCCGGTGCGGCGGCAGAGCCACTCCCAGGCGTGGTCGCAGGCGCCGTATTCGAGGTCGGTGGCGAGCACCTCGTCGCCGGGCCGCAGGTCGAGGGAACGCGCCGCGAGGTTGACGGCGTGGGTCGCGTTCGGGACGAAGGCGAGGTCGGTGGACGACGCTCCGAGGTACGCCGCGAGGGCGCCGCGGGCCTCGTCGAGGAGGCCGGGCAGGCGGCGGACGATGAAGTCGACCGGCTCGCGCTCGAGCTCGCGCTGCCAGTGCCGGTAGCGCTCGAAGACGGGGCGGGGGCAGGCGCCGAACGAGCCGTGGTTGAGGAAGGCGACGTCCGGATCGAGCAGGAACTCGGCGCGGAGCTCGGCGGCGTCGGGCGCGGACACGCGGGCCAGTCTCGCAGCTCGCCGGGTCGCGACACCTCGCTGACCCATCCCTAGCCCCCTCCCACCCAGGGGACGCCGCGAAGCGTCGCGCGGAAAGCGTGACGCCGGGGTCGCAACTTCGTCACGGAAGGCCGGCAATCGCTCCACACGGCCTTTCCGGACGTGTCCGCCGGCCGTATTCCGTCCGCCCCCGCCCGTAGCGTGGCTCGCGATGCACGACGGCACCTGGACACTCGGCGAAAGCCCGCACGCGGCGCAGGCCGCGCTCGTCCGCGAGCTCGAGATCGGCGAGATCACGGCCGCCGTGCTCGTCCGCCGTGGCTACACCGACCCCGACGAGGCGCGGCGCTTCCTCGCCGGCGAGCAGCCGCCGCACGACCCGTTCGCGCTCGGCGACATGGAGGTCGCGTGCGAGCGGATCCGCGCCGCCGTCGCCGACGGCCGCCGCATCTGCGTCCACGGCGACTACGACGTCGACGGGATCGCGGCGACCGCCCTCGCCGTCCTCCTCCTGCGTGAGCTCGGCGCCGACGTCGACTGGCACCTGCCGAGCCGCTTCGACGAGGGCTACGGCGTCCGCAGCGAGACGCTCGCCCGCCTCGCCGACGACGGCTGCGGCCTCGTGCTCACGGTCGACTGCGGGATCACGGCGGTCGCCGAGGTCGCCGAGGCGAAGGAGCGCGGGCTCGACGTCGTCGTCACCGACCACCACCGGCCCGGCGAGACGCTGCCCGACTGCCCGATCGTGGCGACGCGGCCGTCCGACTATCCGTTCCCGGAGCTCTGCGGAACCGGCGTCGTCTACAAGCTCGGCCAGGCGCTCTTCGGCGTCGACTCCGAGATCCCGCGGCGCCACCTCGACCTCGTCGCGCTCGCGACGATCGCCGACGTCGTCCCGCTCCTCGACGAGAACCGTTCGCTCGCGATCGCCGGGCTGCGCGCGCTCGCCCGCACCCAGAAGCCGGGGCTGCAGGCGCTGATGCGCGCCGCCGGCGTCGACCCGGCCGCCGTCGACGCCGGCGCGGTCGGCTTCCGGCTCGGCCCGCGGATCAACGCGGCCGGCCGCCTCGGGCATCCGGGCGCCGCGCTCGAGCTGCTCCTCAGCCAGGACGCCGTCGAGGCGGGCCGGCTCGCCGACTCGCTCGAGGAGCTGAACCGCGAACGGCAGGCGGTCGAGGCGCGGATCGTGCGCGAGGCGGTCGCGCAGGTCGAGGAGTGGCCCGAGGAGCGGCGCGCGTGGCGCGGCTACGTCGTCGCCGGCGCCGACTGGCACGAGGGCGTGATCGGCATCGTCGCCTCACGGCTCGTCGAGCGCTACAACCGGCCGGTCGTCCTCATCGCCGGCACGGACGGCGACTGGAAGGGCTCCGGCCGCTCGATCCCCTCCTTCGACCTCCACGGCGCGCTCGGCGCCTGCTCGTCCCTGCTCGAGCGCTGGGGCGGCCACCGCGCCGCCGCCGGCCTCTCGATCCGCGCGGAGAACGTCGACGCGTTCGCCCGCTCGTTCGCCGCGCACGCGGCCGGGATCCTCGACGAGCATGACCTGCTGCCGACGACGCGTATCGACGCGATCGTGCCGCGCGGCACGCGCCTCGGCCTCGACCTGTGCGCCGAGCTCGCCAGGCTCGCCCCCTTCGGTCTCGGCAACCCCGGCGTGACCCTGCTCGCCCCCGGCTGCGAGCTCGCCGACCTCACCACGGTCGGCGAGGGGAAGCACCTGCGCTTCCGCGTCCGCAGCGAGGGAGCCGACGCCGGCAGCGCGATCGCGTTCGGGCTCGGCGGCCGGCTCGAGTCGTACGGCCGCGGCGGCCGCTACGACGTCGCCTTCCGGCTCGAGGAGAACCGCTGGAACGGCACCGTCTCGCCGCAGCTCGTCGTCCGCCGGATCTTCGCGGCCGCACCCCGGTACGCCGAGCTGCGCGACTGGCTCGTCGCCGAATACCGGAAGCCGGTCGCCGCCCGCGACGCCGAGGCGGTCGCGATCTTCGCCGAGCTCGAGCTCGCCGAGGACGGCCTCGGCCGGCGGCACCTGCTCGAGTCCGAGCGCTTCCGCGCGCTGCTCGCCGCGCCGGCGCCGCTCGCCCAGGCGGCGTGATCCGGCTCGCCGCCGCCGACGACTGGCCGGAGATCCTCGAGGTCCACCGGCGCGCCTTCGCCGGCCGCGACGAGGGCGTGCCGCAACTCGTGGAGGAGCTCCGCGAGAGCGAGTGGTACGAGCCCGGACTCTCGTTCGTGGCGATCGAGGACGACCGCGTCGTCGGGCACGTCATGAACACCTGGAACACCGTCGAGGGCTCGGACGCGCGCGTGCTCCAGCTCTCGCCGCTCGGCGTCCTCCCCGAGTACCAGCGCCGCGGCCACGGGTCGGCGCTCGTCCACGCGTCGCTCGACGCGGTGCGGGCGCGCGGCGAGCCGCTCCTCGTCGTCGAGGGCGACCCCGGCTACTACGGCCGCTTCGGCTTCCGCCGCGCCGACGAGCTCGGCCTGCTGCCGCCGCCGGAGGCGCTCTACGACTGGGCGTTCCAGGTCGCCGTGCTCGACCCCGCCGCCGAGCTGCCGCAGGGGAGAGTCGTGTATACCCCGCCGTTCACTCGGTAGTCCGTCCGGATGCGGCGCCGCCGCGGCGCCGCCGACGATGGAGCCGTGCACGTGCCGCCCTTCAAGATCAAGGTGGTGGAGCCGATCGCGCTCCCCGAGCCGGAGCGCCGCCGGGAGGCGCTCGCCGCCGCCGGCTACAACACGTTCCTGCTCCGCTCGCGCGACGTCTTCGTCGACCTGCTCACCGACAGCGGCACCTCGGCCGCCTCCCAGGAGCAGCGCGCCGCGATGGAGCTCGGCGACGAGGCGTACGCCGGCTCGCGCAGCTTCTACCGACTCGAGCGCGCCGTCCGCGAGATCTACGGCTACAAGCACACGATCCCGACCCACCAGGGCCGCGGCGCCGAGCATCTGCTCGCGCGCGTGCTCGTCCGGCCGGGCCAGCTCGTCCCCTCGAACCTCTACTTCACGACCTCGCGCGAGCACGCCGAGCTCGCCGGCGCCGTCTGGACGGACGTCTCGGTCGCCGAGGCCCGCGACCCGGAGTCGAGCCACCCGTGGAAGGGCAACATCGACGTCGCGAAGCTCGAGGCGCTGCTCCGCGAGCACGGCCGCGACGGGATCGCGTTCGTCCGCCAGGAGGCCTGCCTCAACATGGCCGGCGGCCAGCCGTTCTCGATCGAGAACCTCGTCGAGGTCCGCGCCGTCACACTCGACTACGGCGTCCCGTTCATCCTCGACGCCACCCGCAGCTCGGAGAACGCCCTCTTCGTGAAGCGGCGCGAGGACGGCTACGCGCGCCACACGCTGCCGGAGATCCTCAAGCTGATCGCCGACCTCTCGGACGGCGCCGTCTTCTCGTCCAAGAAGGACCACTTCGTCCCGATCGGCGGCCTCGTCGCCGTCAACGACGACACGCTCGCCGAGAAGCTGCGCGAGCTCGTGGTCGTCTACGAGGGCTTCCCGCACTACGGCGGCATGTCCGGGGCCGCGATGGAGGCGCTCGCCGTCGGCATCCACGAGGCGGCGGACGAGCGCGTCGTCTCGCACTACGTCGACCAGGTCGCACACCTCGCCGCCCGGCTCGTCGAGGCCGGCGTGCCGATCGTCCTGCCGCCCGGCGCCCACGCGGTCTTCCTCGACGCGAAGCGGTTCCTGCCGCACCTCCCGCAGCACGACTTCCCCGCGCAGGCGCTCGCCGCCGCGATCTACCTCGCGGGCGGCATCCGCACGATGGAGCGGGGGATCGTCTCCGGCCAGCACGGCCACGACCCCTACGACGGCCTCGAGCTCGTCCGCCTGACCCTGCCGCGCCGCGTCTACACGCAGGAGCACCTCGACTACGTGGCGGACGTGGTCGCCGACCTGTACCGGCACGCGGCGGACATCCCCGGCCTGCGCATGACCTACGAGCCGGAGCACCTCCGCTTCTTCCAGGCACGGTTCGAGCCGCTCGCGCCGTTCTCCGTCGGCGGCGTCGAGACGCACGCGCTCGAGCTGTCCGCCTGACCGGACGGGCTAGCGCGCGAGCGTGACCGCGAGCGCGCGGGCGAGCCGCAGGGCGAGCCGGTAGCGGAGATATGCGGCCACGGGACGCGTCACTTCTCCCTGCCAACGGCCGTTCCTCCCGCAGAGGTTCGCTCCGAAAGGCCGGGAGTACACTGGGACAGTGGCGACGCTGGAGACAGGCGAGAAGCACGCCGAGCTGCTCGAACCCCTGCTCGCCGCGCTCGCGAACTACGGCACCGAGGTCGACCTGGAGCTCGTCCAGCGCGCGTTCCGCTTCGCGGCGGCAGCGCACGAGGGCCAGCAGCGGCGCTCGGGAGAGCCGTTCATCACGCATCCGGTCGGCGTCGCGACGATCTGCGCCGAGCTCCGGCTCGACGAGCAGACGATCGCGGCCGCGCTCCTCCACGACGTCGTCGAGGACACCGCCACCGACCTGCCGGCCGTGCGCGAGGAGTTCGGCGACGAGGTCGCCCAGCTCGTCGACGGCGTCACGAAGCTGACCCGCGTCCAGTTCCAGAGCCGCGAGCAGGCGGAGGCCGAGAACTACCGCAAGATGGTCGTGGCGATGGCCGAGGACGTGCGGGTGATCCTCGTCAAGCTGTGCGACCGCCTCCACAACCTGCGCACGATCGAGTACCTCGGCAAGCAGAAGCAGATCCAGAAGTCGAAGGAGGCGCTCGAGGTCTACGCGCCGCTCGCGCACCGGCTCGGCATCCACGCCCTCAAGTGGGAGCTCGAGGACCTCGCCTTCCAGACGCTGCACCCGCGCAAGTACGAGGAGATCAAGACGATGGTCGCCGAGCGGCGCGCCGACCGCGAGGGTCACGTCGCCGAGGCGGCGGACGTGCTCCGCCGCGAGCTCGACAAGGTCGACATCCCGGCCGAGATCTCCGGGCGCGCGAAGCACTTCTACTCGATCTACGACAAGATGGTGAAGAAGGGCCGCGAGTTCAACGAGATCTACGACCTCACGGCCATGCGCGTGATCGTCGAACGCGGCGGCGAGGAGGGCACACGCGACTGCTACGGCGCGCTCGGCCTGATCCACTCGCTCTGGAAGCCGATGCCGGGCCGGTTCAAGGACTACGTCGCGATGCCGAAGTTCAACGGCTACCGCTCCCTGCACACGACCGTGATCGGGCCGGAAGGGCGGCCGCTCGAGATCCAGGTGCGGACGCGCGAGATGCACGAGACGGCCGAGCTCGGCGTCGCCGCCCACTGGGCGTACACGCGCGACGGCCGCGTCTCCTCGCGGCGCGCCGACGACGAGTGGAGCGCCTGGGTGCGGCAGCTGATGGACATCCACGCCGACGAGGCCGACGCGCGCGAGTTCGTCAAGAGCTTCCGCACCGACCTGTTCGACGAGGAGGTGTTCGTCTTCACGCCGAAGGGCGAGGTGAAGACGCTGCCGTCGGGCGCGACCCCGATCGACTTCGCCTACGCCGTCCACACCGACGTCGGCCACCGCACCGTCGGCGCCAAGGTGAACGGCCGCATCGTCCCGCTCCACTACCGGCTGCGCAGCGGCGACCGGGTCGAGATCCTGACCGCGAAGGCGGGCCGCGGCCCGTCCCGCGACTGGCTCTCGCTCGTCGCGTCGTCGCGCGCCCGCAACAAGATCCGCCAGTTCTTCTCGCGCGAGCAGAAGGAGGACCTGGAGGCGAAGGGGCGCGAGTCGCTCGAGCACGCGCTCAAGGCGCAGAACCTCCCGTACAAGAAGCTCGCGGGCTCGGCGGTGCTCGCGGGCGTGATCCGCGAGTCGGGTTACAAGAAGGCGGAGGACTTCTATCTCGCGCTCGGCTCGGGGAAGCTGACCGCCTCGAAGATCGTCGACAAGGTGCTGCAGCAGCTGAAGGTCGACGAGGTGGCGCCGGAGGAGGTCGTCCCGCGCAAGCAGCCGCGAGCGCGCGACGCGGTCGGCAGCGACACGTACGGGATCCGGGTCGTCGGCGTCGAGGACGTGCTCGTGCGCCTCGCGAAATGCTGCACGCCGGTGCCCGGCGACGAGATCGTCGGCTACATCTCGCTCGGCAAGGGGATCACGATCCACCGCGACGACTGCCCGAACGTGCGGGCGCTGCGGCGCAACCCGGAGCGGTTCACGCCGGTCGAGTGGGACGGCGGCGGCTCGCAGAGCTTCCGCGTCCAGATCGCGGTCGACTCGTGGGACCGCCCGCGCCTGCTCGAGGACGTGGCTCGGACGTTCGCCGAGCACGGCGCGAACATCGTCTCGTACGGCGGCACGGTCGAGGACCAGATGGCGCGGAACTGGTACGTCGCAGAGGTCGGCGACGTGAAGGGCCTGCGGGCGCTGCTCGCCTCGCTGCGCAACGTAGAGGCGGTCTTCGACGCCTACCGCGTCACGCCGTCCTAGCTTCCCTCGTTCGAGGGATCAGGTCCCGGGAGGGAGGGGGTACCTCGTTCGAGGGATCGCCGCATGGTTGAGCGGCGCCGCTCCCTCGTTCGAGGGACGGATCAGGACTCCCAGGTCTCGCCGCCGGTGTCCCAGCCGACGAGGCAATGGCCCGAGACGAGGACGGCGACGCGCTCGAGGACGGCGTCGTCGCCGGGCGCCTCGCCGTCGACCGCGAGCTCCGCGATCGTCTCGCCCTGCCAGCGCACGGGGACGCGCCGGCGGCGGGGCTCGTCGGGCTCTCCGGCGGCAGGGCCGAGGACGAGCGCGTCGCCCTCGACGAAGAAGATCCCGGCCCAGGCGTAGCCGCCGCGTTCGTGCAGCGCCGCGACGACGTCGCGGAGGACGTCGTCGGCGTCGCCGCCGCGGTTGAGGATCCGGTCGACCGCCTCGAGCGCGCCGGTCGGGCTAGGCGTCGACATCGGCCCCCTCGAAGGCGACGACCGGGGCGCGGAACTCGTCCGGGACGGGACGCGCCTGCCGTTCGGCGAGGTCGACGTAGACGAGCGTCTGGTGCGCGGTGACCATGAGCACGTCGTCGGGGAGCCGGTGGGCGGCGAACTCGAACGTGACGCTCGTCCGGCCGATCCGCTTCACGCGCGCGAAGACCTCGATCTCGTCGTCGAAGACGGCGGGCGCGAAGTACTCGACGTCGTTCGCGCGCATGACGAAGTCCCCGCCGTCGCGCCGCCCGAGCAGCCCGAGCGAGCGCAGGTACTCGACGCGCGCGAGGTCGAAGTACGGGTTGTAGCGCCCGTAGTAGACGATCCCCTGCGCGTCGGTGTCGGAGAACCCGACCCGCGTCCGCGCCGAGAACTTGAACAGCGTGGCATCGGTCACGCGCTTGATCCTACGCACCTGTCCCGTCGGGACATGTCCCGGTGTCAGACACCCGAACGAATGTGTCGCAACTCCGTCAATTCGCTGGACGGGCGCGGCCGGTGAACCTACCGTCGGATCGTGGGACATCCGCTGAGGCTGATCGACCCGGAAGCGCGCTACCACGTCGTCGCGAGGGGCAACAACCGGGAGCCGATCGTCCGCGACGCGATCGACCGTCGGATCTTTCGGATTCGTCTCGCCCAGATCGCCGAGAAGCACGAGCTCGAGTTCAACGCGTGGTGCCTGATGACGACCCACGCCCACTTCGTCCTGCGGTCGCGGCTTGCGAACGTCTCGTCGGCCATGCAGGAACTTCTCAGCGGTCACGCACGCACGATCAATCGCCGCCACGGCCGAACCGGACACCTGTTCCAGAATCGCTTCTTCAGCGTCGAGCTCGCCTCAGACGCGCATCTGATCTCGTCCATCGCCTACGTGAACCGGAACCCATACGCCGCGTACGCGGTGGAGGATCCCGCCGATTGGCGCGACAGCAGCTATCGGGCGACGATGGGACTCGAGCCGGCGCCGGCCTGGCTCGACGTGGGGTTCGTGCTCGGGCTCTTCAGCGACCGACTGGCCGCGGCCAGGGCCGAGCTCGAGACGATTGTCCGTTCGGGACGTGTCCCGGTGTCTGACACGCTGGACTTGGTGAAGCGTTTCGAGGAGCGGGGCCTCGTCGTGCCGACGATGGCGCTCGCTACGACCTGATCAGCGCGAGCACCTCGTCGCGCTTGCGCTCCATCAGCTCGCGGCTCCGCGCTTCGAGGTTCAGGCGGAGCAGCGGCTCCGTGTTCGACGGGCGCACGTTGAAGTGCCAGTCGTCGGCTTCGACGGAGATCCCGTCCAGGTGCGAGACGCGTCCCTCGGGCGCGTAGCGCTCCTTCAGCTCCTGCAGCTTCAGCGCCACGTCGGCGACCGGCGTGTTGATCTCGCCGGTGATGAAGTGCCGCTCCCGCAGCGGCGCGAGCAGCTCCGACAGCTTGCGGCCGCGCTTCGACACGAGCTCGAGCATGAGCAGGAACGGGACGACGCCCGAGTCGGCCTGCGAGAACTCGCGGAAGTAGTAGTGCCCGGACACCTCGCCGCCGAAGGCGGCGTCCTCCTTGCGCATCCGGTGCTTGATGAACGCGTGCCCGACCCGGTTCACGAGCGCCACCCCGCCGGCGCGCTCGATCGTCTCCGGCACCGCCCAGCTCGCCCGCACGTCGTAGATCACCTTCGCGCCCGGCTCCTTCTCCAGCACCGCCTCCGCGAGCAGCGCGGTCGCGAAGTCGCCCGGGACGAAGTCGCCGGCGTCGTCGACGAAGAAGCAGCGATCCGCGTCGCCGTCGAACGCGACCCCGAGATCGGCGCCCTCCTCCAGCGTCCGCCGCACGATGAACTCGCGGTTCTCGGGGAGCAGTGGGTTCGGCTCGTGGTTCGGGAACGAGCCGTCCGGCTCGAAGAAGCAGCGGATCGCCTCCACCGGCAGGCGCTCCAGGATCGGCGGCAGCATCGTTCCCGCCATGCCGTTCGCCGCGTCGACGACGACGCGCAGCGGCCGCACGGCGGACACGTCCACGAAGGACAGCACCCGCTCGACGTACTCCGGCCAGACGTCGTAGGCGTGGATCTCGCCGGCGGCGCCCGCGTCGGCTCCCGGCCCGGCGAGCGCGCGGTCGCGCACCTCGAGCAGCCCCGACTCGCCGCCGACCGGCAGCGCGCCGCGCCGCACGATCTTCATCCCCGTGTACTCCTTCGGGTTGTGCGAGGCGGTGACCATCACGCCGCCGTCG
>DASSNM010000047.1:0-19027 GCA_035688025.1 Gaiellaceae bacterium | reverse complement strand
GTCGATCGTCATCTTGTCCGGGTTGCCGTCGGGCACGGCGGTGATCCCCGCCGCCTTGTTCGTCTGCCACTGCGGGTTGCGGACGACGATCGCCTGCTTGTTCGGCGCGTACGACTTGATCATGTACGCGCCGGTCGACGGCGCCGGCGTCGTCGACTGGTCCTTCGCGGGCGTGCTCGCGGGCAGCGGCGCCGCGAACTCGGTGGCGAGGATGTTCTGGAAGTCGCCCTGCGGCGCCGTCAGCTTGATCGTGATCTTGCCGCTGGCGTCGTCGGCCGTGATGCCCGTGATGTCGCACGACTTCGGGTTCGAGCTGCACGCGTCGGCGCCGACGATGCCGCCGAAGAAGCCGACGCCCGGCGAGTCGACCGCGTAGTCGCGCTCGATCGTCGACTTGAAGTCGCTCGCCTTGATCGGCGTGCCGTCCGAGTACTTGAGGCCGTCACGCAGCTGGAACGTGTACGTCTTGCCGTCGGACGAGACCTGCGGCAGGGACTTGGCGAGGTACGGCACGAGGGTCGCGCCGTCCGGGCCGTTCACGTGCTTGTAGCCGAGCAGCGGCAGGTAGACGTTCCACATGATCGCCCAGCCCTGCACGGTGTACGAGAGGGCCGGATCGAGGAAGTCGATGCCGGTGTCGTACGCGATCCGGAAGTTCGCAAAACTCTTGCCGGAGGACGAGGCGCTCGTGGTCGCGCCGCCTCCGCTCGTGGTCGCGCTGCTGCTGCCACCGCCGCCACCGCAAGCCGTCGCCACGAGCACGACGGTCGCGGAAAGAGCGGCAGCGGAGACCAGCCACTTCCACCGCTGACTTCGCTTCAACTCGATACCTCCCCGGGGATCGATTCTCTCTAGGAGTGGCCAAGGCCGACCGGCGCCTTCGCGGCGGCATTCTTCCAGACGACGGGGCTCGGAATCTAGTTAGAACTGACGAAGTCGGACGACCGCCCGGCGCCGGGCCCGCAATTCGGGCGGCTCGACCTCCTCCACGACCGCCCTGACGCCGGCCCTCCCGGTCGCGTGCAGGACGCGTCCGCCGCCGAGCCAGAGGGCCACGTGGTCCGCCCCGCTCGGGCCGCCGTAGGTGACGAGGTCGCCCGGCAGCTCGTCGCCGTCGGCCACCGGGACGCCCGCCGCCTCCTGCTCGTCGGCGTCGCGCGGGACGAGGACGCCGCACGCCCGGAAGCTCATGTGTACGAGCCCGGAGCAGTCGATTCCCGCCGCGGTCATGCCGCCCCAGCGGTAGGGCGCGCCGAGGAGCGTGCGCGCGTGGGCGACCGGGTCGGACGCGGTCGGCTCGAGCCAGTAGGGGTCGGGCGAGCCGCCGAGATCGGCCTCGCGCACCCAGCCCGGGTAGCCGTAGGCGGTGCGGACGCGCGCCCAGCCGTCGCGTCGCTCCTCGACCCGGAGCGGCTCGCCGGGCAGCGCCTCCGTCACCCGCTCCGCGTCCTCGCGCGGCTCGGCGCGGAGCGGGGCGAGATGGACGGCGAACGTATGTTCGCCTAGGCTGTCGGGCATGCAGCTGAGGCTAGACGCGGCCGACCGGCTGGTCGAGCTGGTGGAGGAGCGGCGCGGCCCGGTCGTCGCGGAGGAGGCGGCGCGGCGGCTGTTCGCGCTCCGGCAGGCGCCGGTCGCACTCGCCCGCTCCCTGCTCGCCGAGGTCGTCGAGGCGGACGCGCGCCTCGCCTGGAACGGCGACGCGGTCGCGCTCGCCCGGCCGCCCGGCGAGGAGCTGCTGCTCGAGGAGGCGACCTACGTCGTCGTCGACCTCGAGACGACGGGGCTCCGGCCGGGGCAGTCCGGGATCTGCGAGATCGGCGCCGTGCGTATCCGGCGGCTCGAGGTCGAGGCGGAGTTCGAGACGCTGGTCAACCCCGGGATGCGGATGGCCGCCGGCGCGGCCGCGATCACCGGCCTCCGCGACGCGCAGCTCCGCTCCGCGCCGCCGCCCGCGGTGGCGGTCCGGCGCTTCCTCGACTTCGCCGGCGACGCCGTGCTCGTCGCCCACAACGCGCGCTTCGACCTCGCCTTCCTCGACCGCGAGACCGAGCGCCTCACCGGGTCGCGAATCGCCGCGCCGGTCGTCGACACGGTCGGGCTGGCGCGCCGCCTGCTCGCCGGCCGGGTGCCGCGCGCGAGCCTCGCGCAGCTCTCGTGGTTCGTCGGCACCTCGGTGCGTCCGTGCCACCGGGCGCTTCCGGACGCGCAGGCGACGGCCGAGGTGCTGCTCGTCCTGATCGGGCTCGCGCAGGAGCGCGGCGCGCGGACGGTCGCCGACCTCGCGCGGCTCGCGGCGACCCGGACCCGCCGCGTCCTCGACAAGCGCCACCTCGCCCACGGAGCCCCGCCGCGGCCCGGCGTCTACCTGTTCCGCGACCGCAACGAGCAGCTGCTCTACGTCGGCCGGGCCCGGGATCTGCGCGCCCGCCTCCGCTCCTACTTCCGCAGCGACCGCCAGCGTCCCGCGGTGGAGGCGGCCCTCGCCGCGGTCGAGCGGATCGAGTGGCGCGTCCTCGGCTCCGAGCTCGAAGCAGCGCTCGAGGAGCTGCGCCTGATCCGCGAGCTCCGCCCGCCTGCGAACGCCCGCGTCGCCCGCCCCGACCGCTACGTGTGGCTCCGGGCGCGCGGCGACGCCGTCGTCTCGACCCCGAAACCGCCAAGTAACAGTCTGTTACTTGGCCCGATTCGGTCGCGACGGACGGCTCAGCTCGCGGCGCGGGCACTCTCCCCGGACGACCTCGCGCGGCCCGCGGCGGCGTTCCCGCGGCTCCGCCGCCGGCTCGAGGAGCTCGCCGACGCACGCCGGTTCGAGGACGCGGCGCGGCTGCGTGACCGCATCGACGCGCTCGAGCGCGTTTGCCGCGAAGTGCAGCGGTTTTCTGCTGCGCGAGCGCTCGCGCGCTGCCTGCTCGTCCCCGCCGCGGAGGCGGAGCACGTCCGCGCGTACTTCGTCGCCGGCGGGACGATCGCGGCCGAGCGGACGCTCCCGCCGGGGGGCGGGGCCGCGCTCGAGGTCGAGGCCGGCCTCGCCGCCGCGCGCCGCGCCGCCGAAGCTAGTAACAGTCTGTTACTTGGCGCGGAGGGGGTGGAGAGCCTCGACGAGCTGCTCCTGCTCGCGACGTTCCTGCGGCAGCCGCCGCCCGAGCTGCGCGTCGTCGGGCTCGAGCGCGAGGCGATCCTGCGCGCGGCGCAGGGGCTCGCTCGCGCGCACGCGCCGGCGCCGCCGCGGCGGGAGGCGACGCCGCCGCTCGGGCCGGCGCTGTTCGACGCCTGAACGCAGCGGGCATCGCCCGTCCATGGCGATCCTCGAGCGCACGATCGACACCTCCCTCGACCGGCGGGCGCTCGCGCTGCTGCACGCCAACACCCGCAGCCGCCGGCTCGCCGGACGCAGCGGCCGCTTCACCGTCCCGTCCCGGCGGCAGTACCCGTTCCAGTGGTTCTGGGACTCCTGCTTCCACGCCGTCGTCTGGTCGCGCTTCGACTGGCGGCGAGCCGCCGAGGAGCTCGACGCGCTCCTCGAGTGGCAGCGACCGTCCGGGTTCGTCCCTCACGTCGTCTTCTGGGACCAGCGGCGGATCTCGCTCTGGAAGTGGTGGCACTACATGGAGAGCGCCGGCCACCCGTGGCGGAAGCCGCTGACGACCGAGGTCATCCAGCCGCCCGTGCTCGCGCTCGCGGTCGAGCGGATCGCGGAGGCGGGCGGCGGCGCTGCGTACGCACGCCGGCTGCTGCCGAAGCTCGTCGCCTACCACGAGCACCTCGCCCGCGAGCGCGACCCGGACCGGGACGGGCTCCTCTCCGTCATCTCCCAGTTCGAGACCGGGCTCGACTTCAGCCCGATCTGGCAGGGCGGCCGGCGGGCGCGGCGCGGGCCGATGGTCTTCGTCCGGCTGCGCCGCCCGCAGCTCCGCGCGCGCGTCTGCGGCTACGACCTCGCCCGCGTCTTCCGCGGCGACGCGCACCAGGAGTCGGTGCTCGTCAACGCGATCTACGGCCGCGCGCTGCACGCGCTCGCGCGGCTGGCGCGGTCGGCCGGCGACGAGGCGGTCGCCGCGACCGCCGAGGAGCGCGCCGCGCACGTCGTCGAGGCGCTCGTCGCCAAGTCGTGGGATCCCGCGACCGGGCTCTTCCACGACCTCTGCGGGAACGGCGAGGCGCGCACGCAGGTGAAGACGATCTCGGCGCTCACGCCGCTCGCGCTGCCCGGGCTCCCCGACGAGCACGTCGAGCGGCTGGTCGCGAACCTGACCGACCCGCGCCGGTTCTGGCCCGCCTACCCGGTCCCCTCCGTCGCGCTCGACGAGCCGACGTTCAGCCGCGACAGCCGGCTCTGGGGCCTGCGCCTGATCTGGCGAGGGCCGCTCTCGATGAACACGAACTGGCTGCTCGCCCACGGGCTCGCCGAGCGCGGGTACGACGACCTCGCGCGCACCCTCGGCGACCGCTCGCGCGAGCTCGCCGAGCGGCACGGCTTCAACGAGTTCTACGACCCGCTCGACGGGACGCCGGTCGGCGAGCCCGCCTTCGGCTGGGCGACGCTCGCCACCGACATGCCGTGAGACCTACGCCGCGACGGAGATCAGGTCGCGCAGCGCGCCGAGCCGGGCGAGCGCCTGGCCCTCGAGCTGGCGGACACGCTCGCGCGTCAGGTCGAGCTCGTTCCCGATCGCCTCGAGCGTCCACGGCTCGCCGTCGAAGCCGAACCGCAGCTCGAGGATGCGGCGCTCCCGCTCCGGGAGCGCCTCGAGCGCGCGCCGCACGCCCTGGCGGCGGAGCGACTCCTCCGCCTCGTCGAACGGATCGGCCGCCTCGCGGTCGGCGAACAGGTCGCCGAGCTCGCCCTCGTCGTCCGCGCCGACCGTCTGGTTCAGCGAGACGGACGCGTGGGCGGCGCCGAGCGCCTCGTCGACGTGCTGCATCGGCAGCCCGGTCGCCTCGGCCAGCTCCTCCTTCGTCGCCTCGCGGCCCAGCTCGACCTCGAGCCGGCGCGCCGCGCGCGACAGCTTCTGCTGGCGCTCGACGACGTGGACGGGGACGCGGATCGTGCGCGCGTGGTTCGCGACCGCGCGCTGCACCGACTGGCGGATCCACCAGGTCGCGTACGTCGAGAACTTGTAGCCGCGGCGCCAGTCGAACTTCTCGACCGCGCGGTTGAGGCCGAGCGTGCCCTCCTGGATCAGGTCGAGGAACGGGACGCCGAGACCGCGGTAGCCCTTCGCGATCGACACGACGAGACGCAGGTTCGACTCGATCATCCGCCGCTTCGCGGTCGGGTCGCCGCGCTCGATCTGCTTCGCGAGCATGACCTCCTCGGCCGCGGTCAGCAGCTTGTGGCGGCCGACGTCGGCGAGGAAGAGCTGGAGCGAGTCGGCGGCGCCGGAGATCTCCGCGCGCACCGCGACGGCCGGCTCGGGCTCGGCCTCCGCCTCCGTCTCCGCGTCCGCCTTCGGCTTCGCCGTCGCGCCGTCCTCGGCTGCGACCGGCATGCCGACTTCGAGACCGATGCGCTCGAGCTCGCGGGTGAGCTCCTCGACCTCCTGGTCGCTCAGCTCGAGCTCGGCGGCGAACGCCTCGAGCTCGGCCGGCTCGACGTAGCCGCGATCCTCCGCGCCCTCGACGATCGCGCGGATCTGATCCGACTCGAGCAATTCCTGCAGCTGGTTCTGCGTCAGGGTCCTCTCAGTCCTTTCGGTCCTGCCTCGAAGTCGTCAGCCAACCTTCGCACTGTAGGAGGGGAGTCCTCCGATTGCCAGAGGAACCGCGCGCGGATCCCTCGGATCGAACGCGCCGCAGCGGTTCCGTATTCCTCAGACGCCTCCGTCGCCGCCAATGTTAGGAACGCCGGCGGCGGGCGGGCTTCTTGGCCGGCCCCTTCGCGCGGCGCTCGGCGAGGAGCTCGACGGCGCGCTCCACGGCGATGGTCTCGGGGTCGTCGCCTCGACGGAGGCTCGCGTTCGTCTCGCCGTCGGTGACGTACGGGCCGAAGCGGCCCTCCTTGACGACGATCGGCTTCCCGCTCACCGGATCCGGGCCGAGCTCCTTCAGCGGCGCCGCCGCCGCGCGCTGGCCCCGCCGCTGCCGCGGCTGCGCGAGCACGGCCAGCGCCTCGTCGCGCGAGATCGTCAGCAGCTGCTCCTCCGACTCGAGCGAGCGGGACTCCTTGCCCTTCTGGACGTAGGGGCCGTAGCGGCCGTTGCGCGCCACGACCTCCTCCCCGTCCTCGGCGACGCCGACCACGCGCGGCAGCTCGAGCAGCCGCAGCGCGTCCTCGAGCGTGACCGTGTCGAGCGCCATCGACTTGAAGAGCGAGGACGTGCGCGGCTTCTCGGTCGCGTCCTCGGGCAGCGCCTCGGTGACGTACGGGCCGTAGCGGCCGGTGCGGGCGACGATCTCGTGCCCGGTCGCCGGGTCGACGCCGAGGCTTCGGTCGCTGGAGGGCTGGTCGAGCAGCTCGCGGGCGCGCTCGACGGTCAGCTCGTCCGGCGCCGTGTCGTCCGGGACGCTCGCGCGGCGGCCCTCGCCGTCCTCGAGGTAGGGGCCGTAGCGGCCGACGCGGAGGACGATCCCGTCGCCGATCTCGATCGAGTTGACCTCGCGCGCGTCGATCCCGCCGAGATCCGAGACGAGCGCGTGCAGGCCGACGCTGGACGTGCCGCCGTCGGCGCCCGGCGAGGGGACCGCGGCGCCGTCCGCGCCGTCCGGCGCGCCGTCCCCGAAGTAGAAGCGCTGCAGCCAGCGCGTGCGCTCCTCGTCGCCGGCCGCGATCCGGTCGAGGTCGTCCTCCATCCGCGCCGTGAAGTCGTAGTCGACCAGCTGGCCGAAGTGCTGCTCGAGCAGGCCGACGACCGCGAACGCGAGGAAGGACGGGACGAGCGCGGTGCCCTTCTTGAAGACGTAGCCGCGGTCGAGGATCGTGCCGAGGATCGACGCGTACGTGGACGGCCGGCCGATGCCGAGCTCCTCGAGCGTGCGGACGAGCGTCGCCTCCGTGTAGCGCGCCGGCGGGCTCGTCTCGTGGCCCTGCGGCTCGAGCTCGCGCAGCTCGACCGCGTCGCCCTCGGCCAGGTTCGGCAGCCGCCGCTCCTCGTCGTCGCCTCCGGGCGTCTCGTCGCGGCCCTCCTCGTAGGCGGCGAGGAAGCCGCGGAAGGTGATGACCGTGCCGCTGGCGCCGAACTCCGCGCCGCCGCCCTCGATCCGCAGCGAGACCGTCTGGCCCTGCGCGTCCTTCATCTGCGACGCGACCGTCCGCATCCAGATCAGCTCGTAGAGCGCGTGCTCGTCGCGGGACAGCTCCCGCTGCACCTGCTGCGGCGTGCGGAACGTGTCGCCCGACGGGCGGATCGCCTCGTGGGCCTCCTGCGCGTTCTTCACCCGGCGCTCGTAGCGGCGCGGCGCCTCCGGCACGTACTCGGGCCCGTACAGCGACGCCGCCTGCGAGCGCGCGGCCGCGAGCGCCGACTCCGACAGCGTCGTCGAGTCGGTGCGCATGTAGGTGATGTAGCCGTTCTCGTAGAGGCGCTGGGCGATCCGCATCGTCGTCTGCGCCGTGAACCGCAGCTTGCGGCTCGCCTCCTGCTGCAGCGTCGAGGTCATGAACGGCGCGCTCGGGCGGCGCACGTACGGCTTCCGCTCGACGCGCGAGACCGCGAAGCTCTCGTCGCGCAGCCGCTCGGCCAGCTCGCGCGCGCCCGCCTCGTCGAGGACGACGGCGTCGCCCTTCAGCTGCCCGCGGTCGTCGAAGTCGCGTCCCTGGGCGACCCGCTTCCCGCCGAGGCCGACGAGCCGCGCCTGGAACGACTCCGGATCGAACGTCGCGAGCAGGTCCCACCAGCCGGCGGGGACGAAGGCGCGCCGCTCGCGCTCGCGCTCGACCACGAGCCGCGTCGCGACCGACTGGACGCGCCCTGCGCTGAGGCCGCGCATCACCTTCTTCCAGAGGACGGGCGAGACCTCGTAGCCGTAGAGCCGGTCGAGGACGCGCCGCGTCTCCTGCGCGTCGACCAGCCGCGCGTCGATCTCCCGCGTCTCGTCGAGCGCGCTCCGGATCGCGTCGCGCGTGATCTCGTGGAAGACCATCCGCCGCACCGGCACCTTCGGCTGCAGCACCTCGACGAGATGCGCGGCGATCGCCTCGCCCTCGCGATCCTCGTCCGTCGCGAGCAGGAGCTCGTCCGAGTCGCGGAGCAGCTTCTTCAGGTCGGCGATCTTCGTCCGCTTGTCCTGGTCGACGATGTAGTACGGCTCGAAGTCGCGGTCGACGGCGATCCCGAGGGCGCCGCCGTACTTGGCGCGCTCCTCCTTCGGGATGTCCGACGCGCGCTCGGGCAGGTCGCGGATGTGGCCGACGCTCGACTCGACGACGAAGCCGTCGCCGAGGTAGCCGGCGATGGTCTTCGCCTTGGCGGGGGACTCGACGATGACGAGCCGCTTGCTCACGGCGCGTCACGATAGCGAGCCGGACTCGAGCCTCCAACGTGGCTCTTCCGGACACTGGATACTGGAGCCATGCGTCCGAGCGCCGTCTACAACCTCGTCGCTGCCCTCTCCTGGCCCTTCCTCTACGGCCTCTTCCGGCTGCGGGCGCGCGGCCGCGAGCACCTGCCGGCGGCCGGCGGCTACGTCCTCGCGTGCAACCACGTCTCGAGCCTCGACCCCTGGCCGCTCGGGCTGCCGCTCTGGCCGCGGCGCTTCCTCCGCTTCATGGCCAAGTCGGAGCTGTACTGGTTCCCGCTCACGATCGTGCTGAACGGCGCGGGCGCGTTCCCGGTGCGCCGGGGTCAGGCGGACGTCGAGGCGATCGAGACGGCGGTGCGGCTCGCGCGCGAGGGGCACGTGATCGCGATGTTCCCGGAGGGGACGCGGCGGCGGAAGGGCCTCGTCAAGCGCCACGAGGCGCGCCCCCGGTCGGGCGCGGCCCGGATCGCGCTCGAGGCGGGCGTCCCGCTCGTGCCGGCGGCGGTCTCGGGCACCGACCGGCTGCTGCGGCTCGGGCCGCTGCGGGTCGTCTACGGCGAGCCGGTCGCGCTCGACGACCTGCGCGACGCCGAGGTCGTCCGCGACGCGGCCCAGGAGGCGACCGACCGGCTGATGGCGCGGATCGACGAGCTGGAGGCGGCGCTGTTGTGAGCGTCGGCGTGCTGCTCGCGGTCGACGGCGACTCGTTCGCGCACCGCGCCTACCACGCGCTCCCGAAGTCGATCCGGCTGAACGCGGTCGTCGGCTTCACGAACATGCTGACCCGGCTCTGGGAGCAGGAGCGGCCGGACGCGGTGCTCGTCGCCTGGGACACGCTCTCGACGCCGACCTACCGGCACGAGGCGTTCGCGCCGTACCAGTCCGGGCGCGTGTTCGAGGAGTCGATCCTCGAGCAGCTCGAGCTGCTGCCGGAGCTCGTCGCCGCGATGGGGTTCCTCGTCGCGAAGGCGGCCGGCTACGAGGCCGACGACTTCCTCGCCGCCGCGGCGCGTGCGTGGCCGGGCCCGGTGCTCGTCGCGACCTCCGACCGCGACTCGTTCCAGCTCGTCAGCGAGCGCGTCACGATCCTCCGGCCGACGAAGGGCGTGAGCGAGCTGTCGCGGGTCGGGCCCGCCGAGGTGCGGGAGCTGTACGGCGTCGAGCCGGAGCAGGTGCCCGACCTGATCGCCCTCCGCGGCGACCCGTCCGACAAGCTGCCGGGCGCGCGCGGCGTCGGCCCGAAGAAGGCGGCGGAGCTGCTCGCGCAGTACGGCTCGCTCGAGGCGGCGCTCGCGGACGGGCGCTTCGCGGCGGAGGCGGAGGACTTGCGGCTGTACCGGCGAATCGCGCAGATGGACGCCTCCGCCCCCCTTCCTCCCCTCGAAGAAACCCCACCAACCTGGGCGGAGGCGTCTTCCCACCTCGACGCGCTCGGCCTCGGCGGTGTCGCCGGCCGCGTCGCCGCGCTCCCGGACGGAGGTGCGCGATCGACGTCCTGAGCCACGAGGCGATGGCGCGGCTGCATCCGACCGGCCACCACCCGGAGCGGCCGGAGCGGCTGGCGGCGCTCCTCTCCCACCAGCACCTGTGGAGCGAGGGCCGCGCCGCGAGCGAGGAGGAGCTGCTCCTCTGCCACACGGCCGAGCACGTGCGGCGGGTCGCTGCGGTCGAGGACCCGACCTGGCTGGACTACGACACGGTCTGCACCGAGACGACCTGGGAGGCGGCGCGGCTCGCGGCCGGGACGGCGATCGAGGCGGCGCTCCGCGGCGGCTTCGCGCTCGTCCGGCCGCCCGGGCACCACGCGCTCGCCGACCGGGGCATGGGCTTCTGCATCTTCAACAACGTCGCGGTCGCCGCCCGCGCCGCGCAGCGGCGGCTCGGGATCGAGCGGGTCGCGATCGTCGACTTCGACGTCCACCACGGCAACGGGACGCAGGCGATCTTCGAGGACGACGACTCCGTCCTCTTCGTCTCGCTGCACCAGTGGCCGTTCTACCCGGGGAGCGGCGGCCCGAGCGACCAGCGCGAGACGACCGTGAACGTGCCCATGTCCGCGGGCTCGGGCGACGAGGAGTACCTGCGCGCGTTCGAGCACACGGTCGAGCCGGCCGTCGCGCGGTTCGGGCCCGAGCTCGTGCTCGTCTCCGCCGGCTTCGACGCGCACGCGGACGACCCGCTCGCCGACATGCGGATCAGCGAGGAGGGCTTCCGGGAGCTCGCCCGCCGCTGCGCGCGGATGGCGCCGCGCGTCGCCGCGGTGCTCGAGGGCGGCTACGAGATCGAGACGCTGCCGGGGCTCGTCGACGCCGCGCTCGACGGCTTCACGTCCGGCTGAGAACAGAAACGCGGGCGGCCTCGACGCCGAGGCCGCCCGCGATTCCATCGCCATCCCCCCGGAGGGGTACGCCGCTCTCTGGCTCCTCATCGGCGCGGGCGCGCGCGGGCTCGTGCCCCGCGGCGGGCGAACCGCATCCCCCGCGCCGGGGGATTCTCAGGCGGCGCGGGCGAGCGCCAGCTGCTCGAGCGCGTCGCGGCGCGACGAGACGCCGAGCTTGCGCAGCAGGCTCTTCACGTGCGAGCGCACGGTGTGCTCGGAGATGAAGAGGCGCTTCGCGACCTCGTCCGTGCCGAGGTGCTCGTCGAGCAGGAGCAGCACCTCCACCTCGCGGGCGGAGAGCAGCTCGGCGATCCGGTCGGGGACGCCCGAGCCGCGCCCGTTGCCGTTCCGCACCTGCTCGAGCAGCCGGCGCGCGACCGGCCCCGAGAGCGCGGCCTCGCCCTGGGCGACGCCGTCGAGGAAGGCCGCGATCCGCTCGGGCGGCTCGGTCTTCAGGAGGTAGCCGGCGGCGCCGCCGCGGATCGCGGCGAGCAGGTTCTGCTCGGTGCCGGAGGCGGTGAGGACGACGACCTCGCACTCGGGCGCGGCGTCGCGGAGCCGCGGCAGGGCGGTCAGCCCGTCCATGCCCGGCATAGAGAGGTCGAGCAGGACGAGATCCGGCCGGACGCTCGCGGCGAGCTCGATCGCCTCGGCGCCGTCGGCGGCGAGGCCCGCGACCTCGAAGCCGTGGCCGCGGAGAAGGGAGGCGAGCGCCTCGCGGGTGAGAGGGTGGTCGTCGACGACCAGGACGCGCGTCGGCATGTCGCTCTTATCGGCAGCGACGCATCTGCCGACAAGACCCCTGTGCCGGTGAACCGTCGTCGCACCGATTTCGAGTCGTGGCTCGTCGGCCAGGTGCTGCTCACCTGCCTGCTCGGCGCGAGCCTCGCGCTCTTCATCGCCTACCCCGTCCTGCGCACGCAGTACGACCTCCCGCAGCTGCGGATCGTGCTGCAGACGACGATGGCGCTCGCCGGGCTGCTCGTCGCGCTGCTCGCGGTCGTCCGCTTCTCGGTCGAGGGGCGGCGGACCGACCTGCTGCTCGCGAGCGGGTTCTTCGTCACCTCCCTGACCGCGGCCGCGTTCGCCGTCGGGCCGCTGCTCGGCGGCGGCGGGCTGCAGCGGCCGGAGGGCTGGGCGGCGCTCCTCGGCGGCATCCTCGGCCAGTCGCTCGCCGCGGTGGCGCCGTTCCTCAAGGGCCGGACGCGGTCGCGCGACTGGGCGATCGGGAACGCGGTCGCGCTCGCCTGCTTCGGCGTCCTCGTCTCCTGGGCGCTGCTGCGCAGCGCCGCCGGCTCGCTCCCCGCGCTGACGCCGCCGGCCGGACAGACGCAGACGTTCGCGCTGACGACGACGCTCGCGCTGAACGCGCTGATCGACCTCGTCGCGGTCGTCGGCTGGGGGCTGCGGCTCGGCCGCCGCGGCGACGACCTCGCGCGCTGGCTCGCCCTCGGCTTCACGCTCCAGCTCTTCGCGGCGCTGCACCTCGTCTTCACGCCGCTCCGCGGCACCACGTACGTCGCCGAGGGCGACTTCCTGCGGCTGCTCGCATTCGGGCTGATGCTCGTCGGCGCCTGGCGCGCGATCCGCTTCGCCGAGTTCGGCCGCGCGGTCGCCGAGGAGCGCGCACGCGTCGCGCGGGAGATCCACGACGGGCTCGCGCAGTACCTGTTCGCCGTCTCGACGCACGCGCAGATGCTCGAGTCGGGCGCGTCTCCCGACGAGGCGGTGCCTCGGCTGAAGGAGGCGGCCGCGCTCGCGCAACAGGAGGCGCGCTTCGCCATCCTCGCGCTGTCGTCCGCGAGCGGGACGGCGCCGTTCGACGCGGCGCTCCGCCGCTACGTCGACTTCCTGACCGCGGACGGCGCGCTCGAGGTCGAGCTCGACGTCGACCCGACGATCCGGCTCGCGCCCGACGAGCAGATCGAGATCTTCCGCATCGTCCAGGAGGGGCTCGGCAACGTCCGCAAGCACGCGAGCGCGACCCGGGCCGAGGTGACGATCGGCCAGCGCCCGTGGGGCGAGCGCTTCGTGACGATCCGGGACGACGGCGCCGGCTTCGAGGAGGGTGAGACCGCGCCCGCCGGCCAGGGCCTGAAGAACATGCGCGCCCGCGCCGAATCGATCGAGGGCGGCTTCTCGCTGCGCTCGGCCCCCGGCCGCGGGACGGCGCTCGAGGTCGTGCTGCGGGCCTAGGGCGACGAGGGGCGCGTCGTCCGCTCCGTCTCCGGGTCGAAGAAGTGGAGCCGCGCCGTGTCGACCGCGACCTCGAGCGCGTCGCCGACGCGGATGCCGCTCCTCGGCTCGAAGCTCGCGCAGAACGAGCTGCCCGCGCCGCCGGCGAGCTGCGTCGCCTCGAGCGCCTCGCCGCCCGTCATCGCCGCCAGCGCCGCGCTCTTCGCGTCCGGCGCGTCGACCGCGAAGTGCACGAGCAGGCTCGCGCCGACCGACTCGACGCGGTCGATCGCCGCGGGCAGCCTCGCCGGGCCGTGGCCGTTGCCGGACTCCGGGCCGTGCAGGTCCTCCGGCCGGACGCCGACAATGACCCGCCTGCCTCGGTACGCGTCGAGACCGTGCTCGCGGGCGACCTCGTCCGGGACCGGGAGCGTCGTCGCGCCGAGCCGGATCGCCGTCGCCCCGTTCGCCTCGACGGTGCCGTGCGCGAGGTTCATCGGCGGCGAGCCGATGAAGCCGGCGACGAACAGGTTCGCCGGCCGGTCGTAGACCTCGGCCGGGCCGCCGACCTGCTGCAGCTCGCCGTCGCGCAGCACGGCGATCCGGTCGCCCATCGTCAGCGCCTCGACCTGGTCGTGCGTCACGTAGACGGTGGTCACGCCGAGCCGCTTCTGCAGCGCCTCGATCTCGCCGCGCATCTGGACGCGCAGCTGCGCGTCGAGGTTCGAGAGCGGCTCGTCCATCAGGAACACCTGCGGCTGGCGGACGATCGCGCGCCCCATCGCGACGCGCTGCTTCTGGCCGCCCGAGAGCTGCTTCGGCCGGCGGTCGAGCAGCCCCTCCAGGCCGAGCAGGGTCGCCGTCTCCCGCACGCGCTCGCGGATCTCGTGCTTCGGCACCTTGCCGAGCCGCAGCGAGAACGCGATGTTCTGGGCGACCGTCATGTGCGGGTAGAGCGCGTAGTTCTGGAAGACCATGGCGATGTCGCGGTCGCGCTCGAGCACGTCGTTCATCCGCCGGCCGCCGATGAACAGCTCGCCCGAGGTGATGTCCTCGAGCCCGGCGATCATCCGCAGCGCCGTCGTCTTGCCGCAGCCGGACGGGCCGACGAGGACGAGCAGCTCGCTCTCGCCGATCGCGAGCGACAGCCGCTTCACCGCCTCGAAGCCGTTCGGGAAGCGCTTGCTCAGTTCCTCGAGGACGATGTCCGCCACGGCTATCCCTTCAGCGCTCCCGCCATCAGCCCGCGCATGAAGTAGCGGCCGAGGAGCACGTAGACGAGGAGCGTCGGCAGCGACGCGAGGAGCGCCGCCGCCATCTGCAGGTTGTAGGGCGTCACCATCGAGCCGGTGACGTTGTTGAGCGCGACCGTCACCGGCCACTGGTTCGGGTCGGTGACGACGAAGACGGCGAACAGGAAGTCGTTCCAGATCGACGTGAACTGCCAGATCGCGGCGACGACGAACGCCGGCATCGAGATCGGCAGCACCACCGACCAGAACGTCCGGAACATGCCGGCGCGGTCCATGCGCGCCGCCTCCATCAGGTCGTTCGGGATCGTCGCGTAGTAGTTGCGGAAGATCAGCGCCGTGATCGGGATCCCGTAGACGACGTGCGCGAAGATCAGGCGCGGGATCCCCTGCGGGAAGCTGACGTGGTCGAACAGCTGCGCGAGCGGGATCATCACCGCCTGGTACGGGATGAACATCCCGAAGAGGAAGAACGTGAAGACGACGTCGGCGCCGGGGAAGCGCCACTTCGAGAGCACGAAGCCGTTGAGCGAGCCGAGCAACGTGGACAGCACGGTCGCCGGGATGACGAGCTCCATGCTGTTCTCCAGGTAGGGCGAGAGCTGCCGCCACGCCTCCGACCACGCCTCGGTCGTCCAGACGCCCGGCAGCGACCACGCGTGCGACACGTCGGTCTCGGTCACCGTCTTCAGGCTCGTCACCACGAGCACGTAGACCGGCATCAGCACGATCACGGCGAGGATCAGCAGCGCCGTCAGCTTCGGCAGCGCGCCGACCGTGCGGTGCCGGCGGCGGAGGCGGCGCCCGGGGGCGGCGGCGACGGCCTCGACCGCGCTCACGTCTGCCGCTCCTGGCGGACGGTGTAGACGAGGTACGGGACGACGAGCACCGAGATCGCGAGCAGCAGCAGCGTCGCGATCGCCGCGCCCTTCGCGTAGTCGTGCGCGTCGTAGATGTTGATCCACATGTAGACGGCCGGGACCATCGTCACCACCTGCTTGCCGCCGATCGCGACGATCAGGTCGAAGACCTTGATCGAGATGTGGCCGAGGATGATCAGGGCCGCGAGCGTCACCGGCCGCAGGTGCGGGAAGACGACGTGCCGGTAGACGCGCAGCTCGGAGGCGCCGTCCATCCGCGCCGCCTCGCGCAGCTCCTCCGGGACGCCGCGGAAGCCGGCGAGGAAGAGCGCCATCACGTAGCCGGAGAGCGCCCAGATCGCCGGCATCGCCATCGCCGCCATCCCCCAGTTCTGGCCGAGGTACCACTGGTTCGCGAGCGCGTGCAGGCCGAGCTTGTCGAAGATCGCGTTCAGCCCCGTCTCGCGGTCGCCCGGCGCCGGGTTCATCAGCCAGCGCCACACGATCCCGGAGGCGATGAACGACACCGCCATCGGGAACAGGTAGACGGCGCGGAAGAACCCCTCGCCGCGCACGCCCTTGTCGAGCAGGAACGCGAGCGTCCAGCCGACGATCAGCGTCCCGACGATGAACACCGCCGTGAAGATCACGAGGTGCTTGACGTTCCAGCCCCACCAGACCGTGTCCTCGTTCAGGTCGCGGTAGGCCTGGGCGCCCGCGTAGTGGTAGTGCGGCTGCGCCTGACGCCAGTTGCTGAGGCTCACCCTCACGTTCCAGCCGATGAGCCCGTAGACGAACACCGCGATCAGGACGATCGAGGGAGAGACCAGGAGGAGCCCGGGGCCCCACCTGCGGATCCGCCTCACCGTCCCGCTCCGGCGTCTGCGACTGGCGTCAGGTCTGCAGCCATCTCCTTCCTTACGCGTTCTTGCCGTGCGCGGCGACGAGCGCCTTCTGGAACGTCGACGACTCGTGGGTCTGGACGAAGACGCCCAGCGCCGTGTCGATGGCCGAGTTCCAGGCGTTCGACGCGACCACGCCGTGGGTGAGCGAGCCGACGAGCGTGTCGGACTTCCACTGCGTCAGCGCCCACTTCAGGTACGGGCCGTAGAGGCTCGTCTTCGCGTCCTGCCGGGCCGGGATCGAGCCCTTCACCGGGTTGAACGTGTCCTGCGCCTTCTGGGAGCCGAGGAAGGCGAGCCACTGCTTCGCGACGGCGGGGTGCGGCGCGCCCTTCGGCAGCGTGAAGCTGTCGGAGAGCCAGTCGTACACGCCGTCGGTGCCCGGGACCGCGGCCCACTTGTAGTCGACGCCCGGCTTCTTCGCCAGGTTGCCGCCCTTGGTGGTGCCGCTGAAGTACCCGTCCTGCCAGTCGCCCATGATGTTGAAGGCGGCCTTGCCGTCGATCACGAGCTTGCCGGCGTCCTGCCACGTGAGCGAGGCGGCGTCGGAGTTCGTGTAGTGCTCCAGCAGGTCGTCGAAGCGGGCGATCGCCGTCTTGACGCCGGCGGAGTTCCAGTTGCCGCCCTTCGTCCACAGCTTGTTCCAGCCGGAGGGGCCGAGCGTGGAGATGAGGACGGTCTCGAACAGGTGCTTCTGCGTCCACTGCTCACCGAGGGAGAGCGGGGTGACGCCGGGCACCTTCGCCTTGACGGCCTTCAGGTCGGCGATGAACTGCGCCCACGTGGTCGGCGCCGTCTTGATCCCGGCCTTCGCCAGGATCCGCGGGTTGTACCAGAGCACGTTGGCGCGGTGGATGTTCACCGGCACCGAGTAGAGGTGGCCCTTGTACGTGATCTGCGAGATCAGCGACTTGGGCATGATCTTGTCGAACCCGTACTCCTTGTAGATGGAGTCGATCGGGACGACCTGCCCGGCCTTGATGTAGTCGAGCAGCTCCTTGCCGGCGTGGCCCTGGAACGAGTCGGGCGGGTTGTGCGCCGCCAGCCGCTGGGCCAGGACGGCCTTCGCGTTCGTGCCGGCGCCGCCGGCCACCGTCTCGTTCTTGAACGGGCACGACTTGTGCTGCGCGTTCCAGATGTTGATCAGCTTGGCGAGGCCGGCGGCTTCGCCGCCGCCCGTCCACCACGAGAACACCGAGAGCTCGCAGCCCGCCTTGACGGTCGTGGGCGCCGACGTCTTCGCGGCCGAGGCGGCCGGAAGCGCGAACAGCAGCACGAACGCCGAGACGAGAGCAAACCGACGTGCGAGATGTGACATCTGCCCTCCCTATACCGAACAAAAACCCACGTCTCAGGGAGTGTTCGTCCGCCGGGCCTTCCCGCACATCGTGGGGAAATGCGGATGTACGCTGTTGATCGATGATCGAATACGACGGAAACTCTGTGGGTTCATGAGCGCTCTCTCCGATTCCGACGCGACGCCGCTCGCCGCGCAGCGGCGGCACGCGATCCTGGAGCAGATCCAGGCCCACGGCGCCGTGCGGGTCCGCGAGCTGGTGCGGGCGCTCGGCGTCTCCGACATGACCGTCCGCCGCGACCTCGAGGCGCTCGCGCGGCGCGGGCTCGTCCACAAGGTGCACGGCGGCGCGACGGCGGTCCAGCCGCACACGACCGACGAGCCCGGGTTCCTCGCGAAGTCGACGCGGCACGAGCGCGAGAAGGAGCTGATCGCCGCCCGTGCCGCACAGCTCGTCGCGCCCGGCACCGCGGTCGCTGTCTCGGCCGGGACGACGACCTGGCGGCTCGCGCGGCGGCTCGTCGAGGTCGCCGACCTGACCGTGGTCACGAACTCGATCCCGGTGGCCGAGGTGTTCGCGCACGCGCCGCGGGAGGACCGGACGGTGATCCTCACGGGCGGCATCCGCACCCGCTCGGACGCGCTCGTCGGGCCGCTCGCGGTCGCCGCCGTCCGGTCGCTCAACGTCGACCAGGTGTTCCTCGGCGTCCACGGGATGTCGGCGGCGACCGGCTACACGTCGCCGAACTTCCTCGAGGCCGAGACCGACCGGGCGCTGCTCGACGCCGCGCGGCAGCGGATCCTGCTCGCCGACCACACGAAGTGGGACACGGTCGGGCTGGCGACGATCTGCCCGCTCGCGGAGGCGCACGTCCTCGTCACCGACGCCGGTCTCGGCCACGACGCACGCTCCCTCCTCCAGGGCGAGGTCGGGGAGCTCGTGGTCGTCGAGGACGCCGCCGGATGAGGCGCACGGCGGCGACGCTCGCGGACGGGCGCGAGATCCTCTACTACGACCGGGACGGCGCGCCGCCGCGGACCGCCCGCGACGTGCGCGAGCTGCCTGCGCACGAGTCGCTGATCGAGATCCGGCGCGACCCGCTGCTCGACGAGTGGGTCGTCGTCGCCTCCCATCGCCAGGAGCGCACGCACCTGCCCGCCGCCGAGGACTGCCCGCTCTGCCCGACGCGTCCCGGCCACGCCACCGAGATCCCGGAGGCGGACTACGAGGTGGTCGTCTTCGAGAACCGCTTCCCGTCGTTCGCGACCGGCCCGGCGCGCCTGGAGCCGCTCGCGCCGGGCGTGGAGCGGCGGCCGGCGGCCGGACGCTGCGAGGTCGTGTGCTTCACGCCGCGGCACGACTCGTCGTTCGCCGAGCTCTCCGCCGAGCGGGCGCGGCTCGTCGTCGACGTCTGGGCCGACCGCACGGCCGAGCTCGCGCGGCTCCCGGGCGTCGAGCAGGTGTTCTGCTTCGAGAACCGAGGCGAGGAGATCGGCGTCACCCTCCACCACCCGCACGGCCAGATCTACGCGTATCCGTTCGTGACGCCGCGGACGCGGCGGATGCTCGCGTCGGCCCGCGCGCACCGGGATGCGACCGGGCGCAGCCTCTTCGCCGACGTGCTCGCGACCGAGCGCGAGGCGGAGAGCCGCGTCGTCGCCGAGCGAGGCGGCTGGACGGCGTTCGTGCCCGGCTTCGCGCGCTG
>DASSNM010000045.1:0-9812 GCA_035688025.1 Gaiellaceae bacterium | reverse complement strand
AACTCGGACTCGGCGACCTCGACCGGGATGTTCGCCGCCAGGCTCGCCGGATTGGTGAGGCCGTCGTTCCCGTCGTCGCGCGGCGTGCCGCCCCACGTGCCGACGATCAGCTCGTAGAAGATGAACCGCGAGCCGTCCGGGCGCTCCGCGCCGAACACCGCGAGCGTGTTGCCGCCCTCGCCCGCCGCCGGCACCCGGTCGGGCACGAGTTGCGCGAGCGCGCCGTTGACCGCGTCGAGCGCGCGGAACCCCGTGACGCCGCGCATGGACGAGGCGCCGGGCATGACGACGTGCGCGATCGTCCCGGGCGTCGTCAGCACCGTGATCGGCCTGAAGGCCCCCGAGGTGTTCGGGATCTCGACCTCGAGCGCCGAGCGCACCGCCTGGTAGACGCACGCCTGGATGAACGACCGGGTGGAGTTGAGCGCGCCCGCGACCATCGGCGACGACTCCCTCAGGTCGGCGACGATCTCGTCGCCGCTTATCGTCACCGTCGCCGTGATCGGGACGTCGCGGCGCTCGATCCCGTCCGAGTCGAGGTGGTCGGTGAAGGTCGCCGTCCCGTCCGGCCAGGACGCGATCTCGCGACGGACGAGCCGCTCGGTGTGGTCGACGAGCGCGCGCATCAGCGCCGCCAGCCGCTCACGGCCGTAGCGGCGGGCGAGCTCCTGCAGCTCCCGCTCCGCGACCGTCGTCGCGGCGACCTGCGCCGACAGGTCGCCGAGCGTCATGCGCGGGATGCGGACGTTCGCCCTGATCACCTCGAACACGGCCTCCGCGGGCTCGCCCCGGTCGTAGAGCTTCAGCCACGGGAGCCTCAGCCCCTCCTGGAAGATCTCGGTGTTGTCGCACGCGGCCGAGCCCGGGAGGCGACCGCCGACGTCGCCGTGATGCGCGGTCGTGGTCGCGAAGCCGACGAGCTCGCCGTCGAGGAAGACCGGCTTGAAGACGAAGATGTCCTGCAGGTGGATCCCGCCGTCGAACGGGTCGTTCATCACGAACACGTCTCCCGGCTGCATCCGCTCGCCCCACTTCGCGCGCAGCGTGTCGAGGGCGTGCGGGACCGAGCCGAGGTGGAAGGGCACGGTGACCGCCTGCGCGACGGTCTCGCCGGTCGCGTCGCAGAGCGCCGCCGAGAAGTCCATCCCGTCCCGCACGACCGTGGAGTGCGCGGTGCGGAAGATGGTGGTCGCCATCTCGTCGGCGATCGACGCGAGCGCGTTCGCGACGATCTCCTGCGTGACCGGGTCGACCGCCGTCGCCGTCACGCCGCCCGCTCCAGCACGAGCGTCTGCGTCGCCTCGTCCCGCCGCGCCGTCCAGCCGGGGCGCACGACGACCGTCGTGTCGTACTCGTCGACGAGCAGCGGGCCCGCCTCCGGCGCCGGCCCGAGCGAGGCGCGCGTGCGCACCGGCCACTCGCCGTCGACCGTCGTGCGGCTCCCGGCGCGCGCGGCGAAGCCGTCGGACGCGACGCCGTTCGCCTCGGGCTGCGGCCCCAGGCCGGCGAGCCTGAGGGCGCGAATCTCGATCGGCGCTCCCGGCTCGCCGCGGACGCCGTACAACCGCTCGTGCTCGTCCTCGAACGCCGCGACGAGCGCGGCGAGCTCGACAGGGTCGCCCGCCTCGACCTCGATCTCCCACGTCTGCCCTTCGTAGCGCAGCTCGGCGGTGCGCACGAACTCGACGCCGTCGAGCCCCGTGCGAAGCTCGTCGTAGACCGCGTCGACGTCCCGCGCCGCCACCGCGCGCGCGTCGAGCTGGACGGCCCTCACCGAGTGGAACTCGGGGCGCGCGTACAGGAGGCCCAGCGCGGAGAAGAGGCCGGCGAGGGCCGGCACGAGGACGGTGCGGCAGCCGAGCTCTTCCGCCAGCCCGACGGCATGGACCGGGCCGGCGCCGCCGTAGGCGATCAGCGCGAAGTCGCGCGGGTCGCGGCCCTTCTCCGACGAGACCGACCGGAGCGCACGGGTCATGCGCGCGTTCGCGATCGCGTGGATGCCGGCGGCGAGCTCGACGACGCCGATCCCGAGGCCGTCGGCGACGGGTTCGAGCGCCCGCTCGGCGAGCTCGCGCGCGACGGAGATCTCGCCGTCGGCGAGCGGCCCTTCCGGGATCAGCCCCAGGTAGACGTTCGCGTCGGTCACCGTCGGCTCGGTGCCGCCGCGGCCGTAGCACGCGGGCCCCGGCGACGCGCCGGCCGAGCGAGGCCCGACCTGGAGCCCGCCCGCGGGGTCGACCCAGGCGAGCGAGCCGCCCCCCGCCCCGACCTCGGCGATGTCGATCGTCGGGATCCGCAGCAGCTCGCCGGCGCCGCGCATGAGGCGCGAGCCGGCCGAGAGCGAGCCGCCGACCTCGTACTCGCGACCGCGCGAGACCGCGCCGTGCTCGATCAGCGACGCCTTCGCGGTCGTCCCGCCCATGTCGAAGGCGATCGCGTTGGAGTGCCCGAGTCGCCGCGCCATCCCGAGCGCCGCCACCACGCCGGCGGCGGGGCCCGACTCGAGCGCGAGCACCGGGCGCCTCTTCGCGTCCTCGGCGGTCATCACGCCGCCGGAGGACTGCATGATCGTGAGCGGAGCGTCGATCCCGGCGCTGTCGAGGCCGCCGCGGATGTCGCCGAGGTAGCGCTCCATCAGCGGCCGCACGTAGGCATTGACGACGGTGGTCGCGGACCGCTCGTACTCGCGCTGCTCCCGCAGGATCTCGCTCGAGAGCGACACGACGACGCCCGGAAGCTCCTCGCGCAGGATGGCACCGAGCCGCTCCTCGTGCGCCGGCCAGAGGTAGGAGTGGAGCAGGCAGACGGCGACCGACTCGACGCCGGCGGCCCGCAGCCGTGCGGCGAGCCCGCGCGCTTCGCCCTCGTCGAGCGGCCGCAGCACGGTGCCGGCGGCGGCCATGCGCTCGCCGACCTCGAAGCGGAGCCGTCTCGGCACGAGCGGTTCGGGCTTCCGCCAGAACGGCTCGTACATGCGCGGGATCCGCAGGCGGCGCAGCTCGAGCACGTCGCGGAAGCCCTCGGTCGTGACGAGCGCGGTCAGGGCGCCGCGCTGCTCGAGGACCGCGTTCGTGGCGACGGTCGTTCCGTGCACGACGCCGCCGACGTCGACGCCCTCCGCGAGCGCGGCCGACGCCTCGACCACGGCGGCGTCGTAGTTCGGCGGCGTCGAGAGCAGCTTCCTGATCGCCACACCGCCGTGCGGGCGCTGGAGGATCACGTCCGTGAAGGTGCCGCCGACGTCGACGCCGATGCGTGCCCTGTTGTCGTCCACCTGCGAGGTGGATACCATATTGCGATATGAAATCGCAAATCGCGACCCTGATCCCGATCGAGCGCTCCTCCGTCGAGGAGCGGACCGCGGAGGCACTCCGAGAGCAGATCGTCTCGGGCGCGCTCGCCGAGGGGACCCCCCTCGTCCAGCGCGACCTCGCGCAGCGACTCGGCGTGTCGCAGACGCCGGTGCGGCTCGCGCTGATCGAGCTCGGCCGCCTCGGTCTCGTCGAGGTCAGCGAGACGGGCCGCGCGGCCGTCAGCCGGCTGACGCGGGAGGACCTCGAGGAGATCTACGCCGCCCGGCTGGGCCTCGAGGGCCTGGCCGCCCGCGTCGGTGCCGCCGCCGTGGGACCTGAAGAGCTCGCGCGCATGCGAGGCCTCCTCCGCGAGCTGGAGGCGCTCGCGCGCGCGCAGGACGTCGACGGCTACCTGCGCGCCCGCTGGGCCTTTCACGCCACGTGCTACGAGGCCTCCGGTCGCAGCCGCCTCGTCGCCGAGGTGGAGCGCCTGTACTGGCGCGCCGAGCGTTACAACCGGCTCGTCCTCTCGAGCAAGGAGCGTTTCCGCCGCTCGGTCGGCCACTACCGCCGCTTCTACGCCGCCTGCCGTGCGGGCGACGCGCGCGAGGCGGAGCGCGTGATCCACGAGTCGACCCGCTGGGCCGTCGACCAGATCTCGAAGACGCTGCCGACGGAGCTCGGATGAGGATCGAGAAGGTCGAGGCGCTGCCCGTCGCGGTGCCGCTCGCACAGGAATTCCACTGGGCGGCCGGCTCGCAGGCGGGAGCGAACCTCGTCCTCTTCGCGGTGCACACCGAGGACGGTGTCGTCGGCTGGGGCGAGTCCACGTGCGAGGCGCCCGCCGCGGTCGCAGAGCTCGGACAGATGATGGCCCGCCAGCTCGTCGGCCGGAGCGTCGGCGACGTCGAGGCGATCCTCCGCTCGATCTGGACGGAGGGGCGGTGGAAGACGACGCCGCAGCTCACGGGCTTCGTCCTCGCCGGGCTCGAGTCGGCGTGCTGGGACGCGCTCGGACGGGCGCTCGGCGTGCCGACGCGCACGTTCTTCGGCGGCGCCGTTCGCGACGAGATCGACGTGTTCGGGTTCCTGCAGGGCGACGACGCGGAGACACTCGCCGCGCACGCGCGGCAGCTCGCCGACCACGCCGTCGTCTACCTGAAGGTGGGCCGGCCCCGCGACGACGACGAGATCGTCGCCGCCGTCCGCGAGGCGATCGGGCCCGACCCGAAGCTCCGGATCGACCCGAACGAGTCGTGGGACGCCGCGACCGCCGTCGAGCGGATCCGGCGTCTCGCCGTCCACGAGCTCGACTGGGTCGAGCAGCCGACGCCGCACTGGGACGTCGCCGGCCTCGCGCACGTCAGGCGCAGGGTCGACGTGAAGATCGCCGCCGACCAGGCCGTCTACACGACGCAGCAGCTCCGCCAGGTGCTCGAGGCCGAGGCCGCGGACGTGATCGTCCAGGGACCGCACGACGCAGGCGGGCTCCTCCGCTTCCGCCAGCAGGCGTTTCTCTGTCAGGCCTGGGGCCTGAGCGTGAACCTGCACGCCTTCATGCAGAGCGAGCTCAGCTTCTTCGCGCATGCGCAGCTCGCGGCGACGATCCCGAACCTCACCGACGGCAACCAGGTGATGCACCAGCTCCTCGCCGAGCGGCTCACGACCGGCGAGCCCGTCGCGGTCCGGGCGGGTCGCGTGCGCGTCCCGGACGGGCCGGGCCACGGCTTCACGATCGACGAGGACGCGGTCGGCCGCGCCCACGAGCGCTTCCTGCGCGACGGGCCGTACGTGACGGTGGAGTCGGTGCGCCGTTGAGGGTCGCGATCCGCGGCGGCACCGTCTACGACGGCTCGGGCGCGGAGGGTCGCCGGGCCGACCTCCTGCTCGAAGACGGCCGCGTCGCCGCCGTCGGCGAGGTGAGCGCCGAGGCGGAGGAGGTCGACGCGACGGGGCTCGCCGTCGCCCCCGGCTTCGTCGACCTGCACAGCCACTCCGACTACACGCTCCTCGTCGACCCGCGCGCGGTCAGCGCCGTGCACCAGGGTGTGACGACGGAAGTGGTCGGCAACTGCGGCTTCGGCTGCTTCCCCGTCCTCGACCCGGGCATCGCCCGGCGCGCGATCTACGGGTACTCCGACGACCTGCCGATCACCTGGAGCTCGGCCGGCGAGTACTTCGAGGAGCTCGAGCGCGCCCGGCCCGCCGTCAACGTGGCGAGCCTCGTCCCGAACGGGCAGCTGAGGCTCGCCGCGGTCGGCCTCGCCGACCGCGCCGCCGAACGCGCGGAGCGCGACCGGATGGCCGCCCTGCTGCGCGAGTCGCTCGCGGACGGCGCCTGGGGGTACTCCACCGGGCTCGAGTACGCACAGGAGCAGGGCGCGACCGAGGACGAGGTGGCCGAGCTCGCCGCGCTCGCTCCCTTCTACGCGACGCACACCCGGCGGCGTGACGCCGGCGCCGCCGACGCGGTCGCCGAGGCGATCCGCACGGGCCGGCGCGCCGGCGTCCGCCTGCAGGTCTCGCACCTCGTGCCCCGGAACGGCGCCGACGAGGCCCGCCGCTGCGTCGCGCTCGTCGAGCGGGCGCGCGCGGCCGGCGACGACGTCGCCTTCGACATGCACACGCGGACGTTCGGTCTCACGAACCTCCACGCGGCGCTGCCGGCGTGGGCGCTCGCCGCGGACCGCGACGGGCTCGCGGAGATCCTGCGCGACCCGGCACGCCGGGACGCCATGCGCGACCACCGCTCGATTCTCAGCGCGGGCAATGACTGGTCTCGGGTCGTCCTGCTCGACAGCGACGCCTGGCCCGAGTACTCGCGCCGGGACATTGCCTCGATCGCCGCCGAGCGGGGCCTGGATCCACTCGACATGGTCTACGACCTGCTGCTCGGCGGCCTCGACGAGCTCCACCGGCTGATGGTGATCATCCACGCGTACACGGAGGAGCAGCAGCGCGAGGCGTTCGCGCACCCGCTCTGCGTGCCCGGCTCCGACGCGACGACGCTCGCGCCGGACGGCCGGCTCGCGCACTCGTTCTTCCACGGCGCCTACACCTGGGCCGCGTGGTACTGGCGCTTCGCCGTGCGCGACGCGGGCTTCCTCTCACCGGCCGAGGCCGTCCACCGCCTCACCGGGCAGCCCGCCGAGCGACTCGGGCTCCGCGACCGCGGCCTCCTCCGCCCGGGCCTCGCCGCCGACGTCGTCGTCTTCGACCCGGAGACGTTCGCCGAGCGAGGGACGACCTTCGAGCCGAACCGCCTCGCCGCCGGAGTCCGCGACGTCTGGGTGAACGGCGTCGCCACGCTTCGGGACGGGCGGCCGACGGGCGAGCGCGGCGGCCGCGTCCTTCGGCGGGCGGCCGCGTGATGGACAATCGACGGCCATGAGCAACGGCGACCACCCCTCCCTGCGCAGCGCGCGCTGGTTCGGCGGCGCCGACCTCGCCGGTTTCATCCACCGCGCCTCGCTGCACGCCGAAGGCATCTCGCGCTCCGCGCTCGCCGGCCGCCCGGTCGTGGGCATCTGCAACTCGTGGTCGGAGCTCGTGAACTGCAACCTCCACCTGCGCGGGCTCGCCGACGCGGTCAAGCGCGGCGTCCTCCTCGCCGGCGGGCTGCCGCTCGAGTTCCCGACGATCTCCCTCGGCGAGAACCTGATGAAGCCGACGGCGATGCTCTATCGCAACCTCATGTCGATGGACGTCGAGGAGTCGATCCGGTCCTATCCCCTCGACGCCGTCGTCCTGCTCGGCGGCTGCGACAAGACGGTGCCGGCCCAGCTGATGGGCGCGGCGAGCGCCGACGTGCCGGCGATCGTCGTCACCGGCGGCCCGTCCGAGCCCGCCTGGTTCCGCGGCCGCAGGCTCGGAGCGGGGACCGACCTCTGGCACTACGCGGACGAGCTGCGCGCGGGCCGGATGAGCGCGGACGAGTTCGCCGAGCTGGAGGCGGCGGCCACCCCCACGTTCGGCACCTGCAACGAGATGGGCACCGCGTCGACGATGGCCGCGCTCGTCGAGGCGCTCGGGATGTGCCTGCCGGGCACGTCGACGATCCCCGCGGTGAGCGCCGCCCGCGCGCGGGCCGCCGAGGCCGCGGGTGCGCGGGCGGTCGAGCTCGCCCGCGAGGACCTGCGGCCGTCGCACGTCCTGACGGAAGCCGCGTTCGAGAACGCAGTGACGGTGCTCGCCGCGGTCGGCGGCGGGACGAACGCGGTGCTCCACCTGCTGGCGCTCGCGGGCCGCGTCGGCGTGCCGCTGACCCTCGACGGGATTCACGAGCTGGCCGCCCGCACGCCGCTCGTCGCGAACGTCCGCCCCTCGGGCGAGCACCTGGTCGAGAACCTGCACCGCGCCGGTGGGCTGCCGGCCCTGCTGCACGAGCTCGAGCCGCTCCTGCACGGGGACGCGCCGACCGTCTCCGGTGAGCCGCTCTCGGCGGGGTACGCCGACGCGGTCGTGCGAGACCGCTCCGTGATCGCCACCCTCGACGAGCCGTTCGGCCCCTCCGGCGCGCTCGCCGTCGTGCGCGGCACGCTCGCGCCGTCGGGGGCGCTGATCAAGCGCAGCGCGGCCTCGTCGGAGCTCCTGCGCCACCGCGGCCCAGCGGTCGTGTTCGAGGACGTCTACGACGTCCAGGCGCGCATCGACGACCCGTCGCTCGAGGTCACGCCCGACTCCGTGCTCGTGCTGCGGAACAGCGGCCCCCGGGGCGGCCCGGGCATGCCCGAGTGGGGCCAGATCCCGATCCCCGCGAAGCTGCTCGCGGCGGGCGTCACCGACATGGTGCGCGTCTCCGACGCCCGGATGAGCGGCACGGCGTTCGGCACGGTGGTGCTGCACGTCGCGCCCGAAGCGGCGGCCGGCGGCCCCCTGCGTGCCGTGCGGGACGGCGACCTCGTGGAGCTCGACGTGGAGGCGGGCCGGCTCGACCTGCTCGTGGACGAGTCCGAGGTCGCGGCGCGGCTCGACGGTCTCGGACCGCCCGAGCCCCGCTACCGGCGCGGATACGGCGCGCTCTACCTCGAGCACGTGCTGCAGGCCGACGAGGGCTGCGACTTCGACTTCCTGCGCGCCCGGCCGGACGAGCCGCCGCAGCGAGAGCCGTACGGCCTGCTTTCCGGCTGGGTCGGCGGCTGGTGAGCGCCCACGACCGCCGCGGCTTCTTCGGCGAGCTCCTTCGCAGCGTCGCGCGGGTGGGCGCCGAGGTCGACGAGGCGCTCGGGTCGCTGCGGGGCACTCAGTCGGACGATTCGGACGCCGCGGACGGGGACGATTTCGAGCTCGAGGTGGTCGACGCCGCGCCGGCCGAGCACGCGGCGACCGTGGACGACGTGCGGCGGCTCTGCGTCGAGCTCGGCCACGCCGACTGGGCCGACGAGGCGGCCGCGGCCGCCTCGCTCTCGGTGCGCCTGACGCACGGCGGCGGCGGCTCCCGGCTCGGCGGCGCCGCGTCGCTCCCGCCGGGCGAGCAGTGGCCCGTGCATCACGGCGAGCCGCTGACGCTCGTCCTCTCCCTCGACCTGCCGGAGCTCGGCCCGCTTCCCCTCGAGGGCCGCGTGCTGCTCCTCTTCTGTGCCCTCGACGAGCCGGAGGTCGCCCGCGTCCTCCTCGCCGGGGCGGACGCTCCGCTCGTGTCGGAGGGACCGGCGCTCCCGGAAGTGCCGCTGCAGGCGAGCCGCGAGCTCGTGCTGCCGGCGGTACCGCCGTCGCTCGAGCTCGACCCGACCGACCTCGACACCTGGACGAGGCTTCGCGCTCACCTCGCGCTTCTCCAGGGCGTGCCGCTCGAGGAGCAGGCGGCCGACTACCACGGGATTCATCGGCTCCTCGGGGAGCCGGACCTCGTCGCCCACGCAATGGACGAGCAGGCCGCCGGCGACGAGGACGGCACCGAGGCCGCGGACTGGCAGCTCCTCCTGCAGGTGTCGTCCGACCCCGCGGCCGAGCTCCGCCTGCCGGCGTTCGAGCGGCTCTACACGTGGATCCCGCGGCAGGATCTCGCGGCCGGGCGGCTCGACCGGTGCCGCACGTTCGTCGCCTGACCGCGGATCAGAACGCGAGCTTCGCGAGCAGGATGATCGCGAAGACGACTGCCGCGAAGACGACGAGCGTGGCGGCCGCGATCCCGACCCCTCCGATCGCGAGCCGCGTCGGCACGCGCAGGTCCTCGCCCGAGAACGCGCGCTCGAGCTGATCTTCGACGTAGCGCTCGACGCGCTGCTCGAAGCGCGCGCCGATGTCGTCCGCACGGGACTCGCGAGACGCGTTCGCCGGCGCCTGGTACCCGCGCGCCGTGCCGTCGACCGACAGCTCGTAGATGTGCTCGTGCTGGATGTCCTTCAGCTGCTGCTTGCCGAGGTCGACCACCGCGACCCCGTCGGGCAGGGTGTTCCCGAGCAGCGCGCGCGTCGTCTCGGAGATCAGGATCTGCCCGCCGGTGCCCGCGGAGGCGATCCGGGCGGCACGGACGACGTCGAGCCCGAGGTAGCCCTCGTCGCCGACCTGCGGCTCGCC
>DASSNM010000022.1:0-8659 GCA_035688025.1 Gaiellaceae bacterium | reverse complement strand
CGTGCGGATGGATCTCCTCGAGGTTGAACGAGACGATCCCGGCGCGGCGGTCGGCGGGCGGGCCGTACAGCTGCATCCCGGGCACCTCCGCGAGCCGGCCGAGCGCGTACGCGGCGAGCTCGTGCTCGTGCGCCTCGATCGACTCCGGGCCGACCGCCTCGAGGTAGTCGATCGCGGCGCCGAGGCCGACCGCCTCCGCCATCGGCGCGGTGCCAGCCTCGAACTTGTGCGGCAGCTCGCCCCAGGTCGTCCGGTCGAGCCGCACCGAGCTGATCATGTGGCCGCCGGTCAGGAACGGGTCCATCTTCAGCAGCAGCTCCGACTTGCCCCAGAGCGCGCCGACGCCGCTCGGCCCGCACATCTTGTGGCCGGAGATCGCGACGAAGTCCGCGTCGAGCGCCTGCACGTCGACCCGCATGTGCGGCGCGGCCTGCGCGGCGTCGCAGCAGAAGATCGCGCCCTGTTCGTGCGCCCACGCGACGAGCTTCGCGACCGGGTTGATCGTCCCGAGCGAGTTCGAGACGAGGTTCGTCGCGACCACCTTGACGTTCCCCTCGCGCGCGAGCGCGTCGAGCCCGGAGAGGTCGAGCTCGCCGTGCTCGTCCAGCGGGATCATCTTCAGCGTCGCCCCGGTCTTGCCGGCGACGAACTGCCAGGGGACGAAGTTCGAGTGGTGCTCGAGCTCGGTGACGACGACGAGGTCGCCGGGGCCGAGGTTCGAGAGGCCCCACGCGTAGGCGACGAGGTTGATCGCCTCGGTCGCGTTGCGGACGAAGATCACCTCGCGCGCGTCGGGCGCGTTCAGGAAGGCGCGCGTCCGCTCCCGCGCATGCTCGAGCGCCGCGGTCGCGCGCTCCGCGAGCTCGTAGACGCCTCGGTGCACGTTCGCGTACGACGTCTCGTAGAAGCGGTTCATCGCCTCGAGCATCTGCCGCGGCTTCTGCGAGCTGGCGGCGGAGTCGAGGAAGGCGAGCGGCTTGCCGTGGATCTCCTGCTCGAAGATCGGGAAGTCGCGCCGCAGCGTATGCGCGTCGAGCGTCGTTCCTTCCGTCACAGCCACGAAGTGATGGTATCGGCGGGCCTCACATCGCCGTCTCATCCGCGCCGGGAACACTCGCGCCCATGACTGCGGGCTCGAGGATCGAGCGAGCGCGGGCGAAGGCTCGGGGGGCGAAGCTCGCGTTCGGCGCCCTGACCGCGCTCGTCTTCGGCGCGGCGTTCGTCGGCGCGAAGGCGCACGCGCCCGGCCACCACAAGCACCGGGCGAAGCCGCTCGGCGCCCCGGCCGCGTTCGAGCTCGCGGTGCGCCGCAGCGCGCTCCAGGCGGGCCAGATCGCGCCGCCCGTCCAGCCGCCCCAGGTCGTGACGAGCACCTCGTGAGCATGCACCGCTTCCGGGCCATGGGCTGCGAGGTCGTCGTCTCCGGCGGCGACCCGCTCGCGGCCGCGGCGGTGTTCGCGCACTGGGAGGACGCCTTCAGCCGCTTTCTCCCGGACAGCGAGCTCTCGCGCGTCAACCGCGACCCGGCGCCCGCCGTCCGCGTCTCGCCGCTCTTCGCCCGCGCGCTCGCGACCGCGCTCGAGCTCGCCGAGCTCACCGGCGGGCTCGTCGACCCGACGCTCGGGAGCGCGCTCGAGCACGCCGGCTACGACCGCGACTTCGGGCTCCTCCCCGAGGACGGGCCGCTCGGGCCCGCCGCGCCGTCGCGGCTCGCCGAGATCCGGCTCGACGGGACGATCCTGCGCCGCCCGCCCGGTCTCGCGCTCGACCTGAACGGCGTCGTGAAGGCGCTCGCGGTCGACGAGGCCGTCGCGACCCTTCCCCGCGACGGCTTCGTCTCCGCGGGCGGCGACCTCGCCGCGCGCGGGCCGGTCGACGTCGGGCTCCCGGGGGGCGGGGCGATCCGGCTCGTCCGCGGCGGGCTCGCGACGAGCGGCGTCGTCTCGCGGCGCTGGCGCCGCGGCGGCGAGGAGCAGCACCACCTGATCGACCCGCGCACGGGCCGGCCCAGCCGCTCGCCCTGGCAGCAGGTGACCGTCGCCGGCGGCTCCTGCCGCGACGCGGACGCCGCCGCGAAGGCCGCCTTCCTGCTCGGCGACGACGGCCCCGCCTGGCTCGACTCGCTCGGGCTCGCCGGCCGGTTCGTCCGTCACGACGGCGACGCGGTGCTCAGCCGCTGCTGGGAGCGGGAGCTCGCGTGCACCTGACCTCCAGCCCGGCGATCTGGTACGCCGCGCGCGCCTCCGGCGTCGCCGCCTACGTCGTCCTCAGCGCGGTCGTCGCCGTCGGGATCGGGCTCGGCGGCAAGGCGCAGAGCCGCTCCTGGCCGCGCTTCACGGTCGAGGACGTCCACCGCTTCGGCGGGCTGCTCGTCGGCTCGCTGATCGGCGTCCACGTCGCCGCGATCGCGGTCGACTCGTTCCTGCCGTTCTCGCCGACGCAGCTCGTCGTCCCGTTCGCGGCGAGCTACCGGCCGCTCTGGACGGGGCTCGGGATCGCCGCGGCCGAGCTCCTGCTGGCGCTCGCGATCACGAACCACTACCGCAAGCGGATGCCGCACCGCTGGTGGCGGCTCGCGCACTACGCGAACTTCGCCGTCTGGACGCTCGCGTCGCTGCACGGCCTCCTCGCCGGCACCGACCGCGGCGCGACCTGGCTCGCGCTCCTCTACGGCGTCTCGGTCGGGACGGTCGCCGTGCTCGCGCTCTGGCGCTTCGGCGGCTTCGGGCTGCGCTCGCCGCGTGTCGCAACGGCCGGGCTCGCGACGGTCGTCGTCGTGCCGGTGCTGATCCTCGGGCCGCTCGCGAAGTCGCCGCGGCCGTGGAACGCCGCGAGTGTGGACGAGCCGCTCACCGGGCAGGTCGTCCGCGATGGCACCGAGCTCAAGCAGATCGTCTCGTTCGTCGGGCAGGCGCAGAGCCCGCAGCGGCTGCTCGTCCGCGCCGACCTGCTCGTCTCGCCGCGCGCGCTCGACGCCACCTCGCTCCAGCTCGAGTACCTGCCGAGCGGCGACGTCTGCCGGGGGCGCGTGACGGCGATCGGGGGCTCCAGCTTCGGCGGCACGTGCACGCTGCCGAACGGGCAGATCCGCCACGTCGACGCGAACTGGCTGCCCGCGGACGACGGGTCGGGCGTCGTCGGGGAGATCAAGCTCCATGCGTAGGGCGCTCGTGCTGCTCGCCGGGGTCGGACTCCTCGCCGCCGGCTGCGCGGGCGGCGGCTCGCACGCGGCCGGCACGACCGGCGGCGTCGCGGGGACGACCGCTGCGAAGACCGCGCCGAAGCCGGCGCCGCGGCCGAAGACTCCCGCTGAGCGCGTCCTCGGCCTGCCGCCGCTGAAGCCGGGACCGGTGCCGGGCTACCTGATGGTCGCCGACCGCAACAACAACCGCGTCATCATCCTCGACCCGCACACGAAGAAGATCGTCTGGCAGTCGACCGGACTCCACGACCCGGACGACGCGTTCTTCACGCCCGGCTACCGGAGCGTCTCGATCAACGAGGAGTACAACCAGACGATGGCCGAGATCTCCCTGCGCACGCGGAAGATCGTGTGGCAGTTCGGCCATCCGGGCGTGCGCGGGGCGGCGTTCGGCTACCTGTCCAGCCCGGACGACGCCTACCTGCTCCCGAACGGTCTCTTCCAGGTCGCGGACATCCAGAACTGCCGCGTCCTCTGGGTGAACCGCGCGAAGAAGGTCGTCCGCGAGCTCGGCCACGCCGGCAACTGCGGGCACAACCCGCCGAGCGGGCTCTCCTCGCCGAACGGCGCGACGCCGCTGCCGGACGGCGGCGTGCTCGTGACCGAGATCGGCGGCTGGGTCGACCGGATCTCGAAGAGCGGCCACGTCCTCTGGACGATCCGCACCCCGACCACGTATCCGTCCGACGCGCAGCTGCTGCCCGACGGGAACGTGCTCGTCGCCGGCTTCAACACGCCGGGCCGCGTCGACGAGATCACGCCGCACGGCAAGGTCGTCTGGACGTACGAGCCGAGCGGCTACTGGTCACTCGACCGGCCGTCGCTCGCCGAGCGCTGGCCGAACGGGATGATCGCGATCACCGACGACTGGCACCACCGCGTCGTCGTGGTGAACCAGAGGACGAAGAAGGTCGTCTGGTCGTACGGGCACCTGAACCAGCCGAGCCCGCGGCCCGGGTACCTGAACAAGCCGGACGGCCTCGACCTGCTGCCGGCCGTGCCGGCGGGCGCGGTCAAGGCGGCGACGCACACCGTGACGCACGCGGCCCCGGCGCCGGCCGTGCGCCGGGTCGGCTCGCTCCCGCACATCCTCGCGAAGGCGTCCGCGGTCGCGCTCCCGGGCGGGAAGCTGATGGTGCTCGGCGGCGAGGTCGCGGGCGCGTCGGTCGACACGATCCTCGCCGGTACGCCCGCGCACCTGCACGTCGCCGGACGGCTGCCGGCGGCCGGGCACGACGCGGCCGCCGTCCTGCTCGGCCGCACCGTCTGGCTCTTCGGCGGCGGCCAGGCGGCCTCCTGGCCGAACGTCGTCCGCGTCAGCCTCGCCGGCAAGGCGGCCTCCGCGCCCGCGCTCGACGAGCCCCTGTCCGACCTCGGCGCCGTCGCGATCGGCGGCAAGGCGTACCTCGTCGGCGGCTACACCGGCTCGCGCTGGGCCTCCGCGGTCCTCCGCTACCTGCCGCGGGGCGGCACGACCACGGTCGCGCGGCTGCCGCTCGGACTCCGCTACGCGGGCGTCGCCGCGATCGGGCGGACGATCTACGTCGCCGGCGGCGTCACCGTCAACGGCACGACGAACGAGATCTGGGCGGTCTCGCCCGGCGGGCAGCCGCGGCGGGTCGGGACGCTTCCCGCGCCGGAGGCGCACGCGGCGATGGTCGCGCTCGGCGGCAGGCTCTACCTGGTCGGCGGCCGGCGCGTGCTCGCGATCGACCCGGCCGGCGGCAGGGTCTCGGTCGCGGCGCAGCTGCCGGCGACGCTGACGGATCCCGCCGCGGTGGCGGTCGGCGGGCGGATCGTCGTCGTCGGCGGCGGGACGAGCTCGGTGTACGAGCTGACGCCCTCCCGCTAGTCCGCGGTCTCGTCGTCCTCGATCCGGACGTCGTCCTCGCCGCGCCGCTCGCGGGACTCAGTCGTCGCGTCGGCGGCGCGTTCGGAGGCCTGCTCTTCCGGCTCGCTTTCCCGCTGCTCGGGTTCCATGGCGCACGGGTTCCCGGACGTCCGTGTCGAAAACGCTGCGCTGCTGGTAGCGGCTGACCGCGCTCTCGTCGAGCGTGTAGACGATCGGCTCCGCGAGCAGGCCGTCGCCCGCGAGCTCGGCCTGGAGGCGCGCGGGCAGGAAGCGCTCGGCGAGCCACTCCATCGTCGGCGGCACGTCGCAGCGGGCGCGGACGAGGCAGACGCCCTCGCCGACCTCCTTCTCCTCGACGACGTGCGGCGCCCGCAGGAAGCGCGCCTCGCCGGCCGGGAGCAGGCGCGAGGTCGCCTCGACCGCGCGGCGGGCGGCGTCCGGCTCGGAGGTGAGCAGCTCGACCGAGTAGCGGCGGTAGCCGTGCGGGGCGCGCGTCACGGCGGTGATCTGGCCGTTCGGGACGAAGGTGCGGTCGCCGTTCAGCGAGCGGATGACGGTCGTCCGCAGGCCGAACTCCTCGACGACGCCCGAGAGGCCCGCCGGCTGCAGGGTCACGAAGTCGCCGACGCCGTACCAGCTCTCGAAGAGCACCAGGAAGCCGGCGACGAGGTCGAACAGCAGGCGCTGGAAGCCGAAGCCGACGACCACCATCACGAACGTCGCGCCGCCGACCGCGGCGAGCGTGTTGCGGACGAAGATGCCGAGCACCGCGAACGCGGCGACGACGACGACGAGGTAGCGGACGGCGGTCGTCAGGATGTCCGCGGCCGTCTCGCGGCGCCGCCGCCGCAGGCGCAGCTGCGGCTCGCCGTCCTCGACGCTCGCGAGCCGTCCGACCCACCAGCGCGCGAGCCGCGTGAAGGCGAAGGCGAGCAGGACTGCGATGCCCGCCCAGAGCAGGCGGTTGTACCAGCCTGGAAGCAGGCGGATGCCGGCCGCGAGCGCCATGCGTCTCGCCTACCGGCGTCCGCGGATTCCGAAACTAGGAGCGGGTGAAGAGCGCGTTCTCCCAGATCGCGCCCTGCGGCGCGCGGGAGTCGAGACGGAGGCCGGCGGCCTCGGCGGCGGCGACGATCCGCGCGACCGGGTGCGCGTACGTGCGGAAGCCGCAGCCGGTGATCCGCAGCCAGAGGTTGACCGCGCAGACGCCGAGCCGGGTCAGCGCGCGCTCGCGCGGGTACGTGAGGAGCAGCCGGCCGCGCGCGTGCTCGGCGGCGCGGGCGACGAGCGCGTCCGCGTCCGGGTAGCAGCAGACGACGCGGTGCATGACGACGAGGTCGTGCGGCTCGACGAGTCCGGCCTCCTCGACGAAGTCGCCGACGCGACGCTCGACGCGGTCGCCGAGGTGGTGCTCGGCGAGGAGCGCGGCGGCCGCGTCCTCGTAGCCGGACGAGAGCTCGACGGTCGTCGCGCGGGCGGCGCCGCCCTCGAGCAGCTCGAGTCCGAGCGTGCCGATGCCGCCGCCGACGTCGAGGACGGTCGCGCCGCGCACGTCGCCGGCGAGCTCGAGCAGCCCGCGCGCCGAGGCGGGGAGGCCGCGGCGCCGGTAGCGCTTCGCGTCGTGCCGGGCGATCCGCCGGTTGAAGAGCCGCCGGTACTCGCGCGGCGGCGGCGTGCAGCAAGGGCAGCCCACGGCGGCAGCCTATGTCCTCCGCGGACATGTCCCGGGACCAGGTCCGGGGACATGGCCCGAATCGCCACGTGCGCGCTCCCCGAGCGGGCTTGCCGAGCAGCTGTCCGAACGGACACGGCCGTTCCGGCCATGTCCGGGGACCAGGTCCGGGGACATGGCCCGAGAGGACACGGCTGCGGCGTCGGCACTCGCGCCGCCGCTATCGTCGGACGCCGCATGTCCAGCGAATACATCTTCACGATGTACCGGGTCGACAAGTTCTACGGCCCGGACCGGCAGGTGCTCGGCAACATCTCGCTGAGCTTCTTCCCGGGCGCGAAGATCGGCGTGCTCGGCCCGAACGGCGCCGGCAAGTCGACGGTGCTGCGGATCATGGCCGGCAAGGAGGAGCCGTCCTCGGGCGTCGCCGAGCTCGCGCCGAACGCGACCGTCGGCCTGCTCGAGCAGGAGCCGTGGCTCGACCCGGCCAAGGACGTGCGCGGGAACGTCGAGGACGGCGTCCGCCCGCTGCGCGACCTGCTCGACCGCTTCAACGAGATCTCCGCCAAGTTCGCCGAGCCGGACGCCGACTTCGACGCGCTGCTCGCGGAGCAGGCGAAGGTGCAGGACGCGATCGACCGCGCCGACGCGTGGCAGCTCGACGACCACCTCGACCACGCGATGGACGCCCTCCGCCTGCCGGACGGCGACCGCGACGTCGAGACGCTCTCCGGCGGCGAGCGCCGACGCGTCGCGCTCTGCCGGCTGCTCCTCTCCGCGCCCGACCTGCTCCTCCTCGACGAGCCGACGAACCACCTCGACGCCGAGTCCGTGCTCTGGCTCGAGCGCTTCCTCGCCGACTACAAGGGCACGGTCGTCGCCGTCACGCACGACCGCTACTTCCTCGACAACGTCGCCGGCTGGATCCTCGAGCTCGACCGCGGCCGCGGCATCCCGTTCCAGGGCAACTACTCGTCCTGGCTCGAGCAGAAGCAGGAGCGGCTCGCGCAGGAGGAGAAGCAGGAGTCGGCGCGCCGCCGCACGCTCGCCCGCGAGCTCGAGTGGGTGCGCGCCAGCCCGCGCGCCCGCCAGGCGAAGTCGAAGGCGCGCCTCGGCGCCTACGAGAAGCTGCTCGCCGAGGAGCAGAACGTCAAGCTCGACAAGGTCGAGATCCACATCCCGCCCGGGCCTCGGCTCGGCGACACGGTGATCGAGGCCGAGGGCGTGCGGAAGGGCTTCGGCGACCGGCTGCTCGTCGACGACCTGACCTTCTCGCTGCCGCCGGCCGGGATCGTCGGCGTCGTCGGCCCGAACGGCGCCGGCAAGACGACCCTCTTCCGCATGATCGCGGGCGAGGAGCAGCCGGACGGCGGCACGCTTCGCGTCGGCGACACCGTCCAGCTCGCGTACGTCGACCAGTCGCGCGGCGACCTCGACCCGGCGAGCACGGTCTGGAAGGAGATCTCGGGCGGCCACGACACGATCGAGCTCGGCAAGCGCGAGGTGAACTCGCGCCAGTACACGAGCTGGTTCAACTTCAGGGGCTCCGACCAGCAGAAGCGGGTCGGCGACCTCTCCGGCGGAGAGCGCAACCGCGTCCACCTCGCGAAGCTGCTCCGCTCCGGCGGCAACGTGCTCCTGCTCGACGAGCCGACGAACGACCTCGACGTCGACACGCTGCGCGCGCTCGAGGAGGCGCTGCTCGACTTCGCCGGCTGCGCGGTCGTGATCACCCACGACCGCTGGTTCCTCGACCGCGTCGCGACCCATATCCTCGCGTTCGAGGGGAACAGCGAGACGATCTGGTTCGAGGGCTCCTGGGGCGAGTACGTCGAATGGATGAAGGAGACGCGCGGCCCCGACGCGCTCGAGCCGCACCGGATCAAGTACAAGCCCCTGGTGCGCGGATGAGCCAGACCGTCTGGCCGTACCT
>DASSNM010000005.1:0-17548 GCA_035688025.1 Gaiellaceae bacterium | reverse complement strand
CCGCGGCCGGTGCCGACCATGAGCGCGGTCGGCGTCGCGAGGCCCATCGCGCACGGGCAGGCGATGATCAGCACCGCGACCGCCGCAGTGAACGCGGCCGACGCGCTCGCCCCGGCGAGGAGCCAGCCCGCGAGCGTCGCGAGCGAGACGGCGATCACGACCGGGACGAAGATCGCGGAGATGCGGTCGGCGAGCCGCTGCACGGCCGCCTTGCCGGCCTGCGCCTGCTCGACGAGCCGGGCGATCTGCGCGAGCGCCGTGTCGGCGCCGACCTTCGTCGCGCGCACCACGAGGCGTCCGGACGCGTTGATCGTGGCGCCGGTCACCTCGTCGCCGGCGGCGACCTCGACCGGCACCGGCTCGCCGGTGAGCAGCGACCGGTCGACCGCGGACGCGCCCTCGACGACGACGCCGTCGGTCGCGACCTTCTCGCCGGGGCGGACGACGAAGACGTCGCCGACCGCGAGCCGCTCGACCGGGACGAGCTCCTCGACCCCGTCGCGGAGCACGCGCGCGTCCTTCGCGCCGAGCTCGAGCAGCGCCCGGATCGCGGCGCCGGAGCGGCGCTTCGCGCGCGCCTCGAAGAAGCGGCCGAGCAGGATCAGCGCCGTGATCACCGCAGCAGCCTCGAAGTACGTGTCGGCCGCGAGCCCGCCCGCGAGCACGACGACCGACCACGTCCAGGCCGCGAGCGTGCCGAGCGAGACGAGCGTGTCCATCGTCGCCGCGCCGTGGCGGGCGTTCAGGAGCGCGACGCGGTGGAACTGGAAGCCGCTCCAGAAGACGACCGGCGTCGCGAGCGCGAGCGAGACCCACTCCCAGCCGGCGAACCGCAGCGGCGTCGCCATCGAGAGCAGGACGAGCGGCAGCGAGAGCACGAGCGCGGCGACGAGCTCGAGCGGCCGCCCCTCCTCGTGCTCGTGCGTGCGCTCGGCCGCGGGCGCCGCGTGGTAGCCGATGCGCTCGACGGCGGCGAGAAGCGCGTCGGGCGCGACGAGCGCCGGGTCGTAGCTGACGGCGGCGGTCTCGGTCGCGAAGTTGACGGTCGCCTCGACGCCGTCGAGCTTGTTCAGGGTGCGCTCGATGCGCGCCGCGCACGACGCGCACGTCATCCCCTCGAGCGCGAGGGTGGTCCGCTCCTCGGCGACCGCGGCCATCGTCAGGCGGTCGCGACCTCGTAGCCGGCCTCGTCGATCGCGGCGAGGATCTCCTGCTCGGGCGCGTCTCCGGTCACGGTGACGGTCTTGGCGTCGACGTCCACCTCGACGGAGGCGACGCCCGCGACCTGCGAGACCTCGCTCTCGATCGCGTGCTTGCAGTGGGCGCACGAGACGCCGGGGACGGAGTAGGTGAGTGTGCTCATGCGCCCCACTATATACCCGGTAGGGGTATACTGCAAGACATGGCGCAGAGAGATGGACACCACGCGCACGCCGTCCCGCTGTGGACGAGCGCCGTGCAGGCGACGCTCCACTGCCTCACCGGCTGCGCGATCGGCGAGGTCCTCGGGATGGTGCTCGCGACCTCGTTCGGCTGGGCGAACGCGCCCTCGATCGCGCTGTCGGTCGTCCTCGCGTTCGCCTTCGGCTACGGCCTGACCCTCCGGCCGGTGCTGGCCGCGGGTGTGCCGCTGCGCCGGGCGGCCGGGCTGGCGGTCGCCTCGGACACCGTCTCGATCGCGACGATGGAGCTCGTCGACAACGCGTTCGTCCTGCTCGTCCCGGGCGCGCTGGCGGCCGGGCTGGCGGACGGCCTCTTCTGGTGGAGCCTCGGCGTCGGCCTCGCGGTCGCGTTCGTGCTGACCGTGCCCGTCAACCGCGCCCTGATCGCGCGCGGTCGCGGCCACGCGGTCGTGCACGAGCTGCACGGGCACTAGCCGGCACGCGCGGGTGCGCGCGCTGCGGATCTCGATTCCCGGCCCGCTTTCGAGCCGGGCCGCGGGTCATCGCTTCCTTCCCTGGTGGAACGTCGAGATCGCCTTGTCGATCCGACGCTGTCGCGTCTCGGGAGTCTTCGCGCCGTCGATGTTGTCGACGTGATAGCGCTGGAGGCTGTTCGACAGCGTGGCGAAGAAGGCGGCGGCCTTCTGGTCGGCGGCGAGGGCGGCCTCGAGGTCTGCCGGAACGTTCACGTCCCGCGGCCCTTCGGCCGGCGTCAGCTCCACGTCGATCGGATCGCCGGCTTTCAGCCCGGTCTCCTTCCGAATCGCGGCGCTGATGCCGATGAGGTGCTTCCCGCCCATGACGCCGACGGTGTAGCGGTACTCGTACCCGTTCACGGAGACGGCGACGTCCGGCCGCCGTCCCGCACCGAGCCGTTCGATCACGTCGTCGGGCACGACGATGCCCGTGTTGTTGCCGAACGCCGAGACCGTCGTCTGGAAGGTGACGGTTTCCGCCATGGTCAGCTCCTCGCTTCGGGCGGCCCACTCCGGCCGCGTCTCACGCTAGACCGACCGCCCGCCACGATCTCATCGGTGGCCGCGGCGGTCGGGCGGTGCGGAGACCGGCATCGAACCGCCGTCTCCGGCCGCCGAGCCACGCGAGCCGCACTCCGCCGGGACTCAGTCCGCGAGGGCGGTCTCGGCGACGTGCTCGGCGATCGCCATGCTCGACGTCGCGCCCGGCGAGGGCGCGTTCCGCACCGCGACGACCGGGCCGATGCGGTGGATGCGGAAGTCGTCGACGAGGGAGCCGTCCGGGTCGACCGCCTGCGCGCGCACGCCGGCCGGCGCGGGCACGAGGTCGGCGGCCGTCACCTCCGGCACGTAGCGCGCCGCCTCGGCGGCGAACGCCCGCTTCAGGAACGAGCCTCGAAGCTCGCGGGCGCCCATCCGCCAGTGCGCGCGCACGAGCGCGCGGAAGCCGGGCGAGCGCAGCGTCTCCGCGAGGTCGCGGAGGCGCACGTCCCGACGGCGGTAGCCCTCGCGGGCGAAGGCGAGCACCGCGTTCGGGCCGACGTCGACGCCGCCGTGGACGCGGGTCGTGAAGTGGACGCCGAGGAACGGGTACTGCGGGTCGGGCACGGGGTAGAGGAGCCCGCGCACGAGCTGCTCGCGGCCGGCGCGCAGCCGGTAGTACTCGCCGCGGAAGGGGACGATCGCCGGGTCGCGCTCGTCGCCGGCGAGCCGGGCGAGCCGGTCGCCCTGGAGCCCGCCGCAGACGACGAGCCGGTCGAACTCGAACTCGTCGAGCGGCGTCCGCACGCGCGCCGACCCGTCCGCGCGGATGCCCGTGACCTCGGCGCCGAGCAGGATCCCGCCGCCGGCGGCGCGGACGTCCTCGGCGAAGGCGGCGGCGATCGCGCGGTAGTCGGTGATCCCGGTCGTCGGCGAGTGGAGTCCCGCGATCCCGGCCGCATGCGGCTCGACCTCGCGGAGCTCGTCGCCCTCGAGCCAGCGCAGGCCGGGGACGCCGTTCGCGGCGCCGCGCCGCTCGAGCTCGCGCAGCCGCTCCAGCTCGCCCGCGTCGAGCGCGACGACGAGCTTGCCGCACGCGCGCAGCGGCAGCGACCGCTCCTCGCAGTAGGCGCGCAGCAGCTCGACGCCGCGCCGGCAGAGCCGCGCCTTGAGCGAGCCGGGCGCGTAGTAGATGCCGGCGTGGACGACGCCGCTGTTGCGGCCGGTCTGGTGCAGCGCGACCTCCCGCTCCTTCTCGAGCACGGTCACGGTCGCGTCCGGCCGGAGCTCCGCGAGCCGGCGCGCGACAGCGAGGCCGAGGATGCCCGCGCCGACGACGCCGATCCGCGGCACTAGAACTCCTCCTGCGAGTACGCGGGCTCGCCGAGCGGCGACGCGGCGCCGATCTCGTCGAGCGCCGACGCGTGCCGGTGCAGCTCGCTGCGCGGGATCGCGAGCGCGAGCGCGGCGGCGCAGGCCGCGACGCCGGCGGAGATCGCGAACGCGGCCGTGAAGCCGGAGTCCTGCGCGATCCCGGCGACGGCGCTGCCGGCGAGCACCGTGGCGGAGACCTGGGAGCCGAGCGACGAGCCCACCGACCGGACGAGCGCGTTCACGCCGGTCGCCTCGCCCGTCTGCCGCGGCGGGACCGCCTCGATGATCAGGTTCGGCATCGCCGCGTACGCGAGGCCGATCCCGCCGGACATCAGCAGGCTGAAGCAGACCACCTCGACCTGGCTCCCGTGCGCGACCGCGAGCAGCGCGAGCCCGAGCGCGGTCGCGGCGCCGCCGGCGGCGAGCGGCACCTTGTTGCCGACGCGGCTGCCGACGATCCCGGAGAGCGGCCCGAGCGCGAGCATCGACAGCGAGCCGGGGAGGAGCAGGAGCCCGGCGTGGGTCGCGCCCGCCCCGAAGCCGTAGCCGGTCGACGTGGGCGCCTCGGCGAGCGTCGGGATGAGGATGAACGAGCCGAACATCCCGTAGCCGACGAGGAGCGTCGTCAGGTTCGTCAGCAGCACCGGCGGGCGCGAGAGGACGCCGATGTCGACGAGCGGCTCGGACGTCCGCCGCTCGAGGGCGACCCAGAGCGCGAGGATGGCGACCCCGCCGGCGATCAGCCCGTCCGTCCGGGCGCTCCCCCAGCCGGTCGTGTGCGCCTGCGAGATCGCCACGAGCGGCAGGACGAGCCCGACGCCGAGCACGAACGCGCCGCGGACGTCGAGGCGGGCGGGCGTCCGCACCGGCGACTCCGGCACGAGCAGCTCGGTCGCCGCGGCGGCGGCCACGCCCATGATCGCGCCGAGCCAGAAGATCCAGTGGTACGAGGCGTAGTCGACGATCAGGCCGCCGAGGACGAGCCCGAGGCCGCCGCCGATGCCGACGATCGCCGACATCAGGCCGACGCCCCGGCCGACCCGCTCGCGCGGGAACTCGTCGCGGATGATCGCGAAGCAGAGCGGGAAGATGCCGCCGCCGACGCCCTGGACGACGCGGCCGGCGACGACGACCCAGAGGTCGGACGAGGCGGCCGAGACCGCCGAGCCCGCCGCGAACGCGAGCAGCGCGACGACGAGCAGGCGCCGCTTGCCGAAGATGTCCCCGAGCCGGCCGACGAGCGGCGTGAACACCGCCGCCGAGACGAGATAGCCGGTCAGCGTCCACGTGACGCCGCTCTCGTCGGTGTGCAGCGCCCGGATCAGCTCCGGGATCGCCGGCACGATCGTCGTCTGGCCGAGCGCGAACGCGAGCCCCGCGACGCCGAGGATCGAGAGCGTCCTCGTCGTGTGGGGTCGCTGCCGCACGCTCACGCCCGCACGCTACGCGTTGCGCAGCGCGGGTGGCGCCGGGTAGCGTCGAGCACGTGCTCGAGGGTGGATGCTCCTGCGGCGCGGTCCGCTACCGGCTCGCGTCCGAGCCGATGTTCACGCACTGCTGCCACTGCACGAGCTGCCAGCGGCAGACCGGGAGCGCCTTCGCCGTCAACCTGCTGATCGAGGCCGACCGCGTCGAGTTGCTCGCCGGCGCGCCCGAGCCGGTCGAGGTCGCGCGCGACGACGGCGGGGTGCAGCGCATCTTCCGCTGCCCCGGCTGCCGGATCGCCGTCTGGAGCGAGTACACGCGCCCGGAGATCCGGTTCGTCCGGGCGGGCACGCTCGACGACACGCGCTCGGTCCGGCCGGACGTCCACATCTTCACTCGCTCGAAGCAGCCGTGGTTCGAGCTGCCCGAGGGCGTGCCGGCGGTCGAGGTCTACTACGACCGGCACGAGCTGTGGCCGGCCGAGAGCCTCGCCCGCCTCGACGCGGCGTTCGCGGGGCGCTGACCGTGGCCTACGACGAGGAGCTCGCGGACCGGATCCGCGCCCTGCTCGCCGTCCGGGGCGGGGTGGAGGAGAAGGCGATGTTCGGCGGCCTCGCGTTCCTCGTCGGCGGGAACATGGCGGTCGCCGCGAGCGGCGAGGGCGGACTGCTCGTCCGGTCCGACCCCGGGGAGTCGGCCGCGCTCCTCGCGGAGGCGGGCGTCCGGCCGATGGTCATGCGCGGCCGCGAGATGCACGGCTGGCTGCGCGTCGACGCGGACGCGGTCGCCGGCGACGCGGCGCTGCGTCGCTGGGTGGAGCACGGCGCCGCCTACGCCGGCTCGCTCCCCGCGAAGCGGTAGCGTCCCGTCCATGGCCGACGACACCAGCACGACCGAGAAGCCCGGCGAGAAGCCGGCGCACGAGCCGCCCGCCGGGGCGGAGACGACCGCGACCTGGGGCGGCGCGGGCGGCGCGATCGAGTACGCGGCGAGCGCCAGGTGGCTCGTGCTGCGCAAGAAGGAGAAGCCCGCCGCCGAGATCTTCTCGGTCTCCTACGTCGCGAAGCCCGACGACCCCTCGCGGCCGGTCACCTTCGTCTTCAACGGCGGCCCGGGCGCCTCGTCGGCCTATCTGCACGTCGGCGCGATCGGCCCGAAGCGGGTCGCCTTCCCGAGCGACGGGACGCTGCCGAAGCCGCCGCCGCAGCTCGTCCACAACGAGGAGTCCTGGCTCGCGTTCAGCGACCTCGTCTTCGTCGACCCGGTCGGCACCGGCTTCAGCCGCGCCGTCGAGGCGGACGCGAAGAAGGACGGCGAGGGCGAGAAGAAGGACGGCGACCCGGAGAAGGAGTTCTTCGGCTACAAGCGCGACCTCGAGTCGCTCTGCGAGTTCATGTCGCGCTGGCTCTCCGAGCACGACCGCTGGGCGTCGCCCGTCCTGATCGCCGGCGAGAGCTACGGCGGCTACCGCGTCGGCCGGCTCGTGCGGATGCTGCAGGAGGAGGCCGGGATCGGCCTCGCCGGCGCGATCCTGATCTCGCCCGCGCTCGAGCTGACGAACCTCTCCTCCGGCGACTACGACGCGCTCTCCTGGATCGACCTGCTGCCGACGATGACCGCCGCCGCCGTCCACCACGGCCGCTCGCGCGCGTTCCCGCAGGGCGCGCCGCTCGCCGAGGTGCTCCCCGAGGCGGAGACGTTCGCGACCGGCGACTACGCCGCCTTCCTCACGCGCGGCGCCTCGATGCCGGTCGACGAGCGCGAGCGGATCCTCGCCCGCTACGCCGACCTCGTCGGGCTCCCCGTCGAGCTCGTCACCCGGGCCGAGGGGCGCATCTCGATCTCGCTCTTCGCGCGCGAGCTGCTGCGCGACGAGCGCAAGGTCGTCGGCCTCTACGACGCGACGATCACGACCACCGACCCGTTCCCGGACCGGGAGGAGTTCGCCGGGCCCGACCCGACCCTCGCCGGGATCGCGCCCGCCTACACGATGGCGATCAACCGGCAGCTGCGCTCGGAGATCGGCGTCCGCACCGACCGCGAGTACACGCTGCTCAGCCTCGAGGTGAACCGGGCGTGGACGGACGACGCGAAGCAGCACTTCTTCGTCCCGCCGGTCGGCGCGACCGACGACTTCCGCTACGGCATGTCGCTCAACCCGCACCTGAAGGCGTTCGTCACCCACGGCCGCTACGACCTCGTCACGCCGTACTACACGAGCGACCGGCTCCGGAACCTGATGCGCCTCGACCCCGACATGGCCGGCCGGCTGACCGTCCGCCACTTCGGCGGCGGCCACATGTTCTACGCGTGGGAGGAGTCGCGGAAGGAGTTCGCGGCCGCGATCGCCGCGTTCGTCGCCGACGCCGTCGGGGGCTAGACCAGCCCGAACGTCTGGACGAGCAGGAAGACGTTCAGCGCCGAGATCAGCGCCGCGATCGCGACCGCGACGACGGTCGTGCCGCGCCGGTTCACGTGCACGCCCATCACGTCGCGGCGCGCGGTCAGCTGCAGCAGCGGCACGAGCGCGAACGGGATCCCGAACGAGAGGACGACCTGGCTGAGGACGAGCGCGTCGGTCGCGCTCACCCCGGCGGCGAGGACGACGAGCGCCGGCAGCATCGTCAGCAGCCGCCGCGCGAGCAGCGGGATCCGCAGGCCGACGAAGCCGGCCATCACGACCTGGCCCGCGTAGGTGCCGACGCTCGACGACGACGCGCCCGACGCGAGCAGCGCGACCGCGAACGCGAGCGCGGCCGTACCGCCGGCGAGGTGCGAGAAGCCGGCGTGCGCCTCCGGGATCGTGCTGACGCCGCTGTAGTCCGGGTTGCCGTGGAAGAGCTTCGCCGCGACCGCGAGCATCGCCAGGTTGACGAGCCCGGCGATCCCGAGCGCGACGACGACGTCGAGCCGCTCGAAGCGCAGCACCTGCGAGCGCTCGGCGTCGTTCCGCACCTCGAGCCGTCCCTTCGTCAGCGCCGAGTGGAGGTAGATCGCGTGCGGCATCACGGTCGCGCCGATGATCCCGACCGCGAGGTAGACCGAGCTCGCGCCTGCGAGGTGCGGGACGAATCCGTGCGCGGCGCCGCTCGCGGAGGGGCCGATCTTGAGCGTCTCGTAGAGGAATCCGAGCAGCACGATCCCGAGCAGCGCCGTGATCGCGAGCTCGAAGCGGCGGAAGCCGTGCCGCTGCAGCTCGAGGATCGCGAAGGCGATCACGCCGGTGATCAGCCCGGCGGGGAGCAGCGGCACGTGGAAGAGCAGGTTGAGGCCGAGCGCGGCGCCGAGGAACTCCGCGATGTCGGTCGACATCGCCATCACCTCCGCCTGCACCCAGAGCAGCCAGGAGACCGGCTGCGGGTAGTGGTCGCGGACGAGCTCCGGCAGGTTCCGGTCGGTGGCGATCCCGAGCTTCGCCGACAGGTACTGGATCAGCATCGCCATCGCGTTCGCGGCGAGCACGACCCAGAGCAGCAGGTAGCCGAACTTCGCGCCGCCCTGGATGTTCGTCGCGAAGTTGCCGGGGTCGACGTAGGCGATCGCGGCGACGAATGCGGGGCCGAGCATCGTCAGCGTCGCCCGCAGCCGTCCCTTCGCGAGCAGCGCGTCGAGCGGGGACTGGCGCGAGTCGGCGGCGTACGCGTCGCCGGGAGGAGGCGTCATGCGCGCACCTCGCCGACGCGCATCGCCCGCGCGAGCACGGCGCCGAGCACGTGCGACTCGGGGCCGATCCGGACGGTGACCGGGCCGTCGAACGGCTGCCGCTCGACCAGCTCGAGCGCGGCGCCGGGGACGATCCCGCGCTCGCCGAGGAAGCGGAGCATCGCCGGGTCGGAGTCGGAGACGCGCACGAAGGTCGCCCGCGCGCCCGGCTCGAGCTCGTACAGGCTCGGCGCGCTCGTCTCCGGCACGGTCAGGTCGCGGCTCGGGATCGGGTCGCCGTGCGGGTCGACCGTCGGATGGCCGAGCTTCGCCGCGATCAGCTCCTCGAGCTCCTCCGAGAGCGCGTGCTCGAGCACCTCCGCCTCGTCGTGCACCTCGTCCCAGCTCATGCCGAGGCTCTCGACGAGGAACAGCTCGAGCAGCCGGTGGTGGCGGATCACCTCGAGCGCGACGAGCCGGCCGCGCTCGGTCAGGCGGACGCCGCGGTAGCGCTCGTGCTCGACGAGCCCGAGCTCGGCGAGCTTGCGCAGCATCCCGGACACCGACGCGGGGCGGACCTCGAGCCGCTCCGCGAGCGCCGTCGTCGAGGCCGCGCCCTCGCGGCTCTCGAGCGTGTAGATCGCCTTCGCGTAGTCCTGGACCGCGGGCGAGAGATCATCGGGCCGAACTCCAGATTGAGGCACGGCTAAATTCTAGCCGAGCCGGACGGCCTACAGCGGCGGCGCCGCCTCGGTCGCCCCGCTCGCGGTCAGCCGCCAGCAGCCGGCGCCGTCGCGCTCGACCAGCCCTTCCCGCTCGTTCAGCTCGAGCCGCCGCTCGATGAACTCGCTGTACGCCTCCGGGACGCCCACTGCCGCCGCGACCGCGGTCGCCGTCGGCGGCTCGCCGCGCTCGCGCTCGAGCTCGCGGACCGTCGCCAGCAGGCCGCCGTCGTGCATCAGATCGCGAGCGGGAGATGCTCGGGGAGGCCGAGCACGTCGTCGCGGCTGGCCCGGACGTGCACGACGCGCCCGTGCGGGTCGACGCGCTCGACGAGCGCCGCCGCCAGCACGGGCCGCCGCGGGTGGATGCGGCCGACGCGGAGGACGAGGAAGTCGGGCGTCGTCTCGTCCGGCGGGAAGAGCGGCGTCTCGACGACGCCCACCTCGCCGTCGCCGGCCATGACGGTGAAGCCGCTCGAGAGCGCAAGGAGCTCGCCGCCGAACGTTCCGTCCATGCCCTCGACGCTAGCCGCGGCCCGTGAGGAACTCCTCAGGCCCGTGTCAGGAATCGCTCACGACCGGGACGAGCTTGTAGCCCGCCTCGCGCACGGTGACGATCCGCCGCGGCTGCGCGGGCTCCCGCTCGACCTTGCGGCGCAGGTTCGAGACGTGGACGTCAGCGGCGCGCGCCGTCCCGACGTAGGACGCCTCCCAGAGGTGCTCCATGATCTGCCAGCGGCTGAAGACGCGGTTCGGCTCGCGGGCGAGCAGGGTCAGCACCTTGAACTCGGACGGGGTCAGCCGCACCTCGCGGCCGCCGACGCTCGCCCGGTGCGCGGCCAGGTCGAGGGTGAGGTCGCCGACCTGGAGGAGCGTGCCGCCGGACGCGGAGCGCTCGAGGTCGCGGCGGCGGAGGACGGCGCGGATTCGGCTCGACAGCTCGCGCGTCGAGAACGGCTTCGTCACGTAGTCGTCGGCGCCGAGCTCGAGCCCGAGCACGCGGTCGATCTCCGCATCCTTCGCGGTCAGCATGATGATCGGGACGATGCTCTCGGCGCGGAGCGCCCGGCAGACGTCCGTCCCGGACAGCTTCGGCATCATCACGTCGAGGATCACGAGGTCGTAGTCGCCGCTGCGCGCGGCCGCGAGCGCCTCCTCGCCGTCGCCGACAGCGTCCACCTCGAACCCGTCGGCGCGGAGCGCGTAGCCGACAGGAGCGACGATGTCCGGCTCGTCGTCGGCGAGCAGGATCCGCGGGCTCATCGCCTGGCCTCCGCCGGCGCGGTCGCGAGCGCGAGCGTCAGCCGGACGACGGTGCCGCCCTGCTCGGGCGCGTCGAGCTCGATCGTGCCGCCGAGCGCGCGCACGACCTCGCGGACGATCGCGAGGCCGAGCCCGAAGCCGTCGCCGCTCGCGCCGCCGCGGTAGAAGCGGTCGAACAGCCGGTCGCGGCCGGCGGCGGGAATCCCGGCGCCGTCGTCGCGCACCTCGATCACGGCGTGGCGGCGGTCGACCCTGCGCGCGGCGAGCTCGACCCGCGAGGCGCTCCCGTGCCGGAGCGCGTTCTCGGCCAGGTTGAGGACGACCTGCTCGATCAGGTCCGGCTGCGCGAGGACGACGACCTCCTCGGGGGCGTCGACCGCGACCTCCGCGTCGACCGCGCCGGCGCGCAGCTCCTCCGCGGCCGCGGCGAGCAGGGCGCCCGCGTCCACCGGCTCGAGCTGGAGCGCCTCCTGCCGCGTCTGCGCGCGGGCCAGCGTCAGGAGCGCGCGGCGGAGGCGCGAGAGGCGCGAGGTCTGGCGCTCGATCAGCTCGAGGAAGCGGTCGCGCTCGACCGGGTCGTCCTTCGCGCCGCCGCGCAGCACCTCGAGCGAGGTCGCGATCGCCGTCAGCGGCGTCCCGAGCTCGTGCGCCGCGTTCGCGACGAACTCGCGCTCCGCCCGCTCGCGCCGCTCGCGCTCGGTGATGTCGGTGAGGACGAGGATCGCGTCGCCGTCGCCGCGCGCGGGCACGCCGACGAGCGCGATCGTCCGCTCGTCCTCGACGACACGCGCCTGCACGGGCCGGCCGGCGTCGTCGAACAGGCGCCGGGCGAAGTCGCGGAGCGGGAAGTCCGGCCACAGGTCGGGGAGCGGCGAGCCGACCTGGAACGCGCGCCCGGTGAGCAGGCTCCGGGCCGCCGGGTTGACGAACGCGACCTGGAGCTGCCGGTCGACCGCGACCACGCCCTCGTGCAGGCCCTCGAGCAGCTGCAGCAGCCGGTCGCGCTCCTCGCCGAGCCGGCCGAACGACTCGCGCAGCCGCACGCGCATCTGGTCGATCGTCTCCGCGAGCGCGCCGACCTCGTCCCCGAACCGCGACGCGAGCGGCTCGTCGAACGCGCCCGCCTCGATCCGCGCCGCCGCCCGCGCGATCCGCCGCAGCCGCGCCGCGATCCCCATCGCCACGAGCACGCCGATCAGCGCCGCGACCGCGAGCGCGATCAGGGCCGCGTTGACGATCTGGTCGTGGACGATCCCGAGCTCGCTCAGGAGCTCCGGCCGGCGCGCGTACGTGACGATCGCGCCCGCGCCGTGCGGCAGCCGCAGCCCGATCACGAACGAGCGGCCGCCGTCCACCGTCTCGACGAAGCGGTTGCCGGCGAGCGCCGCCCGCAGCGCCCGCGGGCCGTCGGGGACGTCGGCGAAGCGCACGTCGAAGGAGACCTCGTCGGAGAGCGGCGTCCGGGCGGCGGAGAAGACGTAGACCGAGAAGCGGCGCCGGTCGGCGATCACCGGCGTCGCGTCGGCGAGGATCCCGCGCCGGAGCGCCTTGTCGACGGAACGGCTCGCCGAGACGCTCTGGCCGATCGCGAGCTCCTCGGCGCGGTCGTGGAAGGCGGAGGCGGCGCGGTGGTTGAAGACGGTCGCGACCGCGAAGGCGGTCACCGCGGCGATCGCCGCGAAGGTGAGCGCGAGCCACCAGCGCATGCCGATGCGGACGCGGGGCACGCGGACAGTATCGCGACGGTCCGGCGGCCTCCCCCGGCGCGTTAGCGAACCTTCACAGCCGTCTGACCGCACGCTGAAGCGCCTCCGCGACAGTGGCGGCATGGCCCCGCTGCTGATCGCCGGCCGCCTGACGCCGCCGAACGTCGCGCTGCTCGACGCGGCGCGCGAGCTCGGCGGCCAGGCCCGGCTGCTGCCGCCGGAGACGGCGGAGCGGCGCGTCCGGCCGGGCGAGATCGTGCTCGGACGTGTGGACGTGCGGCCGGGGCTGGACGGCGTCGAGCCGGGACTCGAGTCGCTGCGGCGGCTCGAGCAGGCCGGCGCCGAGGTGCTGAACCGCGCCGACGCGCTGCTCGCGGCGCACGACAAGCTGGAGACGGCGAAGCGGCTGCTCCGCCGAGGGCTCCCGCACCCGCGGACGGTGCACGTGCCGCCCGGCGGGACGCTGCCCGCCTTCGACGCTCCGGTCGTGCTCAAGCCCCGTTTCGGGAGCTGGGGTGCGGACGTCGTCCGCTGCGATACCCCCGCGGCCGCGCGGCGCGCGTTCCGGCGCCTCCGGAAGCGCTCCTGGTTCCGCGAGCACGGCCTGCTCGTGCAGGAGCTGCTGCCGCCGCCGGGCGCGGATCTGCGCGTCCTCGTCGCCTGTGGGGAGGTGGTGGGGGCGGTCAGTCGCAGATCCGCGCCCGGCGAGTGGCGGACGAACGTCGCGCTCGGCGGCGCCCGGGAGCCCGCGTCGCCGTCGCCGAAGGCGCGGCGGCTCGCGGTCGCGGCGGCGGCGGCGATCGGCGCCGACCTCGTCGGGGTCGACCTGCTGCCCGTCCGCGGCGGCTACGTCGTGCTGGAGCTGAACGGCTGCGTCGACTTCACGGCCGACTACTCGCTCCCCGGCGGCGACGTCTTCCTCGACGCGGTCGAGCCGCTCCTCTTCCCGTACGTGAGCGAGCTCGCCCGGCTCGCACCGCGCCGCGAGGACGAGATCCCGGTCCTGACCTAGCCTGCCGGCGACGCGGCGTCGGGCGGCACGAGCACGACGTCGATCAGGTCGTCCGGCGGCAGCCAGCGCAGATCGGACCACGCGCCCGGGAACGACCGCGAGCGGAGCTCGGACAGGAGCACGTAGGTCGAGCACGTCTCCGCGAGACGGATCCGGCTCAGCTCGAGCTGCCTCCGCACGAGGAGGCGGGCGCCGAGCGACGCCGCCCGGAGCCGCTCCGCCTCGATTCTCGCCGCCCGTGCGTGCCCGACTACCTGAGCCATGGCTGCAGGTCGTCCTCGAGCTCGCGGCAGCCGCGCGGCGAGACGATCCGCTTGCGTGCGCGGCGGCCCTCGACGACGAAGAGCGTCGGCACGGTCTCGACGCCGAAGCGCTCGGCCAGGTCGGGCCGGCGGTCGACCGAGACGCGGACGAGGTCGAACGTGTCGTGGTTCTGGCGCCGCTGCAGCACCTGCGCGAGGAAGCCCTCGACGCGGCGGCAGCGGCCCGAGCGGACGGAGTAGAAGAAGACGAGACGCGGCCTCTGCCGCGGGACGGCCCTCGTGTCCGCCCGCTGCTCGTGTGCGTGCGGGAGACTGGACATGCGACCCGCCTCCCCGGGCCTGCGGGTGGAAAACGTCGGACCGGCTACCCGGCGCGCTCGGCGGCGACGAGCAGGATCGCGCCGTCGGGCTCCTCGCCGTCCGGACGGATCTGCAGCGGCGCGAACGAGATCCTGACGCGCACCGGCTTGCCGCGGCGGTCGTGGCCGTCGAGCTCGATCTCGGCCTGCTCGGCGCCGGCGAGCACCCGGCGCACCGGGTCGCGCAGCTTCTGCACCTGGATGCCGATGTCGAGGTTGAGCAGGTGCTCGCCCTCGACCTCGTCGTCGCGGAGCCCCCACAGCCCGGTCGCCTGCCGGCTCCAGGCGACGACGCGGAGCGCACGGTCGACGACCACGACGGCCTGCTGGATGCTCGAGAGCACCGAGGCGAGGAACGAGTTCGCGTGCAGCGTCTCGTCCGTCCGCTCGCGCAGCTCGTCGTTCATCGTCTCGAGCTCCTCGTTGGTGGACTGGAGCTCCTCGTTCATCGTCTCGAGCTCCTCGTTGGTGGACTGGAGCTCCTCGTTCGTCGTCTCGAGCTCCTCGTTGGTGGACTGGAGCTCCTCGTTCGTCGTCTCGAGCTCCTCGACCGTGGACTGGAGCTCCTCGTACGCGGTCTCCAGCTCGCGCTTCGCGCGCTCCAGGTCCTCCTCGAGCAGGCGGTGCGCGGTCGCGTCGAGGAACGTCACGATCACGCCCGCGAAGCCGTCGGCGGCCCCGGCGAGCGGCGCCACCTCCACCTCGAGCGAGCGCGCGTCGTCCTGGCCCTTCTGCCAGCGGACGTCGCTGCGCAAGACCGGGTGCCGCTCCGCGCGCACCTCGTCGATCAGCGAGCGCAGGTCGACCGGCCGGTACGAGACCTCGAGGTCCTGGAGCTGGCGGCCGACGTCGCGCTGGCGCAGCCCGAACGGCGTCCGCGCCGCGTGGTTGACGGCCGCGACCCGGTTCTGCTCGTCGATCACGAGCTGCGCCATCGGCGCGTGCTCGAACGCGACCTCGCCGAAGTCCGCCTGCGGCTCCCCGCCGTCGGCCCGCGGCACCGGCGGCAGCCGAGGCACGCGGAACGCCGGCTCGGCCGTCCCGTCCTTGACGAAGACCCGCCGCTTCAGGTCGTACGGCGCGAAGAACGCGCGCCCGGACTGGAGCGCCTCCGCCTTGCCGACGACGAGGAAGCCGCCGCGGTTGAGCGCGAAATAGAAGTTGGCGAGGATCCGCGCCTGCACCTCCGGGCCGAAGTACATGAGCGTGTTCCGCGAGACGAGCAGGTCGACGCGCGAGATCGGCGGGTCGCGGTGCAGGTCGTTGCGGCCGAAGATGACGCTGCGCCGCAGGTCGTTGCGGAACACGAAGCCGTGGTTCGACCGCTGGAAGTAGCGCTCGCGCAGCTCCTCCGGCACCTTCTCGAGCTGCTTCGCGTCGAAGTCCGCCTCGCGCGCGTCGGCGAGCGCGTCCTCGTCGACGTCGGTGGCGTAGATCTTCACCCGGCGCCGGAACCCCTCGTCGCCGAGCGCCTCGGCGAGCAGCATCGCGACCGTGTACGGCTCCTCGCCGGAGGCGCACCCCGCCGACCAGACGCGGATCGGCGCCGAGTCGTCGCGCTGCTCGAGCAGGCGCGGGACGACGTCGGAGGCGACGAGGTCCCACGTCTCGCGGTCGCGGAAGAAGCCGGTGACGTTGATCAGGATCGTGTTGAAGAGCTCGCCGAACTCCTCGGGATGCTCGGCGAGATGGGCGCGGTACGCGGCCCAGTCGTCGGCGTGCACCGCCTGCATCCGCTTCTGGAAGCGGCGCATCAGCGTCGGCCGGCGGTACCCGGTGTAGTCGAAGCCGCGGGCGTCGCGGACGTACTCGAGCAGACGTTCGAATTCGGGGTCGGGCTGGCTCATGCGGCGCTCTCCGCCCATTGGATCACGGCCGCGGCGATCCCGTCGAGCGGAAGCACCTCGTCGACGCCGCCGGCGAGGATCGCCGCCCCCGGCATCCCGAAGTACTGGGAGGTCGCCTCGTCCTGCGCGAACACGCGCCCGCCCGCGCGCGCGAGCGCCGCGGCTCCGGCCGCCCCGTCGAGCCCGGTGCCGGAGAGGACGACGGCGGCCGCCGGGCCGCGATGGTTGCCGGCGAGCGAGAGCAGGAGCACGTCGGCGCTCGGCCGGACGTGGTGGACGAGCTCGGAGTGGTCGAGCGCGAGCCGGTCGTGCTTCGTCACGAGCAGGTGCGCGTCCGGCGGGGCGACGAGCACGCGGCCGCGCTCGAGCGCGTCGCCGTCCTGCGCCTGGCGCACGGGCAGCTCGGTCATGCGGCCGAGGATCGTCGCGAGCAGGCTCGGCGCGTTCGGCGCCAGGTGGATGACGACGAGGACGCAGGCGGGGAGCTCGCGCGGCAGCGACGCGAGGACGACCTCGAGCGCGAAGATGCCGCCGGCCGAGCCGACGACGGCGACCGTCGGGACCTGCGCGCCGTCAGCCCTCGCGGGCATCGCGCCCGGCGAGCACGCGGCGGATCGTGTCCGCCTGCTCGCGCGCCTCCCGGGCGAGCTGCTCGAACCGCTCACGGCTTCGCGCCGCGCCGCTGCGCTCCATCCGCCGGGCGATGCGCTCGGAGAGCTGCGCACGCTCCTGCAGCGCCCGCAGCGCCGTCCAGAGCGCGGTCTCGAGCTCCTCGCCCTCCGCCTCGAGCGCGCCCTCGGCGGTGAAGGCGTGGCCGACGCGGCAGCGGAAGCGGAGCAGGTCGCCGTCCTCGACCTCCCAGAGCACGCCTCCGCAGGCGGGGCACGAGAACGACGACACCTCGCCGGGCGGGCCGTCCCGTTCGAGCGCCTCCGCGTCGAGCGTCGCGTACTCGGTCTCGAGGCTCATCTCGTCACGGCCATTCTCGCTCACGGCGACCTCCTGCGAAAGTCGGGCGACCCTCCCCGCGACCGCCCCGGCCAGCTCGGCGAGCGGCAGCACCCGGTCGGGATGGTCGCGCGCGACCGTCTCGGCGGGCATGCCGGGGAAGAGCGCGTCGTCGGGATCCTGGACGAAGACGCAGCCGCCGCGGCGGCCGATCGCGCTCGCGCCGGCGACGCCGTCGTCGCGGGTGCCGGAGAGCACGATCGCCGTCGCGCGCGGGCCGACGGCGACCGCGACGCTCCGGAAGAGGACGTCGATCGACGGCCGCAGGCCGTTCTCGTGCGGGCCGTGGACGACGGCGCAGCGGCCGCGCCGCACGAGCAGGTGGCGGTTCGGCGGGGCGACGTAGATCCGGCCCGGCCGCAGCTCGGCGCCGTCCTCCGCCTTCTGCGCCGGCAGCGGGCCCGCCCGGTCGAGGATCTCCGCCAGGCGGCTCTCGGCCGCGGGGTGCAGGTGCAGCACGACGGCGACGGCCGCCTCGAGATCCTCCGGCAGGCCGGCGACGAGGGTCGTCAGAGCCTCCACTCCTCCG
>DASSNM010000008.1:0-16130 GCA_035688025.1 Gaiellaceae bacterium | reverse complement strand
CACACGACGCGCCGTCGTTCACCCCCGGCGCGTTCCCGGCCGTCGTCGTCCCCTCCGGGTCGAAGACCGGCTTCAGCGCCGCGAGCTTCTCGGCCGTGGTGTCGCGGCGGATCGCCTCGTCGGCGACCACGTCGCCCACCGGCACGAGCTCGTCGTCGAACCGGCCCGCGTCCTGCGCCGCCGCCGCGCGCTCGTGCGAGCGGAGCGCCCAGCCGTCCTGCTCCTCGCGGGAGATGCCGAGCTCGCGTCCGACCTTCGCCGCCTGCTGCACCATGTGCAGCTCGTCGAAGGTGGAGCGCAGCCCGTCCCAGATCATCAGGTCGACGAGCGTCCCGTCGCCCATCCGGTAGCCGCCGCGCGCCTTCGGCAGCGCGTACGGCGCGTTCGTCATCGACTCCATGCCGCCGGTGACGACGACCTCGACGTCGCCGGCGCGGATCATCGAGTCGGCGATCTCGACCGCGCGGATCGAGGAGGCGCACACCTTGTTGATCGTGTCGGCGGGCACCTCGATCGGGATCCCGGCCGCGACCGCCGCCTGCCGCGCGGGCGCCTGGCCGGCGCCGGCCTGCAGCACCTGGCCCATGATCACGTACTCGACCTCGCGCCCCTCCAGCCCGATCCGCTCGAGCGCGGCGCGGATCGCGATCCCGCCGAGCTCGGTCGCGGAGCGGCCGGCGAGGCCGCCGTTCAGCTTCCCGAACGGGGTGCGGACGGCCGAGACGATGACGGTGCGGCTCATGCCTCGAGGGTACTACCGGGCGAAGCTCGTACCGGGCGCCAACCGCCGAGCGAAGGCGACGAGGAGCCGCACGACCGCCTCGATGTCGTCCAGCTGGACGGTCTCGACCGGCGTGTGCATGTAGCGGAGCGGCACCGAGACGAGCCCGGTCGCGACGCCGCGCCGGCTGAGGTGGACGGCGTCCGCGTCGGTGTACGTCGTGCCGCGCGAGACCTCGACGGAGAACGGGATGCCCTCCGCCTCCGCGGTCTCGTGGAGGAGCTCGAAGACGCGCGGGTGGACGGTCGGGCCGCGGTTGATCGCCGCGCCGCCGCCGAGCTTCTGCTCGCCCTCGTCCTCGGGGTCGCCGCCGCGGACGTCGGTCGCGTGCGTGACGTCGACCGCGATCGCCACGTCCGGCTCGAGCCCGAACGCGGTCGTACGGGAGCCTGCGAAGTCGCCGACCTCCTCCATCACCGCGGCGACGCCGTACACGTCCCCGGGGCCGCCGCCCTCGGCCGCGAGCCGCCGGGCGACCTCGAGCGCGACGTAGCAGCCGATGCGGTTGTCGAGCGAGCGGGCGGCGACGCGGCCGTTCCGCAGCTCGAGCGGCGCGACCGCGATCACGGCGGCGTCGCCGGCGCGGACGAGCGAGCGCGCCTCCTCCCCGTCCTTCGCGCCCACGTCGAGGAAGAGGTCGTCGTAGTCGAGCGGCTTGCGGTCGTCGCCGCGCTTGCGCTTCTGCTTGCGCGCGTGGACGACGCCCGGCACGCGCCCGTCCCGCGTCAGCACCTCGACCCGCTGCCCGTGCAGGACGTGCGGGTCGAAGCCGCCGAGCGGCCGGATCGCGATCAGCCCGTCGTCGCCTGCGTGCGTCACGACGACCGCGATCTCGTCGACGTGCCCGACGACGGCGAGCGACGCGCCGCCGGCGGTTCCGGGCACCCGCACCCAGGACGAGCCGAGCACGTCGCTCGACACCTCGCCGGCCTCGCGCGCGGCGGCCCGCCACGCCTCGGCGGCGAGCGTCTCCTGCCCCGACGGGCCGGGCGCGGTCAGCAGCGTCTGCAGGAGCTCGGGGAGCGCCACGGCCGCGACTGTACCTGCGCCCCCGAGGGCCGACCCGCGATACGGTCCCGCTCGTGCAGCTGCGGACGCTTCCGGACAGCTACGCCATCGTCCGACTCCACCCGGGCGCGGAGCTGCCGGACTGGGTGGACAAGGGGCCGTTCCGCTCGGTCACGCGCACCGACAACGAGGTCTCGGTCGTCTGCCGCGACCGCGACGTCCCGGAGGGCGAGAGCGCCGAGCCGGGCTGGCGGGTGCTCGAGGTGCTCGGGCCGCTCGACTTCTCGCTGACGGGCGTCGTCGCCTCGCTCGTCGACCCGCTCTCCAGGGTGCAGATCCCGATCTTCGTCATCTCCACCTTCGAGACCGACTACGTGCTCGTCCGCGCCGCCGACCTCGACGACGCGGTCGAGGCGCTCGAGCTCGCCGGCCACGAGGTCGACGACGAGGGCGAGAGCTACGACGACGTCGACGCTTGACGGGTCCGGGGCCCCCGCCTAGGCTGGGGGCGTGACTTCCGCGACCCGCAGCTGGTGGCTCTGGCGCAGCGAGCGGGGCGGGAGCCTGCGCGCAGCCTGACGCGCGCGAAAGCCCGTTCCGCTCGACCCGGCTCCGAGAGGGGCCTTTTTCGTGCCCGAGACCGTCACCGAGATCCCCACCGACCTGCTCACCCCGCTCGGGGCGTACCTCCGCCTGCGGCAGGATGCTGCCGGCGCCTTCCTGCTCGAGTCGGTGGAGCGGGGCCGCCTCGGCCGCTACTCGTTCGTCGGCCGCGGCTCGCGGCTCGTCTCGTTCGCCGAGGCGGAGGCGCTCGGCGAGCCGGTCGTCGGCTACCTCGGCTACGACGCGGTCGCCGGCTTCGAGCCGACGGTGCCGCTGCCGGAGGACGGGCCGGGCTTCCCGGAGAGCGTCTTCCTCGTCCCGGACGTGCTCGTCCGCTTCGACCTCGCGCGCGGCGTCGCCGAGGTGCTCGCCGGCGGGACGGACTGGCTCGACGGCCCGGAGCCCGCGGTGCCGCGCGGCGCCGGCGAGCGCGGCGAGCTGCTGCGGTTCCCGGACCGCGACGAGCACCTCCGCCGGGTCGAGCGCGCGAAGGAGCACATCCGCGAGGGCGACGTCTTCCAGGTCGTGGTCGCGCAGCGCGCCGTCCGCCCCACCTCGGCGTCCGCGGTCGGGCTCTACCGGGCGCTCCGACGCGTCAACCCGTCGCCGTACCTGTTCCTGCTGGAGCTGGACGAGCTCGCGCTCGTGGGCTCGTCGCCGGAGACGGTGGTCAAGTGCGAGGGCTCCCGCGCGGCGCTCAACCCGATCGCCGGGACGATCGCGCCCGGCGAGGGCGACGCGGAGACGCTCCTCTCGTCGGCGAAGGACCGCGCCGAGCACACGATGCTCGTCGACCTCGGCCGGAACGACCTCTCGCGCGTCTGCGTCCCGGGCACGGTGCGGGTCGAGCGGTTCATGCAGGCGGAGCGCTACTCGCACGTGACGCACCTCGTGTCGGAGGTGGTCGGCGAGCTGCGCGACGGCGTGACGCCGTTCGAGCTGCTGCGCGCGTGCTTCCCCGCCGGCACGGTCTCCGGCGCGCCGAAGGTGCGGGCGATGCAGCTGATCTCCGAGCTGGAGGGCTGCCGGCGCGGCGTCTACGCGGGCGCGGTCGGCTACTGCCTGCCGGCCTCGCGCGAGCTCGACACCTGCATCGCGATCCGCACGCTCGTCCTCCGCGACGGCGTCGCGCACCTGCAGGCGGGCGGCGGCATCGTCGCCGACTCCGACCCCGCGGCCGAGCACGAGGAGTGCCTGAACAAGCTGCGCGCCCTGGAGACCGCGATCGACCTGGCAGAGTCCGCCCGATGATGGAAGCCGCGAGATGATCCTCCTGGTCGACAACTACGACTCGTTCACGTGGAACCTGGCGCATCTGTTCGGCGCGCTCGGGGCCGAGGTGCGGGTGCTGCGGAACGACGAGGTCACCGCCGACGAGGCGGAGGTGCTGGCGCCGTCGCATCTCGTCGTCTCGCCGGGCCCGGGCCGGCCCGCGGCGGCCGGGAACACGCCCGCGATCCTGGCACGGCTCGCGCCGACGACCCCGACCCTCGGCGTCTGCCTCGGCCACCAGGCGATCGTCGAGGTCTTCGGCGGCGAGGTCGGCTACGCGCGCGAGCTGCTGCACGGGAAGGCGAGCCCGGTGCGTCACGACGGAACCGGCCTCTTCAGCGGCGTCCCGGATCCGTTCGAGGCGGGCCGCTACCACTCGCTGGCGGCGACGCGGATCCCGGACGTCCTCGAGCCGACCGCCTACGCGGAGGACGGCGAGGTGATGGCGGTCCGGCATCGCGAGCTGCCGGTCGCCGGCGTGCAGTTCCATCCCGAGTCGGTGCTGACGCCGGACGGTCCGGCGCTGGCGCGCAACTTCCTCGAGGGCCGGACATGATCCAGCAGACGGTGGCGCGGCTCCTCGACGGTCACGAGCTGACCCGCGACGAGGCGCGCGCGGCGATGAACGAGATCATGGCCGGCGAGGCGACGCCGGCGCAGATCGCGGGCTTCCTCGTGGCGCTGCGCGCGAAGGGAGAGACCGCCGACGAGATCGCCGGCTGCGCCGAGGCGATGCGCGAGCACGTGCTCCGCGTCAGCCCGGAGCGCCGTGACCTCGTCGACATCGTCGGCACCGGCGGGGACGGCGCGAACACGTGGAACATCTCGACCGCCGCCGCGCTCGTCGCCGCGGGTGCGGGAGCGGCGATCGCGAAGCACGGCAACCGCGCCGCGTCCTCGGCGAGCGGGGCGGCGGACGTGCTGGAGGCGCTCGGCTTCCGGCTCGAGCTGCCGCCGGAGCGGATCGAGCGCTCGATCGACGAGCTCGGCTTCGGCTTCCTGTTCGCGCAGGCGCACCATCCGGCGATGCGGCACGCGGCGGCCGTCCGCCGGGAGCTGGCGACGCGTACCGTGTTCAACGTGCTCGGCCCGCTCACGAACCCCGCCGGCGCGCGGGCGCTGATGCTCGGCGTCTACTCGCCGGAGCTGACGCGGACGCTCGCGGAGGCGCTCGTCCGGCTCGGCGCGACGCGCGCGTACGTCGTCCACGGCGCGGGCGGGATCGACGAGCTGTCGCCGCTCGGCCCGAATCTCGTCTGCGAGGTGGAGAACGGCGCCGTCCGCGAGTACGGGCTCGATCCGGAGAGCCGGTTCGGGATTCCGCGCTGCGACCCGGCCGAGCTGCGCGGCGGCGACCCGGCGGCGAACGCGGCGGCCCTGCGCGCGGTGCTCTCCGGCGAGGACCAGGGCGGCCACCGCGCGGCGGTCGTGCTGAACGCGGCGGGCGGGATCGCGGCCGCCGGACACGCCGAGAACCTGGAGGAGGGCATCGAGCTCGCGCGGCGCGCGATCGACTCGGGCGCCGCCGCCGAGCGGCTCGAGCAGCTGGTGGCGTTCTCGCAGCAGGAGGCGGCCGCGTGAGCCCGTCCCCGCTCCCGGACATGGCCCGGCGGGCCATGTCCCGGTGTCAGACACAGGAACGAAAGCGTGACGGGAGTGTGACGTGAGGTTCGCCGACGCCCTTTCCCGGCCCGGCCTGGCGGGGATCGCCGAGTTCAAGCGCCGCTCGCCGTCGGCAGGCGACATCCGCCCCGACGCGCGCGTCGAGGAGCTCGTCCCGGCCTACGCGGCGAACGGCGCCGCCGCGGTTTCGGTCCTCGTCGACGAGCGCTTCGCCGGCTCGGTCGACGACCTGCGCGCGGCCCGCGCCGCCGCGGACGTGCCGCTGCTCGCGAAGGGCTTCTTCCGCAGCGAGGAGCAGCTCCGCGAGCTGCGCGAGGCGGGCGCGGACGCGGCGCTGCTGATCCTCGCCGACCTCGACGACGAGACGGCCGCGCGGCTGATGCGCGAGGCGGACCGGCTCGGGCTCGACACGCTCGTCGAGGCCCACGACGCGGAGGAGCTCGCGCGCGCCGTCCGGCTGGACGCGCCCGTCGTCGGCGTGAACGCCCGCGACCTCTCCACCTTCCGGATCGACCGCCGCGCCCAGCTCGAGCTCGTGGCGCGGGCGCCGCGGGACCGCGTGGTCGTGGCGGAGAGCGCGATTCACAGCCGCGCCCAGGCCGCAGCCGCCGAGCTCGCCGGCGCGGACGCCGTCCTCGTCGGCACGTCGCTGATGCGGGCCGCCGACCCGGGCGCGAAGCTCCGCGAGCTGCTCTCCCGCCCGCTCGTCAAGGTCTGCGGACTGACCCGCCAGGAGGACGTGGACGCGGCCGCCGAGGCGGGCGCCGACCTACTCGGGTTCATCTTCGCCGCGAAGAGCCCGCGCCGCGCCGAGGCGGTCCTCGACGTGCCCGACACCGCGCTCTCGGTCGCCGTCTTCGTCGGCGAGCCGGAGGAGCGCGGCGCCGACCTCGTGCAGCTGTACCCCGACGACGCGGGCACCGTGCGCGGCCGCGACGCGGTGCTGCTCCGCGACGACGAGCAGGTCGCCCGCGTGCTCGACCTCCCCTGGCAGGGCGAGGATCCGGAGCACTGGCGCACCGCGGCCGCGGCCGAGGGCCGCGTCGTCCTCGCCGGCGGCCTCGGCCCGGAGAACGTCCGCGACGCCGTCGCCGCCGTGCGACCGTGGGCGGTCGACGCGGCCTCGTCGCTCGAGCGCGAGCCGGGGATCAAGGATCACGCGCGCGTCCGCGCGTACGTCGAGGCGGCGCGGGCATGAGCGAGCACGGCTTCGGCGCGTACGGCGGCCGCTACGTCCCGGAGACGCTGATCCCGGCGCTCGACGAGCTCGAGCGCGGCTGGCGCGAGGCGCTCGCCGACGACTCGTTCCGCCGCGAGCTGCACGAGCTCGCGACGACCTACGCAGGCCGTCCGACGCCGCTGACGCTCGCCGAGCGCTTCGCGCCGGGCAAGCGGGTCTACCTCAAGCGCGAGGACCTCCTCCACACCGGCGCGCACAAGCTCAACAACGCCCTCGGCCAGGCGGTGCTCGCGCGCCGGCTCGGCAAGCACCGGATCGTCGCCGAGACCGGCGCCGGCCAGCACGGCGTCGCGACCGCGACCGTCTGCGCCCGCTTCGGCCTCGACTGCGTCGTCTACATGGGCGAGGAGGACATGCGCCGCCAGCGGCCCAACGTGGAGCGGATGGGGCTGCTCGGCGCCGAGGTGCGCGGCGTCTCCTTCGGCACGAAGACGCTGAAGGAGGCGACGAGCGAGGCGATCCGCGACTGGATCACGAACGTCGAGACGACGCACTACCTGATCGGCTCGTGCGTCGGCCCCGCCCCCTACCCGGAGCTCGTCGCGGAGCTGCAGTCGGTGATCGGCCGGGAGGCGCGGGAGCAGATCCTCGCCGCCGAGGGCCGCCTCCCCGAGGCGGTGGTCGCCTGCGTCGGCGGCGGCTCGAACGCGATCGGCATCTTCCACGGTTTCCTCGACGACGCGGACGTCCGGCTGGTCGGCGTCGAGGCCGCGGGCGCCGCGAGCCTCGGCAGCGGCCGCCCGGCAGTCCTGCACGGCGCGCGCTCGTCGGTGCTCGCGGACGAGGACGGCCAGATCGCGGACGCGCACTCGATCTCGGCCGGTCTCGACTATCCGGGCGTGGGCCCCGAGCATGCGTTCCTCCGCGACAGCGGCCGCGCCGAGTACCGCACCGCGACCGACGAGGACGCGCTCGCCGCCTTCCGTGACCTCGCCCGTGCGGAGGGCATCATCCCGGCTCTCGAGCCGAGCCATGCGCTCGCGCGCGCCCGCGACCTGGACGCGGACCTGATCCTGGTCGGCCTCTCGGGCCGAGGCGACAAGGACCTGGCCGAGGCCCTGGCAGCCCTCCACCTCGATGCCAAGTAACAGACTGTTACGAGCTCGGGAGCGTGCAATCGCCGGAACCGAGCCGGCTTCCCGTGCACCTAGTAACAGTCTGTTACTAGCGCAAGGGGTGCGGTCATGAGCGGCAAGACGCTCGTCATCTACCTGATGGCGGAGCCGGAGACGCCCGAGCTCGCGCGCGCGGCGGTCGACGGCGGGGCCGACGTGATCGAGTTCGGGATCCCGTTCTCCGACCCGCTCGCCGACGGGCCCGTCGTCCGCCGCGCCGGCGAGCGCGCGCTCGCGCGCGGCATGCGCACCCGCGCCTGCCTCGACGTCCTCGCGCGCACGCGCGAGCTCCTGCCGGACACGCCGCTCGTGCCGATGACCTACGCGTCGATCTTCGAGGCCTACGGCTGGGAGCGGCTCGAGACCGACCTGCGCGGCGCCGGCGCGACGAGCACGATCGTCGTCGACGTCCCCGCGGGCGAGCGGCCGCAGCTGCGCCGCGTCCAGCTCGTCGCCCCCACCTCGACCGACGAGCGGATCCGCCTCGCCGGCGAGCAGACCGACGGCTGGCTCTACCTCGTCACCGTGGCCGGCACCACCGGCGCGCGCGGCGAGGTCTCGCCCGTCCTGCCCGGGCTCGTCGAACGCGCCCGCCGCCTGACGAGCGTCCCGCTCTACGCCGGCTTCGGCATCTCCACGCCCGACCACGCGCGCACCGTCGCCGCGCTGGCGGACGGGATCGTCGTCGGCTCGCGGGCGCTCGAGGTCGCCGAGCAGGGCCCCGAGGCGCTGCGCGAGTACGTCGGCACGCTCCGCGCCGCCCTCGACGCGTAAACCGCTTGTAAGTCGCACTCTTACCCTTTCTTTGAGGTTCTCTCAGGGCGCTCTCAGCGGCCCCGGGAACCATTGAGCCCATGAACACGACCACGGCACTCATCATCAACGGCATCCTCTCCCTGGCGACGATCGGGGCGCTCGCCGCCCTGGTGCGGCTCGCCTTCACGATCAGCCGCACCCCGAAGGCGAAGCCGGAGACGCTGCATCCGTCGCAGCCGATCCCGCTCCGCGTCGCGATCGCGCACGAGGACTCCGAGCTGGTCCGCGCCGCCTAGGGCGAGCCCAGCGCGAGTCCTGCGGCGGCGTCGGCCCGCTCGTCCTCGGGCGCCGGCGCCGCCGGCTCGTGGGTGCGGGCGGGCTGCACCGGCAGGTGCAGCGCGAAGATCGTGCCGCGCTCCCGCGGCTCGACCGTGCAGCCGCCGCCGTGCGCTCGGGCGATCGCCGAGACGATTGCGAGCCCGAGCCCGGCGCCGCCGTGCTCCCGCGACCGGGCGCCGTCCGCGCGGGCCCAGCGCTCGAAGATGCGCGGCAACGCCTCCGCCGGCACCCCGCGCCCCTCGTCCGCGACCTCGATCACGACGCCGCCCTGCTCGGCGCGGGCGCGGAGCTCGATCGCGTCGCCGGGGACCGTGTACTTGACCGCGTTCTCGAGCAGCGCGTCGAGCGCGTCGCGCAGCCCCTCCTGGTCCGCCTCGATCGACCCGACGACGTCGAGCTCCAGGCGCCACCCGCGCTGCGCCACCTCCGACCAGCGCATGAAGACGTCGGAGAGGAACCCCTCGAGGTCGATCGACTCGAACGTGACGAAACCGGGCTGCTCGGCCTTCGCGAGCAGGAGCAGCCGGTCGACGATCCGCTCCATCCGGCCGAGCTCGTCGAGCGCGACCTCGAGCTCGGGCGCGTCGGGCTCCTCCCAGCGCAGCAGCTCGAGGTGCCCGCGCGCGATCGTCACCGGCGTCCGCAGCTCGTGCGACGCGTCGTGGAGGAAGCGCTGCTGCCGCTCGAGCAGCGACGCCCGGACCGCGGCGACGCCCTCGACCTGCGCCATCGCCGCCGCGCGCCGGCGGGCATGCCAGACCATCGCGAGGAACATCGCCGACATCAGCGGCACCTCGAACAGCTCGCCCCAGAGCTGCGAGCCCGCGAACGCGTCGGCGAGGATGCTGCCGCCGGTCGCGAGGATGACGGCCGAGAGCACCGCGTAGGTGACCGGCGGCGACCAGACCCGGAAGCCGTACACGAGCGTGAGGCTGATCCAGACGAAGTGGAACGGGATCGTCTCCCAGTCCGGCCACGCGATCATCGCCGCCCAGTTCGCGGCCGCGAACAGGGCCCAGCTCGCCTCGACCCAGTTACGCCGTAGCCAGGCGGTAGCCGGCATGCCTCACGGTCTCGATCGGGGCCTCGGGGCCGAGCTTCTGGCGCAGCCGGCGGATGCAGACGTCCACGACGTTCGAGCCCGGGTCGAAGTCGTAGCCCCAGACCTCGGCGAGCAGGCGCTCGCGGCTGATCACCTGGCCGGGATGGAGGAGCAGGTGGTGCAGGAGCCGGAACTCGCGGTCGGAGAGATCCGTGACGAGCTCGCCGAGCCGCGCCTGCCTGCGCGCGAGGTCGAGCACGACCCGACCGGCGCGCAGCGTGTGCTCGTCGCCGAACGGCGCCGTGCCGCGCAGCTGCACGCGGATCCGCGCGAGCAGCTCGTCGAGGGAGAACGGCTTCGGCACGTAGTCGGTCGCGCCGAGCTCGAACCCGCGCAGCTTCGTCTGCAGGTCGGAGCGCGCCGAGAGGATGACGACGGGCAGGTGCGGCCGCGCCCGGTGCAGCTCGCGCAGCACCTGCAGGCCGGAGAGGCCGGGCAGCAGCAGGTCGAGGACGACGAGATCCCAGCGGCCGGCGGCCGCGAGCTCGAGGCCGTCCCGGCCGTTGTCGGCCGCGACCACCGTGTAGCCCTCCGCTTCGAGGCCGCGCGCCAGGAATGCCTGGATACGCGCCTCGTCTTCGATCACCAGGATCCGCATCGCCCTCCGATTGGAACGGCTCCTGTTCGAATCTACAACTGCACAGATGACCTGTAAATGACGCGGCCGTGACAGTTCTGTCATCTTCTTCACTATCCCGATCGCGCTGCGATAGACATCCCCGCGGATGCGGTCTGGAGCGAAACTCCTCCTTGTTGGCCTGGCGGTCGTCGTCGGCGGCGTGCTCATCGGCCTCTACGTCTCGAAGCTGACGAAGCAGAACGCGTCGGCGGCGTACACGTGGCCGGTGAAGAACGGCGCGAACGGCCCCGAGGTGAACATCACGATCCAGACCGTCGCCGCGGTCGGCCCGAAGCTCAGCCCGAACCCCGAGTGGGTCTCGTACCTGATCCAGAAGCCGAGCGGCGAGTGGGCGCGCGAGACGGTGTGGAAGCTGCCGGCGAACGCGACCGTCCACGTGACGATCTACAACTTCGACGGCGCGAGCGCGCTCCGCAACAACTACCTGGCGCGGCCGCAGGGCGTCGACAACAACCAGATCGTCGTCGACGGCAAGACGCTGGACGTCCTGCCGCCCGACGACGCCTCGCACACGTTCGCCGTGCCGCAGCTGGGGCTGATCGTCCCGGTCGCGCCGGTCACGGACGACATGAAGAACCAGTGCGACTACGCGCCGTGCTCGATGTCGAACGCGCACCGGACGGAGACCTTCACCTTCCACACGAAGGGCCCCGGCCACTACCGCTGGCAGTGCTTCGTTCCCTGCGCGGCGGGCTGGATCGACGGTTTCGGTGGGCCGATGCAGACGATCGGCTACATGGACGGCTTCCTGGACGTCTCGTAGATGGCGACCGGACCGACCACCACCGCCGCCGCCGGCGCCAGCGACGTCAACCACGGCCGCCGCGTCGTCACCTGGTGGATCATCCTGAGCGTGATCGCGACGCCGCTCGTCGCGATCTTCGTCGGCCCGGCGATCCCGCCCGGCAACCACAGCGCGCAGGGCACCGAGCAGGTCTTCGACAACACGGTGATGACCTCGATCATCACCCCCGTCCTCTGCCTGCTCGTCGTCTTCTTCGCGTACGGCCTGCGCACGTTCCGCGCGCCCGCCGGCGACACCGCCGACGGCCCGCCGCTGCGGAACGACGCCCGCATCCAGACGCTCTGGATGGCGGTGACCGGCGTGATCGTGCTGTTCCTCGCCGGCTTCGGGACGTACGAGCTCCTGCAGACCGGCGCGGGCGGCGGCCAGGGCCCGAGCCCGATCGCGAAGCCCGCGAACGCGCAGAAGGCCTACGAGGTGCAGGTGATCGCGCAGCAGTGGCAGTTCACCTACCGCTACCCGGAGCTCGGCGGCATGGAGTCGAACCAGCTCGTGCTGCCGGCGAACACCGACGTCGTCTTCCACGTCACCTCGCTCGACGCCGTCCACTCCTTCTGGGCCTACGAGCTGGGCGTCAAGGCGGACGCGAACCCGGGCAGCGACAACGTCGCCTACGTCCTGACCAAGGATCCGGAGACCTTCCACGTCCGCTGCGCCGAGCTCTGCGGACTCTGGCACGGCTACATGTTCAACAACGGCAGGGTCGTGGACCAGGCCACCTTCGACGCGTGGGCGAAGAAGGCGCAGGCCGACTACCAGGTGATCGCGAAGTACGTGCCGAAGTACGCGCACACCTACCTGCCCGACCCCGATAGGAGGGCCGGATGACGGTCGCGCGGCGCCTGGTGGGCTTCAACCTGCTGACGGGCATCGTGCTCGGCATCGCCTTCTACTACGCGGGCTGGTACGGCGGCCATCACGTCGTCGGGCCGAGCCTCGACTACTTCGGCGACATCGACTACAACGAGGTCTCGGTCTTCCTCGCCTATCTCGGCGGGGTGATCGGCTTCCTGATCGGGCTCGGCTTCCTCAACTACCCGATCGCGCGCCTCCGCGGCTACCCGCCGACGCTGCGCGAGAAGGAGACGGAGGGCGTCGGCCGCTACTTCAGCCTCTGCACCGACCACAAGGTCGTCGGCATCCAGTACCTCTGGGGCATCGGGCTGTTCTTCTTCATCGGCGGCCTGAACGCGATGCTGATCCGCTTCGAGCTCCTGCGCCCCGAGCACCAGGTCTTCTCGGCCGGCACCTACCTGACCCTCGTCGGCCTCCACGGCACGATGATGATGGGGATGATGACGAGCGGGATCCTCGGCCCGTTCGGCAACTACCTCGTCCCGCTGATGATCGGCGCGCGCCGGATGGCCTTCCCGAGGATCGAGGCGCTGACGTTCTGGCTGCTGATGGCCGCCGGCGCGATCCTCGAGACGACGATCTTCTTCGGCGGCTTCCCGACCGGCTGGACGGGCTACGTCCCGCTCGCGAACGAGGCGAACGCCGGGATGGACAACTACATCCTCTTCTTCGCGCTCGTCGGCATCTCGATGACGCTGCTCGGCCTGAACATGATCGCCACGGTCGTGACCATGCGCGCGCCCGGCCTGACCTGGACGCGGCTGCCGATCTTCGTCTGGGGCGTCCTCTCCACCGCCGTCCTGATGGTGCTGGCGGCGCCGGTGCTCGTCGCCACCCTGGCGATGGAGGCGCTCGACCGCACCGCGCAGACGTCCTTCTTCATCGCGGCCGCCGGCGGCAGCAACTTCCTCTACCAGAACCTGTTCTGGGTCTTCGGGCACCCGGAGGTGTACATCCTGGCGCTGCCCGGCTTCGCGATCGTGCTCGAGATCCTGCCGGTGTTCTCGCGCAAGCCGCTCTGGGGCTACCGCCTCGCCGTCGCCGGCCTGATGGGCGTCGCGCTGCTCTCCTGGATGGTGTGGCAGCACCACCTGTTCGTCAGCGGCATCAACGGCGACCTGCGCCCGTTCTACATGCTCTCGACCGAGCTGATCTCGATCCCGACGGGCTTCACCTTCATCTGCGGGATGATGACCCTCTGGCGGGGCCGGATCCGCTACTCGGTGCCGATGCTCTTCTGCCTCGGCTGGTTCTTCAACTTCCTGCTCGGCGGCCTCTCCGGCGTCTTCCTCTCGGACGTCCCGAGCGACGTGACGACGCACGGCAGCTTCTTCTCGATGGCGCACTTCCACTACACGATCATGGGCGGCCTCGTCTTCACGTTCATGGCCGCGACCTACTACTGGGTGCCGAAGATGACCGGCTTCCAGCTGAACGACCGCCTCGGGAAGATCCACTTCTGGTCGATGTTCATCCTCTTCAACTCGACCTTCATGCCGCTGTTCGCCGCGGGCTTCCTCGGCCAGCCGCGCCGCGTCGTCACCTACACCCACGGCCTCCAGTTCCTGAACGACTGGGTCTCGGTCTCGGCGTTCGGCCTCGGCCTCTCGCTGCTCCTCTTCCTCTACAACCTCGTCTACTCGCTGGCCTTCGCGAAGGTGCCGGCCCCCGCGAACCCGTGGGCGTCCAAGTCGATCGAGTTCCAGCTGCCTTCGCCGGTGCCGGTGCACAACTTCGACAAGATCCCGGTCTTCTCGAGCGACCCGTACGGGTACGGCGAGTCGCCCGCGCCGATCGCGGTTCCCGCGGGCGCACCGGCAGGGAGGGACTAGATGGCATCGCTCGCACACGAGAGCACCGGCTACGAGGTCGTCGAGGGCGAGCCGCCCGAGCTGCTCGGCCGCAACCTGACGAGCGCCGGCCACCTGCTCGCGAGCGCGACGGCGTTCTTCTTCCTCGCCTTCGTCTTCGCCTACTTCTATCTGCGGTCGGTCAACAGCAACGGCCTCTGGAAGCCGCACGGCGTCGACGCGTCCGTCGGCTGGGGCACCGCGATCGCCGTCTGCGCCGTCCTCAGCGCGGCGCTGACCCGGCTCGGCTCGATCGACCAGCGCGCCGGCCGCCGCCCCGCCTTCCGCACGAAGGCGCTCGCGGCGCTCCTGATCGGCGTCGCCGGGCTCGTCCTGCAGGTGGTCGGCTGGACGCAGCAGGGCTTCGGGCCGGCCGACGGCGGCTTCGCCAGCGTCTACTTCGGCTGGACGGCGTTCCTCTTCCTGTTCGAGCTCGGCGTGCTGCTCTGGCTCGAGATGACGCTCGCCACCTCGTACCGCTACCGCGGCTTCACGATGGGGTCGGCGGAGGTCGCGCCCGGCGAGGCGTCCGGCGACCCGTACCGGTCGGCGCCGGACATCCAGAACCCGGTCGCGCTGAACACGGCCGAGCTCTCCGCGCTCAGCTTCTACTGGACGTTCCTGGCGGGGATCGCGGTCCTCACCTGGATCATCCTCTACCTCCTGTAGTCCCATGAGCGTGCCGCCGCTCGTCGTGTGCGCCGCGGCCGCGCTCCTCTACGCGCTCGGCGGGCGGGGGCGCGTCGGGGCGAGAGGCCCTCGGCGGCTGCGGGAGGCGTCGTTCTACCTCGGGATCGTCGTCCTCGGCGTCGCGCTCGAGCCGCCGTTCGACGAGTGGGCGGACACGTCGTTCGCGCTGCACATGGCGCAGCACGTGCTGCTGCTCACCGTCGTGCCGCCGCTCGTCGTCCTCGGACGGCCGTGGCCGCGGATGTGGCTTCCGTTCCCGGCCGGCGCGCGCAGGAGCGCGCTCCAGGGCCTCGCCCGCGGCGGCTGGTCCGCCCCGCTCCGGCTCGCGGGCCGCGTGCTCACGCGCCCGCCCGTCGCGGTCGCGGCGCTCGCGGCGACGCTCGCCGTCTGGCACGTCCCCGCCCTCTACGCCGCCGCGGTCGACAGCGAATGGGTGCACTTCCTCGAGCACGCGTGCTTCCTCGCCGCGTCGCTCCTGCTCTGGGCGCCGCTGCTCGACGCGCCGCCGGTGCGCGCCCGGATCGACAACCTGCGGCGGGCCGGCTGGTTCGTCGCGGCGGCGGTTCCCGGCTGGATCCTCGCGATCGTGCTCGCGTACGCCTCGAAGCCGATCTACCCGGTCTACGCGGACCTGCCGCACAGGGCGTTCGGCCTCTCCGCCGGCGGCGACCAGGCCGTCGCGGCCGGCGTCATGTGGGTGCCCGGATCGCTCGCCTATCTCGTCGCGTTCATCGTTTTCGTCTACCGCTGGCTCGAGCCGGAGGCGCCGTCGCCCCGGCCCGGGTCCCGACCGGAGGAGCTCTCATGGACCTGATGGCTGCGCACTTCCTCGCCGGCTCGATCCTCTCCTGGGCGATGCCGATCGTGCTGCTCCTGGCGATCGGCGTCTACTGGACGGTGCTGCTGAAGCGCCGCTCGCGCGGGGAGTCGTGACGGCGGCGGTCTCCGTTCCCGCGGAGGAGTCCCTCCGCACCCGGGAGGCGCCCGGCCTGTGGCTGCGCACGTGCGCCGTCGCGGTCGCCGTCGCCGCGCTCGCCGCGGTCGTCAGCGGCGCCGGCGGCGGCGACGGCGCGCACCGGCTGCTCGCCGCGCTCGCGGGGCCGCCGCTCGCGGCGCTCCTGCTCGCCGCCTTCCTCTCGCATCGACGACTCGTCGCGCCGGCGGCCGCGACGGGTGTGCTCCTGCTCGCCGCCGCACTCGCGACACCGGGCGCCGTCCACGTCTCCCTCGCCGCGCTCGCGCTCGCGTCCGCACTCGCCCTCGCGGTCGCGACGCTGCGCGGCGACCCGGCGCCCGCCGGCGCCTGGCGCGACTACGTCACCCTGACGAAGCCGCGGATCATGACGCTGCTCCTGCTCACGGGCGTCTGCGGCGCGGCCGTGGGCGCGCACGGGCGGCCCTCCCCCGCGCTGCTCGCGACGACGTTCGTCGGGCTCGCCCTCGCCTGCGGC
>DASSNM010000094.1:0-25559 GCA_035688025.1 Gaiellaceae bacterium | reverse complement strand
CGCGATCCTCGCCTGCGAAGAGGCGGACGAGGCCGGGCGGCGCGCGCCGCTCGCCGCCCGCGCGGTCGCGCAGGTGCCGCGTCTGCTGCGGATGCCGCTCGGGACGCGTTAGGCGGGTCTAGCGCGTCTGCGGGAAGCCGAGGTCGACCTTCGAGGTGGCCGGGTCGGGCCAGCGCGAGGTGACGACCTTGCCGCGCGTGTAGAAGTCGATCCCCTCCGGCCCGTAGACGTGCCGGTCGCCGAACAGGGACGCCTTCCAGCCGCCGAACGAGTAGTAGGCGACCGGCACCGGGATCGGGACGTTGATCCCGACCATGCCGGCCTGCACGTCGAACTGGAACTGGCGGGCGACGCCGCCGTCGCGCGTGAAGATCGCGGTGCCGTTGCCGTACGGGCTCTCGTTCACGAGCCGGACGGCCTCCTCGTAGGTGTCGACGCGCGTGATCCCGAGCACCGGCCCGAAGATCTCGTCCGCGTACGAGCGCATCCCGGGCGTGACGTTGTCGATCAGCGTCGGGTTGAGGAAGAAGCCCTCCTCCGGCACGCCCTCGCGGCCGTCGACGACGACCTCCGCGCCCTCCCCGGGCGCGCCCTCGACGTAGGAGGCGACCTTGTCGCGGTGCTCGCGCGTGACGAGCGGGCCCATCTCGGACGACGGATCCATGCCGTCGCCGACCTTCACCTTCGGGATCCGCGCCTCGATCGCCGCCCGGAGCTCGTCGGCGACGTCGCCGACCGCGACGACCGCCGAGACGGCCATGCAGCGCTCGCCGGCCGAGCCGTACGCGGCCGAGACCGCCGCGTCCGCGGCCATGTCGACGTCCGCGTCCGGGAGCACGATCATGTGGTTCTTCGCGCCGCCGAGCGCCTGGCAGCGCTTCCCCTTCGCGGTCGCGGTCTCGTAGACGTAGCGCGCGATCGGCGTCGAGCCGACGAACGAGACGGCGGCGACGTCCGGATGCTCGAGCACGGCGTCGACCGCGACCTTGTCGCCCATGACGACGTTGAAGACGCCGTCCGGCAGCCCGGCCTCCTTCAGCAGCTCGGCCGTCCAGAGCGACGCCGACGGGTCCTTCTCCGACGGCTTCAGCACGAACGTGTTGCCGCACGCGATCGCCGGCGCCCACATCCACATCGGCACCATCGCCGGGAAGTTGAACGGCGTGATCCCGGCGACGACGCCGAGCGGCTGCCGGATCGAGTAGACGTCGATCCCGGTCGACGCCTGCTCCGAGTACTCCGACTTGAGCAGGGTCGGGATGCCGCAGCAGAACTCGATCACCTCGAGCCCGCGCGTCACCTCGCCGATCGCGTCGGAGAGCACCTTCCCGTGCTCGGCGACGAGGAGCTTCGCCACCTCCTCGTGGCGCTCGTGGACGAGCTCGCGGATGCGGAAGAAGAGCTCGGCCCGCTTCGCGAGCGAGGTCTGGCGCCAGCCGGGGAAGGCGTCCTTCGCCGCCTGCACCGCGGCGTCGACCTCGGCGACGGTCGCGAAGTCCACGGCGCCCGTGAGGCGGCCCGTGGCCGGGTTGTAGACGGGGCCGCTGCGCCCGGACGTGCCGGGGACGGCGCGCCCGCCGATCCAGTGGTTGATCTGCTTGAGCGCCGCCGGCGCCTCGATCGTCTCGGTCATGCAGTGAGCCTAGCGCGGGACGGTCGAGTTCGAGCTGACGCCCGGCAGGGGACGTCTCCGACCAAGCGGGGCGCCGCGATCGTCGGCGGCTCGTAGCGGCGCTACGGGCCGACGGCGAGCGTGGCGATCCCGCGCCGTGTCGGCGGCATCATCCGGCCGCGCGTAAGCTCGAACTCGATCGTCTACGCTCTCCGCATGGCGACGATCGAGACGAATCCGCAGCTGGGTCAGCAGGTTGTCGAGGACGCGAAGCGCTACGTCCTCCACTCGTGGTCGGTGCAGGACGCGGTCAACCCGATCGCGGTGGCGGGCGCGGAGGGCCGCTACTTCTGGGACTACGACGGGAAGCGCTACCTCGACTTCGCGTCGCAGCTCGTCAACGTCTCGATCGGCCACCAGCACCCGAGGCTCGTCGCCGCGATCAAGGAGCAGGCGGACAGGCTCTGCACGATCGGCCCGCCGATGGCGACCGAGCCGCGCTCGACGCTCGCCCGCCTGATCTCCGAGGTGACGCCCGGCGACATCTCGATGGCGTTCTTCACGAACGGCGGCGCCGAGGCGAACGAGAACGCGATCAAGCTCGCCCGCTGGTACACGGGCCGCGACAAGGTGATCGCCCGCTATCGCAGCTACCACGGCGCGACGGCGGGCGCGATCGCGCTGACCGGCGACCCGCGCCGCTGGCCGGCCGAGCCGTCGATCCCGGGCGTCGTGCGGATGTTCGACCCGTACACGTACCGCTGCCCCGCCGGCCACCCCGATCCGTGCCCGGTCTGCTCGGGCGGGCCGCACCTCGAGGAGATCCTCCAGTACGAGGGCGCCCACACCGTCGCCGCGGTCATCCTCGAGACGGTGACCGGGACGAACGGGATCATCGTCCCGCCCGACGGCTACCTGCAGTCGATCCGGGAGGTCTGCGACCGGCACGGGATCCTGCTGATCGCCGACGAGGTGATGGCCGGCTTCGGCCGCACCGGCGAGTGGTTCGCGGTCGACCACTGGGGTGTCGTCCCGGACATCCTGACGATGGCGAAGGGCATCAACTCCGGCTACGTGCCGCTCGGCGCGATGGCGGTGCGGGAGCCGATCGCCGCCTGGCTGCGCGACAAGTACTTCGCCGGCGGGCTCACCTACAGCGGCCACCCGCTCGCGTGCGCGGTCGGGGTCGCCTCGATCGAGGCGTTCCGCGAGGAGGGCATCGTCGAGCACGCCGCCGAGCTCGGCGACGTCTTCCGCGAGCGGCTCGACGAGCTCGCGGCCAGGCATCCGTCGATCGGCGAGGTGCGCGGGCTCGGCTGCTTCTGGGGGCTCGAGCTGGTGCGGGACCGCGAGACGCGCGAGCCGCTCGTGCCGTTCAACGCGGGCGGCGAGGCGGCCGCCCCGGTGACGCGTCTGGCGAAGGCGGCGCTCGAGCGCGGCCTCTACCTGATGACGCACTGGAACGTGGTCATGATCTGCCCGCCGCTCACGATCACCCGCGAGGAGCTCGACGAGGGGCTCGCGATCCTCGACGACGCGCTCGCGATCGCGGACGAGTACTACGCGGGCTAGCTAGCGCGGCGGGTCGGCGGCCGCGAGCCAGGCGAAGAGCTGGAGCGTCGCCGACTGGCCGTACAGGGTCTTCGGCGTCATCCAGGTGCCGTCCCAGTGCAGGTCCCAGAGCCCGTCGATGTTGCGCGCGTGCGTCTTCGCCTGGGCGCCGTTCGCGTACGCCACCGCGTACCAGCGCGGGTTGCCGTCCTGCGCGTAGAGGTCGAGCAGCGCGCGCTCGTAGACGACGTCCGTCTCCGGCGCCCAGCTCGCCATGATCGGGAACTCGTCGAGCGCCGCGTCCGCGAGCGCCTCCGCCTTCCGGCACCAGGACTTCTGCTTCGTCGCCTGGCAGAGCTGGACGTGGGCGTCGATCATCATCCCCTCGACGTAGTCCATGACGGTGCCGTCGGTCGCGCTGCGGCCGTACAGGTTCCCCTGCCTCGGGTTGCGCGTGAACCTGTCGGCGTAGGTGATGTACCGCTTCGCGATCGCCAGGTAGTACTGGCGGTGCAGCAGGTTGTAGAGGGTCGCCGCGATCATCGCCCCGGCGGCGAGCGGCTCGGACGTCTTCTTCCGGTGCGAGGTGTCCCACCACATGCCGCCTGCCGTCCAGTCCCAGCCCTTGGAGTCGATCCAGGCGAGCGCCCGGCCCGCGTCCCAGAGCCAGCGCTTCTTGCCGGTGGCGCGGTAGGCGTCGAGGTAGGCCGCCCCCCACCAGCCGGCGTCGTCGAAGTACGCGGTGCCGGTGAACTGGAGCGCGAACGACCACGAGACGCCGCCGCCGCCGGCGAGGCTGAGCGTCGGGTCCCAGTACTTCTCGGCCTGCAGGAACGTCTGGTTCACGAACGCCTTGTTCGCCGCGGTCGGCTTGTCGATCGCGACCGCGGCGGCGAGCTCGAGGAACGGGAAGACGTACCAGGTCGTGGCGACCGGCGAGCCGGCGACCGCCTGCGTCGCGTACCAGCCCTTGTCCGGCAGCCAGAACGCCTTGCGGGTCTGGGCGAGCCCCTTCACCGCGAACGTCCGGAACGACGAGCGCTGCGCGACGAGCGTCGCCCGCTTCGGAAGCGGCGGCGGCTCTGCCGCGCTCGCGGCGGCAGCGGCCGCGAGCGCGATCGCCGTCAGGGCCGCGAGGAGACAGAGCCGGCGCACGCCTCACGTCTATCAGAGACGGGCGCGCCGCCTCGGCGCCTCCGCCCGCCCGGGGACGTCCTCCGGCCCGCGTAGGCTCGGTTCGTGACCGCCGCGCCCCAGGCCGAGCCGCACGTCGAGACCTGTCTGCGCTGCGGCGCGGCGATGGAGTGGCGTCACGGGACGTTCCAGTGCCCGAGGTGCCGCTTCAAGGTCGGCTGCTGCGAGGGCGAGACCGGGGACTGCCGCGATCCCGGTTAGGGTCCCGGCGTGCGGGAGCGCCTCGAAGAGCTGGAGCAGTCCGGGCTCGAGCCGAGGTCGAGCGAGCTGCTCGTCGTCCTCTGCTGGCTCGTCCGCGAGCAGGTCGAGGTCGGCGAGGACGAGCTGAACGCGGCCCGCCGCCGGGCCATGTTCGTGCTCGCCGCGGGCGGCGACCCGCACCGCGACCTCGCGCTCGACTCGGTCGCCGCCGAACGGCTCGCCGCCGAGCTCGACTCGCCGCCGAGGCGCGCCCGGCTCGACGCGGCGCTCGCGGAGCTCCCCGCCGCCGGGCTCGAGACCGTCGCGGCCGCGATCGAGGCGCTGCGGGCGGAGCCCGACCTCGCCTGGCGGAGCTTCGCGCTCGCGCTGCTCGCGGACGAGATCGCGGACGAATAGTCGTCTACTCTGGAGCGGGAGTTGGCGATCTCGACCCCCGACCCTCGCCGCCGCCGGGTGAAGCTGCCGCGGAAGCCGCCGCGCCGCGGCCTCCAGCCGTACTCGCGCGTCGACGCGCCCTACTTCCGCAGCCCCGGCTTCTACGTCCGGATCGGCGGCCTCGCGATCGTCGTCGCGATCGCGCTCTCGCTGCTCGTCCTCCGCGCCTGGTCGATCCAGGTGCTGCACGGCCCGCAGTACGCGTCGCAGGCGACCGCGCAGGCGTACCGCACCGTCGACCTGCTCGGGGCGCGCGGCGCGATCGTCGACGCGCACGGGCGACGGCTCGCGGTCATGGTTGGGCGGCTCGCCGTCACCGCCGACGCGAACACGCTCGGCGAGCGCGACGCCCACGGCTTCTGGACGCCGAGCGCCGAGGGGCGGAGCGAGCTCGGCCGCATCGCCCGCCTCTCCGGCACGCCGCTGAAGACGATCGAGACGCGCATCCAGCGCTCGCTCGTCAAGTCGCCGTTCGCCCCGGTCGTGATCCTCCCCCACCCCGGGCGCGCGCTCGCGAGCTACCTGCAGGAGCGGGCGCCCGAGTGGTCGGCGTTCAAGGTGATCGCCGAGTACTCGCGCAGCTACCCGCAGGGCTCGCTCGGCAGCGAGTTCCTCGGCCTGCTCGGCGAGGTGAGCGCGGAGGAGCTGAAGACGCCGCGCTACGCCCACGCGAAGGCCGGCGAGATCGTCGGCCAGAGCGGCGTCGAGAAGATCTACGACTCGCGGATCAACCCGGGCTTCGTGCCGGCGAAGGTGCGCGTCGACTCGATGGGCCGGATCACCGGCCCGCTCGAGATCCCGAAGCAGAAGGCGCCGCCGACGTTGCGCCTGACGATCGACTCCCGCATCCAGAAGGCCGCCGAGAAGGCGGTCCGGGACGGGATGGCGCTCGCGCGGCAGAACGGCCGGCACCCGACCGGCGGCTCCGCGGTCGTCCTCGACCCGCACACCGGGGCGGTGATCGCGCTCGCGAGCCAGCCGACCTTCAACCAGGTGCGGGCCGCGAACAGCACGAGCTACGTCGAGCGCCTCTACCACGACCGCACCGCGCCGACGCTGAACCGCGCGGTCAGCGGCTACTACCCGACCGGCTCGACGTTCAAGCCGATCATCGCCGAGGCGGCGCTCGCCGCCGGGATCATCACGCCCGAGACGCCGCAGCTCTGCTCCGGCGTCTTCTACCTGGGCAGCTTCCCGTTTCGCAACGTCGAGGCGGGCGTCTACTCGGAGATGACGCTGAAGACCGCGCTCGCCGAGTCGTGCGACACGTGGTTCTACCGGCTCGGCGACCGGATCTGGCGCGCGGACCCGGCGAAGCGCGGAACGCTCATCCAGCAGTGGGCGCGCAAGTTCGGGCTCGGCTCGCCGACCGGGGTCGACCTGAGCGGCGAGGGCTCCGGGCTCGTCCCGTCGCCCGCGTGGTTCCTGCGGACGAACAGGTATCCGTGGACGGAGGGCCAGACGATCAACCTCTCGATCGGCCAGGGCGCGCTCCAGGTCAGCCCGCTCCAGCTCGCCGTCGCCTACGCCGCGCTCGTCAACGGCGGCACCGTCCTGCGGCCGCACGTCGCCGACGCGATCGTCAAGGACGGCGTCGTCCAGAAGCTCCGCTTCGAGCCGGTGCGGAAGCTCCATCTCGTGGACGTGAAGGCGATCGAGGACGGGCTCTACTCGGCCGCCCACGACCCCGGCGGCACGTCGGCCTCCGTCTTCGGCACCTTCCCGGTCCCGGTCGCGGGCAAGACCGGCACGGCCGAGGCGCCGCCCGGCGACGACCACTCCTGGTACGCCTCCTTCGCCCCGTTCGGGCACCCGAAGTACGTGGTCGTGGCGATGATCGAGCACGGCGGCTTCGGCGCCTCTTCGGCCGCCCCGACGGTCAAGGAGATCTACCAGGCGCTCTTCCACGTCAAGACGACGCCGTAGTTCGCCCCGCGGCCGTCGGGAGCGGCGCGGATGCGGCCGGCGCGCGCAGGCGCGACGCTCGAGGCATGGCGATGCGCGCACTCGAGGCCGAGCTCGACTCGCTCCGCTCGCACTGGCGGACGGCGCTCCTCTCCGCCGACGCGGCCCTCCACGCCGGCGGCGGCTTCCTCACTCCGGCCCAGAGCCACGACCTGCGCAAGCACCTGCAGGACGAGTACGCGCCGACCGCGGCGCTCCTGCGCGCGTTCGCCCGTGACGAGGGAATCCCGCCGGAGCTCGCGGAGCCGTTCCTGCCGCGGGTGCTCGCGCGCCGGCTGCTGCGGCTGCCGCCCGAGGTTGCGGGCTGCGTGTTCGACCTCGAGGACGTGCTCGTCGGCAGCGCCGGGCTCCACCTGGCCGCGTGGCAGCGGACGTTCTCCGAGCTGCTGACGCCGCGCCTCGAGGCGACCTACCGCCGCTTCATGCCGCCGTTCGACCCGCGAACCGACTATCCGCAGCACCTGCAGGGTCGCACCCGCCTCGACGGCGTGCGTGCATTCCTCGCCGGCCGCGGCATCCGGCTCCCCGAGGGCTCGCCCGGCGACCCGCCCGGGACCGAGACGGTGCACGGGATCGCGAACCGGAAGCACGAGCTGTTCGGCCGCTACTTCGAGGAGCGCGGCGCGTTCGCCTTCGAGGGCTCGCGCCACTATCTCGAGCTCGCGCGCGACGCGGGCGTGAAGTCGGCCGTCGTCTCGGCGAGCGCGCACACCGAGGAGATCCTCGAGCACGCCGGGCTCGCCGACCTCGTCGACGCGGTCGTCGACGCGGAGGAGATCGTGGCCCGCGAGCTGCAGGGTCGTCCGCAGCCGGACCGGCTGCTCGCCGCCTGCCGGGCGCTCCGCCTCGAGCCCGCTCGGGCGGCCGTCTTCGAGTCGAGCGGCCCGGGCGTGGAGGCGGGCCGGGCGGCGGGCTTCCGGCTCGTCGTCGCGATCGACCCGGACGAGCATCCCGCGCACGTCCGCGAGCTGCGCCGTGAGGGCGCCGACGTGGCGACGCCGGGCCTCGCCGCGCTGCTGTTGCGGTCTGCCTGAACGGGGGCTTGCGCGGCCTCCCGCGAAGCCCGACACTTGCTCGCATGGTGGAGCCGTCGGCGCTCGCGCGTCCCGAGATCCAGGCGGAGCTGATCGCCGACGCGCTCCGCTCGGCGAGCGTCGGCCTGCTCGTCTGGGACGAGGATCGCCGGTACGTCGCGGCGAACGCGTGCGCCTGCGAGATCCTCGGCACGACGCTCGAGGAGCTGCTCGGCCAGCGTGTCGGCGGCCACACGGAGGGCGGCGACCCGGCGACGGAGGAAGCGCTCCGCACCGGCTTCTCGACCGGGACGGCGTCGGTGAACCGCTTCGACGGCAGCGGCCGGGTCGAGGTCTTTTACGCGACCTTCACGACGAAGACCGCCGGGATGCCGTTCATGGCGACGCTGCTCGCGCCCGCGAACCGCTAGCGGGTGTAGGTCTTCGCGGCCGCGTCGAAGCCGGAGACCTGGCCGGCGGTCTTCCCGGGGAACGCCTCGAACTCGAGCGTCCGTCCGTCGGTCATCTGCACGAGCACGGTGCCGACGACGTTCGTCCCGCCGACGAGCCGGAGCCCGGGGACGAGGCCGAGTCCGTCCCAGTGCGCGCCGGCCGGCGTCACGTACGCCGAGCCGTCGGTGAGCTGGTACTTCACGAGGCCGCTGTCGGGCCCGACGGTCGCCGGATCCGGCGTGTTGCCGAGCGCGGTGTACTGGATCGGCTTGCCGTCGTAGTCCCCCATCGAGATCCAGAACCGGCTCGGGTCGAGGTAGTCGGGCGAGAAGGAGAGGAAGGAGACCCAGTAGCCGTTCGGGTTGGCCGGCTCGCCGTTGTTGCCGTCGGTGCCCTTCAGGAACCAGTTGCCGCGCAGCTTGCCGTCGGCGTCCCAGTCGAGCTTCCCCGACCTCGGCTCGACGCTGCGCAGGTCCTTCGCGAGCATCGCCGCCTTCACGTCCGCGGACGCGTAGTCGAGGGGGTCGACGGTGTGCACCTTCCAGACCTCGTTCGAGTCGTAGTAGTGGGCTGGGACGACGAATCCGGAGAGCGTCTTGGTCGTGTCCCAGACCGCGAAGTCCATCGTCTGACCGCCGATCCGGCCGATCTGGTCGCCGGACTTCACGGGGTAGTCGAGCTGGGCGCTGTTGTCGCGCTGCGCGGCGTCGAAGGCGGTCTTCAGCTGCGGGGCGAGGCTCGTGACGAGGTCGTAGTAGTAGAAGAAGGTGCAGCTGACGCTGAAGACGATCCGGTACTCGTCCTTCGTCCCGGCGCCGTTGCCCGCTCCCGCGCCGGTCGAGCCCTGCGGCGCCTCGGTGCGGTGCTGGATGTTGACGATCGTGGCGTCCGCGGCGGCGTACACCGGGTAGGCGTCGCGCGGCGAGCTCGGGTCGACGCCGAAGTACTGGTGGTCGACGGGCAGGACGTGGTTCGTCGTCATCAGCCCGTACGGCAGCAGGTAGAGGAAGTCGCCCGGGTCCATCGGCATGTGCGTCAGCGGCTGCGAGCCGGTTCCCTTGCAGTTCGGGCCTGCGAGCGCGTGGCCGTCGCCGAGCGCGCTCCCGGGCGGGCCGGAGCTGCCCGGGCCGGAGCTGCTCGGCCCCGAGCCGCCCGACCCGCCGCCCTGCTCGCCCGGGCCGCCGCCTGCCGCGCCCTTCTGCTTCCCGGTGGGCTTCACGGCCGTCCAGACGAGCTTCTTGCCCTTGCGCCTGCAGACGAGCGTCCCGTGCCGGTAGCCGGCGTGCGCGCCGGCTCTCGTGCAGGCGGCGCCCGGCTTGGGGGCGCCGCGGCCGGACGCCGAGGCGACACAGACCACCGCCAGGATCGTGACCAGCGCCCCCGTCCCCCACCGCATGCGGCGGATGATCGGAAGCCGAACGGTCGCGGTCAATACGTAGCGGTACGAATCCTGCTCAGCCGCAGACGCGGGCGACCGCGTCGCGGCGGCCCGCGACGCCGAGCTTCCGGTATGCGTGCTCGAGGTGCTTCTCGACCGTCCGGACGCTGATCGACAGCTCCCGCGCGATCGCCTGGTCGGCGAGGCCGCGGGCGACGTGCCCGACGACCTCGATCTCGCGCCCGGTGAGTCCCAGCGCCTCCGCGCGGGCGGCGTCGACCTCGAGCCGGCGCGCGGCGACGCGGGCGAGGGTGTTCCGGAAGACGGTCGCGAGCGGGCGGCGCAGCAGCTCGAGCAGGACGCGCTCGCGCTCCCCGAAGTCGGAGCCGACCCGCGCGACGCCGATGCCGCTCGGAAGCGGCGGCGTCAACGCGATGCCGGTGAGGAGCTGGTAGCGCAGGCCGGTGGGCCGGAAGCGGTCGCGGTAGATGGGCAGCTGCTCGAAGCGGCGCTGGCTGACCACGTCGCTGACCCGCGCGGCGCGCCCGTCGCCGGTGCGGAGCATCCGGCTGACGACGGGATGGCCGGCGACGCGCGCCTCGAGCTCGTCGTCGCCGACGGGCTCGAGCGCGTCCTCCGGGTCGAAGCGCCAGACGGCGCCGCCGTCGCGGGCGCCGCCCGAGAAGCTGGCCGCGTCGGCGCCGAGGAGCGCGCGGAGGGCGGGAAGCGTGCGGGCTGCGACGTCCTCGGGCTCGTCGGCCGCGCCGAGCTCCGCGACGAGCGCGAGCGCGGCGGAGACGTCACGCTGCCGCAGTTCCGGCACGCGGCGAGTCTAGGTCGTGCTACGAAGCATCACAAGCGCGCGCTCAGCCGAGCAGCCGGCGCACCGCGTCGACGAGATCCTCGTGGCGGAACGGCTTCAGGAGCACCGGCAGGTCGGCGCCCACGACGAAGCGCTTCCCCGAGTCGCCGGTCATGAGCAGGATCGGCAGCCCGGGACGGAGCCGTCGCAGCCGGTCGGCGACCGCGTCGCCCGCGATCCCGGGCATCAGCACGTCGAGCACGGCCGCGGCGACGTCGTTGTCGCGCATCGCCGCGAGTGCGGCCGGCCCGGAGTAGGCGGTGACGACGTCGAAGCCGGCGTCCTCGAGGGTCGCGCAGACCAGGGCGGCGAACTCGCGGCTGTCGTCCGCGACGAGGATGCAGGGTCGGGAGTCGACGCTCACGGCGGCAGTGTCACGAAAAAGCCCCGCGCGAGGCGGGGCGACCGAAGCGGATGATGGGACTCGAACCCACGACCTTCTGCATGGCAAGCAGACGCTCTAGCCAACTGAGCTACATCCGCGTGGACGGCCAGTATAGCCCCGGGGGCTGGAAGCGTCGGCGGCCCCGGCTCTCAGCGACCGGCGGCGTCGAGGGCCTCGTTCACGAGCCGGTCCGCGAGCTCGTTGTGCTCGCGCCGGACGGCCGTGTAGCGCACCTCGCCGACCTGGCGCGCGAGCCGCGCCGCGCGGAGGGACAGCTCGCGCAGCGCCTCGTTCTTCACGCGGTAGACGCCGGTCATCTGCTTGACCATCAGCTCGGAGTCGGAGACGACCTCGAGCGCCGGCACCCGCAGCTCGAGCGCCTTCTCGAGGCCGGCGATCAGCGCGCTGTACTCGGCGACGTTGTTCGTCGCGATCCCGATCGCCTCGCCGTGCGCCGCCAGCACCGTGCCGTCCTCCGCCTCCAGCACGTAGCCGTAGGCGGCCGGCCCGGGGTTGCCGCGCGCGCCGCCGTCGGTGAACAGCCGAGCCCTCACGCGTCCCGCAGCTCGTAGACGTCGAAGGCGGGCTCCTCGTAGGGGTGCGCCTCGCGCAGGGCGGCGACGACGGCCGCCAGCCGCTCGTCCGGCACGACCGTCTCCACGCGCAGCTCGGCCACCCGCTCCTCCCTGCCGGGCCGCCCGACCGAGGGCGAGGTGCCCTCGCCGCCGAGGAACGTGCCCGTCCCCTCGGTGTACCAGGAGCAGCGCTCGTAGTCGCCGATCCGCCCGGCGCCGGCCGCGAAGACGGCGTCGCGGGTGGCGTCGAGCGCCTCGCGCGGCACGAACCAGACGAGCTTGCAGCTCACGTTTGCGAGCCCCGCGGCGCGGGCACCGCCGAGCCATGGCGACGATGCGCGTAGACCCCCGCCCCACGCCCGCCGAGCGGGCCGACGAGCGGATCGAGATCGAGGTCGACGAGGCGCTGACCGTGCTCGCGGCGACCCTCGAGGACTGGGCCGCCCCGCGCGGCCAGTGGGAGCTGCAGCTCCGCGAAGGCACCGACCGGGGCCGAGGCAACAACGTCGAGGCGCGGCTGCTCTACGTCTCCGGCGAGCAGACCTCCACGCTCGCGTTCCGGCTGGACCAGCTCGACGCCGCCGACGACACCGGCGAGGAGCTCGTCCTCCGCTTCGAGGAGCGCGACGGGATCGCGAAGCTCGCGCGGCTCGACGCGAACGGTCTGCACGTGGAGCTGTTCCACGTGCTCACCTTTACATAGACCGCCCAGCGCTAGAGCGCGGCGCGGATCAGGCCGAGCTCGTGGACGGCCCGCGACGAGACGTTCACGTGGTAGCAGCCGCTCTCGACGATGTACGCGACCGCGTTCATCGCCGTCAGCCGGTTCAGCGTCCAGACGAGCGCCCGCTCCTGGCCGCGGCCGAGCGTCGCCCGACCGATGTCGAACGTGTAGCCGGTGGTGTGCGTCGAGTACGTGCGGGCGGCGTTCGCGTTCACCTGCATCAGCGCCGCCTGGTAGCGGTCGTCGCGCACCGCGCTCGTCAGGTGGATCGAGCCGCCCGCGAGCCGGTGGACGTTCTTCGCGACGGCGAGCAGAACGCCGAGCGCGCCCCGGCGCAGGCCCCGGTAGAGCCGGCGCGGCCGGTGGTAGGTGCGCGCCATCGCGCCGAGCGGCTCGACGACGACGTGGGTGCGGCGCGTGTCGCCCGGGATGCGGACGAGCCGGTGGTGGCGCCACGCGCTCAGGAGCTGCGCCGGCGTCCGGAACTCGTGCCCGGCGGGCCGCGGATGCAGCACCTCCTCGGCCGAGCTCTTCCGGTGCTGCTGCGCGTCCTCCCACTCGAGCTTCCGCGGGTTGCCGCGGTAGAGGCGGAGGACGCGGTCGGCGGCGCGCACGTGCCAGTAGAAGTCGTAGGCGGCCGGCCCGTGCCCGGTCAGGCGCGCGTAGACGTCCTGGCGCCGGTTCGGCGCCGAGCCGAAGTAGAGCTGCGCGTAGGACGGCTCGCCCGCGCCGAAGCGGGCGATCGTGCCGGCGAGGCCGGTCACGCCGAGATGGAGCGAGGCGACCGCGAGGTCGCTGCGGCCGAGCCGGCGGGTGGCGCGCTCGAGCAGCGTCACGGTCGCGCGGAGCTCGGCGAGCGGCCGGAAGCGGCGGTCGGCGATCGCGCGGCGGCGGGCGAGCCGGCGGGCCATGCGGTAGTTGCCGTGGTGGGCCCACCAGCCGATCTCGCGGGTGAGCGCGCGGCTGCGGCGGACGTTCACGTGCAGACCTGCCGAGCGCGCCTGCGCCGGGGTCAGCTGCGTGAGCCCCGCGCGCGAGCCCGCGGTCGCGCCGGCGTTGCCGCTCGACTCGACGTAGACGACCGCCTCGAGCAGGTTCGCGTCGACGGTCGTGTGGGCGGCGGCGCGGGCGGCGAGCCTGCGCCAGGCGACCACGCGGCGGGCGGTCGCGAAGACGCCTCGGCGGGCGAAGAAGAAGTCGCGGTCGAGGCCGTGGGCGGCCGCCGCGTCGAGGACGCCGGTCGGCATCGGCTTCGCGGGCGCTGCCGGCTCGGCCGGAGCCGAGGCGTCCGGCGCGGGGACGGGCGCGGGCCGCGGATGCGAGCGCTTCGCGTCCGTCGCGCGGTGCCACTCCTTGACGGCGAGACCGGCCGGGAGGGTGAGCGCGACGACCACGGCAAGCGCGATCAGGAAGGGAGCGAGCCCGCGCGGGCGCGGGAGACGAGCGACGATCTCTGCCATCGGGAAGCCCTCGGAGCCACCCGAAGGTAGCGAGGAGCTTCCGCGACCTTACTCCCCCAAAAGGGGGTTATTACGACTTGTAACTACTAGAATCGGCGCCGCGTCTCTAATCCGTATCGATCTGGGCGCGCTGGAGGCGGCCCGAGTAGTCGACGTAGATCGACTTCCACTCGGTGAAGACGTCGAGCGCGGCCTGGCCCGCCTCGCGGTGACCGTTGCCCGTGTCCTTCGTGCCGCCGAACGGCAGGTGCACCTCGGCGCCGATCGTGCCGGCGTTGACGTAGGTGATCCCGGCCTCGAGGTCGCGCATCGCCCGGAACGCCTTGTTCACGTCGCGGGTGAAGATCGACGACGAGAGCCCGTACTTGATCCCGTTCGAGACGCGGATCGCCTCGTCGAGGCTGCGCACCTTGATCAGCGCCGTGGTCGGCCCGAAGATCTCCTCCTGGGCGATGCGCATCTGCGGGTCGACGTCGGCGAAGATCGTCGGCCGGTAGAAGAAGCCCTTGCCGAGGTCGCCGTCGGTGGCGGGCTCGCCGCCGGTGAGGAGCTTCGCGCCCTCGCCCTTGCCGATCTCGGTGTACTCGTGGATCTTCTCGAGGGCGGAGCGGTTGATCACCGGGCCGATGTCGGAGTCGTCCTCCCAGCCCGGGCCGAGCCGCAGCTTCTCGACGGCGGCGACGAGGCGCTTCTGGAGCTCGTCGTAGACGGACTCATGGGCGATCACCCGGGAGGCGGCCGTGCAGCGCTGGCCGGAGGTGCCGAACGCGCTCCAGACGATCCCGTCGACCGCGAGCTCGAGGTCGGCGTCGTCCATGACGACGATCGCGTTCTTGCCGCCGAGCTCGAGATGGACGTGCTTGAGCGTGTCGGCGCCGGTCTTCAGCACCTCCACCCCGGTCTCGCGCGAGCCGGTGAGCGTGATCACGCGGATGTCCGGGTGGCGCACCATCCGGTCGCCGACGGTGCCGCCGCCGCCGTGGACGATGTTGACGACGCCGGCCGGGATCCCCGCGTCGGCGAGCAGCTCGACGAAGCGCTCGGCGAGGGCGGGCGTGTCGGTGGCCGGCTTGAGCACGATCGTGTTGCCGCAGACGAGCGCCGGGATCAGCTTCCACGACGGGATCGCGACCGGGAAGTTCCACGGCGTGATCGCGCCGACGACGCCGATCGGCTGGCGGATGCTCATGTTCCACTTGTTCGGGAGTTCGGAGGGGGTCGTCTGGCCGAACAGGCGCCTGCCCTCGCCGGCCATGTAGTAGGTGATGTCGATCGCCTCCTGGACGTCGCCGCCCGCCTCGGCCTTCACCTTCCCCATCTCGCGCGTCATCAGGTCGGTGAGCGCGGACTTGTCCTGCTCGAGCAGCCGGGCGAGCCGGAAGAGGATCTCGCCGCGCTTCGGGGCGGGCACGAGCCGCCATTCCTGGAACGCCTCCTTCGCGGCCGCGACCGCGCGGTCGACGTCCTCGGCGCTCGAGCGCGGGAAGACGCCGATCGTGTCGCCGGTCGCGGGGCTCGTGCTCTCGAAGGTCTCGCCGCTCGCGGCGTCCACCCACTCGCCGCCGACGAAGTTCTGGAAGCTCTTGGTCTCTGTGGTCGCCATGGAGGCGACTCTAGTTACTCGTCCGGGGCGTCGGTGTCGGGGAACGTGCCCGGGATGCGCGAGCGGCGCCGGTCGCGCAGGACGCGGCGCTCCTTGATCTCCGGCGACGGCTCCTTGCCGGCGCGGCGGTCGGCGCCCTCGCGGCGGTCGACGATGACGGTCACGTTCGGGTTGTCCTTGTAGTACTCGACCATCTTGTCGTAGAGCTCTTCGGCCAGCTCGCGGGGAATGACGCAGTAGATCATCGCGTCTCGGATTGTAGGGACGCCCTCGGAGAGCGCCAGGGCATGATTCGGGCGCATGACGACGGCAACGAGCACTGCTGTGACCCGGAGCGCGCTCCTGCTGCTCGCCGCCGCGGCGCTCGCGGGCTGCGGCGCCGGCGCGCGGACGACGACGCGGACCGTGACCGTGACCCGGACGGCGCCGGCGGCGACCACCGCGGCGAGCACGGCCGGCGCGTCGGCGGCGACGTTCCAGCAGGCGCTCGTGGACGTCGTCCACCGCGTCTCGCCGTCGGTCGTCCAGATCCAGACGGCGCAGGGGCTCGGCTCCGGCGTCGTCTTCGACGCGAACGGCGACATCGTCACGAACAACCACGTCGTCGAGGGCGCGAGCTCGTTCACGGTCACGACCGCGGCCGGGAGGCGCTACCGGGCGAAGCTCGTCGGCGCCTTCCCGCCCGACGACCTCGCCGTCGTGCGCGTCGCCGGCGCGCGCCTGCGCCCGGCGGCGTTCGCGGACTCGTCGCAGCTCTCCGTCGGCGACATCGCGGTCGCGATCGGGAACCCGCTGGGGCTGCAGTCGAGCGTCACGCAGGGGATCGTCAGCGCCTTCCGCGTCGGCGTGCCGGAAGGGAACGGCGTCGCGCTGCCCTCGGTGATCCAGACGAGCGCCCCGATCAACCCCGGCAACTCCGGCGGCGCGCTCGCGGACATCCAGGGCCGCGTGATCGGCATCCCGACGCTCGCGGTGAGCGACCCGCAGCTCGGCGGCGCGGCGGTCGGGATCGGCTTCGCGATCCCGAGCAACGTCGTCCGGGACATCGCCGGTCAGATCATCCGGCACGGCCACGTCGTCGACTCGCACCGCGCCTACCTCGGGATCCGCGGCGGCGACACGAACGGCCAGGGCGTCTACGTCGGGGTCGTGACCCCGAGCGGGCCCGCCGCGAAGGCCGGGATGATGCCCGGGATGGTGATCGTCTCGGTCGCGGGGCAGGCGACGCCGACGCTCGACGCGCTCACCTCGGAGCTGGCGAAGCTGAAGCCGGACCGGACGGTGCCCGTGGTCGTCGTGCGCCAGGACGGCGGCCGCACGACCCTGCACGTCTCGCTCGGGACGTTCCCCGGCGGCTAGATCTTCGCGATGTCCGGGACGAGCCGGCCCTCGTCCTCGACGTGCGCGTTCCACTCCTTGAAGCCGGCGTCGAGCTCGTCGAGCTCGTGGCCGCGGTGCTCGAGGCGCACCGGCTGGGCCGACTCCGGGCTGATCCGGTACTGGTACCAGGAGAGATCCCAGGCGACCGTGACGGCCAGCTCGCCGGACGGGCCGGAGAGCGGGACGATGCTCGCCTTCGCCTCGCCGAGGCTCTTGGCGATGCCGCCGACGGTGCGCCGGTACGCGCTCGCGTTGAAGAGGTCGGCCGCCTCGAGCAGCGCGATCTCGCGGTCGGAGAGGCGCCGCAGGATCGGCTCCTGCTGCGCCGCGCTCTCGTCGTGGCCGCCGCGATGGAGTCCGAGCAGGTCGCCGAGGCCGCGGCGCCGCCGCCGGCGCTCGCCCGCGACGGTCGGGACGGTCGGCGTCCCCTCCTTGATCCAGCCGTGCTCGAGCGCGACCTCCTGGCAGAGCGGGCAGACGTCCAGGAGCTCCGCACCCTCCTCGGGCGCGAAGCGCACCGCCCGCTCCCCCATCAGCAGCGTGCGCTCGCAGATCGCACAGACGCGTGTGGTCGAGGCCTTCGTGACCCGCACGCGCCGAGTGTATCGGGAGGCTGCACGCCGTCCTCGTCCGAGCGCTCCCCGTGCGGCCCGCTACACCTTCGCCTCTTCGCGCTCCTTCTTCGTCTGCTCGACGATCTTCTGGGCGACGTGCGCCGGCACCTCCTCGTAGCGGAGGAAGCTCATGTGGTAGTCGCCCCGGCCGCCGGTCATCGAGGTCAGCGCCTGGTTGTAGGTGAGGATCTCGGCCATCGGCACCTCGGCGCGGATCGTCGTCATCCCGCCCGCCGGCTCCATGCCGTGCAGGCGGCCGCGACGCGAGTTGAGGTCGCCGTTGACGGCGCCGACCGTGTCGTCGGGGACGGTGACGTCCAACTGCATGATCGGCTCGAGCAGCACCGGGTCGGCCTTCGCGTACGCCTCCTTGAACGCCATCGAGCCGGCGATCTTGAACGCCATCTCCGACGAGTCGACAGAGTGCTCCATCCCGTCGACGAGGCTGACGCGGATGCCGTACACGGGCGCGCCGGCGAGCTCGCCGTGCTCCATCGCCTCGCGGACGCCCTTGTCCACAGCCGGCCGGTAGCCCTGCGAGATGACGCCGCCGACGATCTTGTCGACGAACTCGTACGTCTCGCCGCCCTCGCTCTCCGGCATCGGCTCGATCACGATCTCGCAGTCGCCGAACTGGCCGCGGCCGCCGGTCTGCTTCTTGTAGCGGTGCCGGGCGCGCGCCTCCTTGCGGATCGTCTCCTTGTACGGGACGCGCGGCGGATGCAGCTCCACCTCGACGTTGAAGCGGGAGCGGAGCCGGTCGACCGCGACCTCGACCTGCATCTGCGAGAGCCCGGAGAGGAGCTGCTCGCCGGTCTGCGGGTCGCGGCGCAGCTGCAGCGTCGGGTCCTCCTCGCTCAGGCGCCGGAGGCCGGTCGCCATCTTCTCCTCGTCGCCCTTCGCCTTCGGCGAGACGGCGAAGCTCATCACCGGCTCCGGGAAGTCGATGTGCGGCGGCTCGACCGGAACCTCGTGGTCGACGAGCACGTCGCCGGTGACGACGTCCTTCAGCTTCGCCACCGCGCCGAGGTCGCCGACGCAGAGCTCGTCCACGGTCTCCGAGTCCTTGCCCTGGAGGACGAGCACCTGGCCGAGGCGCTCCTTCGCGTGTGTCCGCGGGTCGACGAGCGTCGTGTCGCCGTGGACGGGGCCGGCGAGGACGCGGAAGCAGCTGATCCGGCCGGCGAACGGGTCGGCGATCGTCTTGAACACGAACACCGCCTCCTTCGCGTCGCCGAACTCGATCGTCGTCCCCTTCCGCGACGGCGACGGCACGCCCTCGACGAGCAGGTCGAGGAGCGACGTCGAGCCGAGGTTCTTCGTCGCGACGCCGCACGTGACCGGGTACAGCTCGTCGCGCGTGACCGCGTCCTTGAGCGCGGCGGCGACCGCGGCCGGGTCGAGCTCCTCGCCCTCCAGGTAGCGCGCCATCAGCTCCTCGTCGGTCTCGACGACCGCGTCGAGCAGCTTCTCGCGGTGCTCCTGGACGACGTCCGCCAGCTCGTCCGGGATCGGCTGCGGGCCGCCCTCCTTGCCGCCGGACGGATCCATGTACGCGCACATGTGCAGCAGGTCGACGACGCCCCTCAGCTCGTGCTCGGAGCCGATCGGGAGCTGGATCGCGACGCAGCGGTCGGAGAGCTGCTCGCGGACGGCGCCGAGGACGCGGTAGAAGTCGGCGCGCTCGCGGTCGAGCATGTTGACGAAGACGACGCGGGAGAGCTCGTACTGGTCGGCGCGCGCCCACACGCGCGCGGTGTTGACCTCGACGCCCATGACCCCGCTCACGACGACGAGCGCGCCCTCGACGACGCGCAGCGCCGCGTAGGTGTCCGCCTGGAAGCCCGCGTCGCCGGGCACGTCGACGAGGTTGATCTTGCGGTCGTGCCAGTCGAGATGGAGCAGCGAGCCCGACAGCGACATCACCCGCCGCTGCTCGTGCTCCTCCCAGTCCGACGCCGTCGTGCCCTGCTCGATCGTCCCGAGCCGGTTCGTCTTCCCCGCCTGGAAGAGCAGCGCCTCCGTGAGCGAGGTCTTCCCGACCCCGCGATGGCCGACGACGGCGATGTTGCGGATCTTCCCGGGCTCGGTGGCAGGCATCTGGCGGGTGTCCTCCCTGTGTGGGTTTCGGGAGGCATCGTAACCGGCCTGAACCGGGATTTCGTCAGCTCTCGAGCGCCGCGCGGGCGCCCGCCGAGGCGAGGTGCGCCTTCAGGCGGAGGATCGCCTTCGTGTGCAGCTGCGAGACGCGCGACTCGGTGACGCTCAGCACCTCGCCGATCTCGCGGAGGGTCAGCTCCTCGTAGTAGTAGAGCGTCACGACGAGCTTCTCCCGCTCGGGCAGCCGCGCGATCGCGTCGGCGATCGCCTCCTTCATCTCGGTCTGCGAGAGGGAGCTCTGCGGGTCGGGCGCCGACTCGTCCTCGATCGTGTCGATCAGGGCGATCTGGTCGCCGCCCGAGCCGGACACTGTCCACAGCTCGTCGAGCGCCGCGATCGACGAGCGGGCGATCTCGGAGAGGCTCTCCTCCAGCTCGTCGGTCGAGATGCCGAGCTTGCCGGAGATCTCCTCGTCGGTCGGGGCGCGTCCGAGCTTCGCCTCCAGCTCGGCGATCGCGCGCTCGATGTCGCGGGCGCGCGAGCGGACCGAGCGCGGCACCCAGTCCATCGCGCGCAGCTCGTCGATGATCGCGCCCTTGATCCGCGCGATCGCGTACGTCTCGAACTTCACGTCGCGCTGCGGGTCGTAGCGCTCGATCGCGCCCATCAGGCCGAGCAGCCCGTACGAGACGAGGTCGCCCTCGTCCACGTGCGCCGGCAGGCCCGAGCCGAGGCGGCCCGCGACGTACTTCACGAGCGGCGCGTACGTCAGGATCAGGCGGTCGCGGATCCCCTGGTCGCCGGTCTTGCGGTACTGCAGCCAGAGGGTCTGGGTCTCGTCGGCCCGGCTCACGAGGAGAGAATACGGCGTCGGCCGCCGGTTTCCTCAGCGTCTACGGACGCGAACCAGCGAGAAGGCGAGCGAGGCGAACCAGCCGGCGACCGCGAGCGCGGCCAGCCCGACCACGACTCGCGTCGCCGAATGCGCTCCGACGAGCGCCGCCGCCGCGACCGCGGCGACCGCGATCGTCAGCAGCGAGAACAGAAGCGCGAGCGCGTGCCGCTGCACGCGCACACGCTACTCGTCCGGCAGAGCCCCCTCGCGCTCGCCTTCGTCCTCGCCGTACCCCTTCTCCTCCTGCGGCTCCATGAGCTCGTCGTCCGGCGGCGTGTTTCCCTCCGGCTGCTCCATCAGCTCGCTGTCGGGCGGGCCGTACTCCTCTGGCTCTTCCATGAGTTCGCTCATGGCGCGCTTGTGCCCGCCGAAGCCGCCCGGAAACCGGCGGTACACTGGGCGGACAGCACAGGGGCGTAGCTCAGTTGGTAGAGCGGCGGTCTCCAAAACCGTAGGCCGGGGGTTCGAGTCCCTCCGCCCCTGTATCGCCCGGTTCGCCCGCGCCGGCCCGAGCATGTCGGGCGCGGCGGTCGCGGCGCTCAGGCTCCGCCGGAGTACTCGAACGTCGACGCGTAGCCGCAGCTGCCGCGGTAGCGGAACGCCAGCGGGCCGTCCTCGACCACGAGCTCGTCCGCGACCAGCTCCTCGCCGCTGCGCTCGTGGCCGGGGATGACGCACGTGACCGTCTCCTCGCCGGCGAAGCGGTCCCGGATCCGCACGCTCACCCGGTCGCGGATCCGCAGCAGCTGCCGCCGGCGCGTGTGGTCGACCTCGATCTCGACCGCGCGGACGGCGAGAGGCTCGTTCTCCTTGCGCACCCACGGGAAGTGCTCGCGCTGGCTCCCGTCCAGCCGGCCGCGGAAGATCGCCTCCAGCGCCGATCGCTGCTCGTCGCTCGCCTGCGCAGGGAGGTAGAGGATCCAGGTCCACGGCGACCCGTCCTCGTCGTCGCTGTAGCGGATCGCCATCGCGACCGGCTGGCCGGCCAGGTCGACGCCGTCCGCGTCGCCCTCCTCGACCAGCCAGGTGAGCACGCCGAGGCACTCGCCGTAGGTCGAGCGTCCCCCCGCCGCGCCGTCGACGCGGCGGCACGGGCAGATCGCGTCGCAGTTGCACGACTCGAAGTAGCTGCCGCCGATACGCCAGCTCACGGCCCCATCATCTCCGCCGGCCGCGGCTGCGTGAGACCGGGCACGCTCGCGGGCGCCTCCCCGACCCAGATCCCGAGCCCGACGAGCAGCGCCGCGAGCGCCACCGCCGCCTTCGGGCCGCCGGGAAGCGTCTTCTCGACGACGATCGCCGCCGCGAGGGCGGCCATCCAGACGAGGCTCATCACCCCGAGCGCGAAGAGGGCGAGCATCAGCCCGAGGCAGCAGCCGACGCAGACGGCCCCATGCGCAACCCCCGCCTCGAGCGCGCCGAGCCTGCCGCCCCGGACGCGCACGAGGAGCCCGAGCGGCGAGCGGCAGTGGCGCAGGCAGGCGGTCTTCAGCGGCGTCAGCTGGTAGAGGCCCGCCGCGACGAGCGCCCCGCCCGCCACCCACGGGCCGTGCCTGTCCCACGCGACGAACGACGGCGCGACCCCGCGGACGCCGCGGTACACGGCATAGGCGGCGGCGCCGTACGCGAGCCACGCGGCGAGATAGCCCGCGACGAAGACGCAGGCGTCCACGAGGTCGCGCAGCCGCGCGACCAGGAGCGTGACCGGCGTCGTCGAGGGCAGCATCATCGCCGCCGTCATCCACAGCCAGGCGCCGACGAACCAGCCGAACGCGCCCAGGCCGGTCCCGGGGCCCGCGTCCATCCCGCGCATCTCGCCGACCGTGACGGCCCAGGCGGCGAGGGTCGCCCCGGCGAGCAACGCCAGGACGACGCCACCCCGCCTCGCCGGACGCGCCGCCGTCACGCCTCGACCGGGAGGAACTCTGCGAACAGGCGGCAAGCGGCCATCATCGCGGCTGCGGGCGGGCGGCGCCAGCGACGAGGCCGGCCGCGTCCGCGACATCGGGGAACGCGCGGATGCTCCCGCCGCGGCGACGCGCGATAGTCACGCTCAGCGCCGAGCACGGGGCGCGACTAGGACGAAGCTCCACCAGGAGGCCGTAGGAAGCGCCGCGAGGCGACCACGAAAGCTCCCCGGTGGAGGGGACGAAAACGCACCCGGCTCGGCGAACTTGTGGTCCGATGCGCTCGTGAGCAGCAACGGATCCCGTCCCGCGCCGTACCGTCGCGGCCCTCGCGTCTCGCGGCGGGTCGCGCTCCTCGTCGGCGCCGTCGCCGTGCTTCTCGTCGCGGGCGTCCTCGTCGCGCCGGTCGTCATCCTCGGCGGCGGCTCGGGTGGGACGAGGTGCGCGCAGTCGCTCGCCTACAAGGGCGTCGGCTACGACGCGCGCCGGGTCGGCGGCGCCGTGCAGAGCGTCGCGACGGGGGTCGGCGTCGTCAGCGGCTGCAACCAGCCGGCGAGCAACGTCGACGTCCGCTCGCTCGCGGGGATCCCCACCGGCCACGCGGTCGCGCTCGCGGGCGACTCGACCTCCGTGTACGTCCGGCACGGACTCTGCCCGGAGCTGACCGGCGACCGACTGCTCGCCTGCCTGCGGCGCTAGCCGAGCTCCTGCAGCGCGAGCTGGCGGTAGGCGGCGAGACCCGAGACCCCGACGCCGACGAGGCGCAGGGCTCCCGGCCGGTCGCGGAGCCCCCGGTCGAGCAGCCGGCACGCGAGGTCGCCGATCTGGCGTGCGTCGTCGATCCCGACGTCGAGCGACGTGGAGCGGCTGCGGATCGAGAAGTCTGCGTAGCGGAGCTTCGCGGTGACGGTGCGGGCGGTCTGGCCGCGCTTCTGGAGGTGCTCCGCGACCTCCTGCGCCATCCCGCGCAGCTCGTCGTGGAGCCGCTCGCGGTCGGCGACGTCGCGGTCGAAGGTGTTCTCGACGCTGATCGAGATCCGCTCGACCGCGAGCTCGAGCCCGCGCGGGTCGATGCCGCGGGCGCGGTCGCGGAGCACGTCGCCGACGCTCCCCGGCAGGACGCGGCGGAGCTCGTCGTCGCCGAGCGCGGCGAGGGCGCCGATCGTCTCGACCCCGACCGCGCGCAGGCGCTCCTCCGCCTTCGGGCCGACCCCGGGCAGCCGGCGGACGTCGAACGGCGCGAGGAAGCGGGCCTCCTGGCCGGGGACGACGACCACGAGCCCGCCCGGCTTGCGCGCGTCGCTCGCGACCTTCGCGACGACCTTGCAGGGCGCGACCCCGAGCGAGCAGGTGAGGCTCGTCGCGGCGCGGACGGCGGTCTGGACGGCCTCGGCGACGACGCGCGCCTGCAGGAAGTCCGGCGCGACCTCGCCGAGATCGAGGTAGCCCTCGTCGATCCCGGTCTGCTCGAGCGTCGGGACGACGCCGCGGACGGTCTCCCAGACGTGGCGCGAGTACTCGCGGTAGAGGGAGTGCCGCGGCCGGACGAAGACCGCGTGCGGGCAGCGGCGGAGCGCCTCGGCGGCGCTCATCGCGGAGTGGATGCCGAACTGCCGCGCGACGTAGTTGGCGGTCGCGACGACGCCGCGCCCGTGCGGGTCGCCGCCGACGACCAGCGGCTTCGTCCGCAGCTCGGGATTCTCGAGCTGCTCGACCGCCGCGAAGAACGCGTCGAGGTCGAGGTGCGCGACGCAACCCGGGACGGCCATGCGAACAAGCGTACGCCTCGACCCCGACGACCTTGTCCAACGCGGACACGTCCGGTATCTGATACCGGACGTGTCCCGAAGGGACGCGTCCGGCGGGGCGGGTTAGGCTGCCCGCGTGGCGCTGCTGACCTCGACCGCCGACCGCGCCTCCGAGGAGTTCGCGCGCCGGCGCGAGCGGATGGCCGCGCTCGTCGCCGAGCTGCGCGCCCGCACCACCCAGGTCTCCGCCGGCGGCGGCGAGCGCGCGATGGAGCGGCACCGCTCGCGCGGCAAGCTTCCCGCCCGCGAGCGGATCGACCGGCTCGTCGACCCGGACACCGCCTTCCTCGAGCTGAACGCGCTCGCCGCCTGGGACTGCTACGACGGCCAGGCGCCGAGCGCCGGCATCGTCACCGGGATCGGCGTCGTCGAGGGCCGCGAGTGCGTGATCGTCGCCAACGACGCGACCGTCAAGGGCGGCTCCTACTTCCCGCTCACGGTCAAGAAGCACCTGCGCGCGCAGGAGGTCGCCGAGCAGAACCGCCTCCCCTGCCTCTACCTCGTCGACTCGGGCGGCGCCTTCCTGCCGCTCCAGGCGGAGGTCTTCCCCGACCGCGACCACTTCGGCCGGATCTTCTTCAACCAGGCGCAGATGTCCGCGAAGGGGATCCCGCAGATCGCCGTGGTGATGGGCTCGTGCACCGCCGGCGGCGCGTACGTGCCGGCGATGAGCGACGAGACCGTGATCGTGCGCGGGACGGGGACGATCTTCATCGGCGGCCCGCCGCTCGTGAAGGCCGCGACCGGCCAGGACGTGACCGCCGAGGAGCTCGGCGGCGCCGACGTCCACGCGCGCCGCTCCGGGGTCGCCGACCACTACGCGACCTCCGACGAGCACGCCCTCGCGATCGCGCGCGGCATCGTCCGCAGCCTGCACGCCGCGAAGCCGGCGCCGCCGTGGGAGGTCGCGGAGCCCGAGCCGCCCGCGCTGGACCCCGAGGAGCTGTACGGCCTGATCCCCGAGGACTTCCGCCACCAGGTCGACCCGCGCGAGCTGATCGCGCGCCTCGTCGACGGCTCGCGCTTCCAGGAGTTCAAGCAGCTCTACGGCGAGACGCTCGTCACCGGCTTCGCCCGGATCGACGGCTTTCCCGTCGGGATCCTCGCGAACAACGGCGTCCTCTTCGCGGAGTCCGCGCAGAAGGGCGCGCACTTCGTCGAGCTCTGCTGCAAGCGGCGGATCCCGCTCGTCTTCCTGCAGAACATCACCGGCTTCATGGTCGGCACCGAGTACGAGGCCGGCGGGATCGCGCGCGACGGCGCCAAGCTCGTCATGGCCGTCGCGAACGCGCAGGTGCCGAAGTTCACGGTCGTGACCGGCGGCTCGTTCGGCGCCGGCAACTACGCGATGTGCGGCCGCGCGTACGCGCCGCGGCAGCTCTGGATGTGGCCGAACGCGCGCATCTCGGTGATGGGCGGCGAGCAGGCGGCGACGGTGCTCTCG
>DASSNM010000059.1:0-40448 GCA_035688025.1 Gaiellaceae bacterium | reverse complement strand
GCACTGTCCGGCGAGCTGATGTCGGCGCTCGTCGCCGCCCTCGAAGCGCTCGACGCCGACCGAGAACTCCGCGCGATCGTCGTCGCCGGCGACGAGCGCGCCTTCGCCGCCGGCGCCGACGTCGCGGAGCTCGCCGCCGGAACCCCGGTCTCCCTCTACGAGAATCGGCGCATCGACGCGTGGGACGCGATCCGCGGTCTGCGGACGCCGCTTGTCGCGGCGGTCAGCGGCTTCTGCCTCGGGGGCGGCTGCGAGCTCGCGATGCTCTGCGACCTGATCGTCGCGTCGGAGACCGCCCGGTTCGGGCAGCCGGAGATCAACCTCGGCGTGCTCCCCGGCGCCGGGGGCACGCAGCGGCTGACGCGCGCGGTCGGGAAGGCCGTCGCAATGGACATGATCCTCACCGGTCGGATGCTGTCGGCGCGCGAGGCGCTCGCCTTCGGGCTGGTCGCGCGCGTCGTCGCGAAAGAGGCGTGGCTCACCGAGGCGAAGCGCGTCGCCGAGGACATCGCCGCGAAAGGACCGATCGCCGTGCGGCTCGCGAAGGAGGCCGTCGACCAGGCGTTCGAGGCTCCGCTCGCCGCCGGCGTCGCGTTCGAGCGCCGGGCGTTCTATCTCGCGCGCGCGAGCGACGATGCGACCGAGGGCCTCACGGCGTTCGTCGAGAAGCGGCCGCCGAACTTCACGGGGAAGTAGGGTCAGGGCATGGCCGAGGTCGAGGTCACGCGGGACGGCGCCGTCCAGACGATCGTCCTCAACCGGCCCGACGTGCTGAACGCGCTCAACCGCGCGGTGCACGCCGGCCTCCGCGACGCGCTGAAGGAGGCGCGCGACCCGGAGGTGCGTGCGGTCGTCCTCACCGGCGCCGGCCGCGGCTTCTGCGCCGGGCAGGACCTGAAGGAGTTCCAGGAGATGCCGGAGTCGATCCAGGAGCGGCTCGAGCGCACCTACCACCCGAACATCCGCGCGATCCGGGGGCTCGAGAAGCCGGTGATCGCGGCGGTCAACGGGCCCTGCGCGGGCGCCGGGCTCTCGCTTGCCTCCGCGTGCGACATCCGGATCGCGTCCGACGCCGCCACGTTCGTGCCCGGGTTCATCGGCATCGGCCTGGTTCCCGACTCGGGCGGCTCGTGGTTCATCCACCGCCTGCTCGGCTTCGCGCGGGCGTTCGAGTGGATGACGTCGAACCGGAAGCTGACCGCGGCCGAGGCGCACGCCTGGGGCCTCGTCTCGGAGGTCGTCGAGGCGGACGCCTTCCCGGCGCGGGTCGCGGCGTTCGCCGCGGAGCTGGCGGCGGGGCCGACGCGGGCGATCGGCATGACGAAGCGGCTCTTCGACAGCGCGGACACGGCGACGCTCGAGGAGCAGCTCGAGCTGGAGGCCCAGCTCCAGGCGGCCGCCGCGCAGGGCGAGGACTTCCGCGAGGGCGTCACCGCGTTCGTCGAGAAGCGCGCGCCCGAGTTCGAGGGCCGCTAGGGCGAGGCGCAGGCGGTCGTCCCGAGCGCCGCGGCCGCGCGGCGGCTCGCGAGGCTCGCGGCCTGGACGGCGGCCGACGCGTCGTTCGTGCCGGCGAGGTCGTGGCGCATCGCGGCGGCACGCAGCGTGCGGACGGCCTCGACCACCTTCCGGTTCAGCGCCAGCCAGGAGCGGACGGCGCGCTCGTCGTCGCGCGGCGGCTGCAGCGCCGCCAGCTTGTCGAGCGCGGCGACGTAGAGCGGGAGGGTCTGGCCGACGTAGGCGACGATGTCCTCGTACGAGGTCGGCCGCGTGAGCAGCTGGACGCGCTGGTCGTAGGCGGAGCAGATCGCGTCGGCGTGCGCGACGTACTGGTCGTGCGAGAGACGGCCGGAGCCGCAGCCGGTGAGCGCGAGCGCGGCCACGACCCCGGGCGCGACGAGCCTTCGCATCGCTAGCCGAGCGCGGCGACGATCTCCGCCTCGCCCGGGAAGCGGCCGGTCTGGTGCTTCGAGTAGACGAGTTCGCCGTCGCGGACGACGTCGAACTGGCCCTTCCCGCCGGGCGTGGTCGTGGCCTCGATCCCGCGGCTCTGCAACGCGGCCGCGATACTCGCGGCCCTCGGCGCGTAGCCGCTTCAGGTCGGGCAATAGAAGATCTCGACGGCCATTCGCGGAAAGCTTCGCACGCGCGCCGGTCGCTCCGCGGATCCACCGATGGGGCCGTCCGGCGCGCGCGGCAGCCTGGAGGCATGGACCATCCAATCCGCCTCGTCGTCACGGACGACCTCCGCCGGAGCCGCCTCACCGTCTTCTTCCGGCTGCTGCTCGCGATCCCGCCGCTGATCTGGGCGGCGCTCTGGGGCTTCCTCTCCGTCTTCGCGCTGATCGCCGCCTGGCTCGTCGCGCTCGTCACGGGCCGCGTCCCGACCGGCCTGCACGGCTTCCTCGCGGCGTTCGTCCGCTACCAGACCCACGTGTTCGCGTACGTCTCGCTCGTCGCCGACCCGTTCCCCGGCTTCTCCGGCTCCGCGGCGTACCCGGTCACCGTCGAGGTCGCGCCGCCGGGAGAGCAGGGCCGGCTCGGCGTCTTCTTCCGCTTCCTGCTGGCGATCCCGGCGGCGCTGATCTCGGGCGTCCTCAACTACCTGACCGAGATCCTCGCCTTCTTCGGCTGGTTCGTCTGCCTCGTGCTCGGCCGGATGCCGGAGGGGATGCGGAACCTGCTCGCGTTCAGCGTCCGCTACCACGCCCAGACGCAGGCGTACGAGTACCTGCTGACCGACCGGTATCCGAGCCTGAACGTCGGCCTCGAGTAGCGGCAATCCGCCCGCGCCCGGCGCGCGTAGGAGCGGGCATGAGACGTCCACTGACCGCGCTCGCCGCGGCGCTCGCGGCTGCGGCCGCGCTCGCCGCCGGCGCAGGCGCCCGCAGCCACGCCACGCCGACGCTCGTCGGCACGGTCGGCCCCGGCTTCACGATCGTGCTGAAGCAGAACGGCAAGCTCGTGAAGACGCTGAAGGCCGGCGCCTACCGCGTCGTCATCCACGACGAGGCGACGATCCACTCGTTCTCGCTCGCCGGCCCGAAGGGCTTCGCCCGCGACCTGACCACCGTCCCCTTCACCGGCACGAAGACGGTCACGCTGACGCTGAAGGCGGGGACGTACACGTACTACTGCCCGCCGCACGAGCCGTCGATGTTCGGCCGGTTCAAGGTCTCCGGATGATCCGCGTCCTGCGCTGGCTGCCGCTCCTCCTCGCCGCGGCGACGCTGCTCGCCGCGTGCGGGAGCAAGGGCGGCGGCTACTAGAGGGTCGAGGTGAAGCCCCGAGCGGGCGTCCATCCCGCGTCGAGCCTCTAGCCGACGTCGAGCACGACCGTCTTCAGGTCGGTCATGTCGAGCATCGTGTAGCGGCCGCCGATCCGGCCCCAGCCGCTGCTGGTGCCGGGCGCGCCGCCGAACGGCTCGTGCGCCTCCCAGTAGTCGGTCGAGTCGTTGACGACGACGTTCCCGACGCGCAGCCCGTCGGCGTAGCGGAAGGCGCGGGCGAGGTCGGACGTGTAGACGGCGGCCTGCAGGCCGAGGTGCGAGTCGTTCGCGACCCGGATCGCCTCCTCGTCGGAGGAGACGCGGATCAGCGGCACGATCGGCCCGAACGTCTCCTCGCGGTTGACGAGCGTGTCGAGCCCGACCTCCGCGAGCACGGTCGGCCGGTAGTAGAGGTCGGTCGGCCGGCCGCTCTCGCGCTCCCCGCCGACGACGACCGTCGCGCCCTTCGCGACCGCGTCCTCGAGGTGGCGGTCCATCTTCCGGGCGGTCGGCTCGTTGTTCATCGGCCCGACCTTCGTCGCCGCGTCGAACGGGTCGCCGAGCCGCCACTCCGCCGCCGCCTTCACGACCTCGTCGAGGAAGGCGTCGTGGACGAGCTCGTGGACGAGCACGCGCTCGGTCGCGCAGCAGACCTGGCCGGCGCAGAAGAAGCCGCCGAAGACGGCGCCCTGGGCGGCGCGCGCGAGGTCGGCGTCCTCGCAGACGACGACCGGGCCGTTGCCGCTCGCCTCGATCAGCGACCGCTTCAGCCCGGCCGCGCGGACGATCCGCTCGGCGGTCGTGTGCGAGCCGACGAAGCCGATGCCGTCGACGCCCGGGTGGGTGACGAGCAGCTCGCCCGTCTCGCCGCCGCCGTAGATCACGTTCACGACCCCGTCGGGGAGTCCGGCGTCGGCCATGATCTGCATGAAGTTCGCCATCGCGACCGGCGTCCACTCGGACGGCTTGACGACGAGCGCGTTGCCGGCGGCGATCCCCGGCGCGATCAGCTCGACCGGGATCAGGGTCGGGAAGTTCCACGGCGTGATCGCCGCGTAGACGCCGTTCGGCTTGCGGAAGGTGAGGATCCGCTTGCCCGGGTCGCGCGAGGGGACGATCGCCGTCTCCATCCGCTTCACGTCCTCGGCGGCGATGCGGAAGTTCTCGGCCGTCTCGTCGATGTCGGCGAGGGCTTCGCTCGCGTACGGCTTGCCCTGCTCGAGCGTCAGCTCGCGGGCGAACTCCTCGCGCCGGGCGTCGATCAGGTCGGCGATCGCGTGGCAGACCTCGGCGCGTTCCCAGGCGGTGCGGGCCGCCCACGCCGGCTGCGCCGCCCGCGCGGCGGCGACGGCGCGGTCGACGTCCCCGGAGGACGCGTCGGGCGCCTCCGCGATCGTCTCCCCCGTCACCGGCGAGACGATCGTGCGGACGCGGTCGCTCTCCGCGGCCGTCCAGCTCCCGCCGACGAAGTTCTCCAGGGAACGCACCGTGACCGCCATCCACGACTCCTTCGCTCGAGGTTGCGGGAGTCTACGGGCCTAGATCGTCTTGAACTGCTCGAACGGCTGCCGGCAGCTCTCGCAGTAGCGGAGGCTGCGGCACGGCGTCGGACCGAAGATGTTCTCGAGGCGCGTCTCGGTCGAGCCGCAGTACGGGCAGCGGAAGACGTTCGCCTGGAGCTGCACCAGCTTCGGCGCGGACGCCTCGCGCGGCGCGGGCGGCGCGAAGCCTGCCTGCCGGAGCTTCTCGCGCCCCGCGGGCGTGATCTTGTCGGTCGACCACGAGTCGTCCGCGATCACCCGCACCTCCGGCTCGGCGCCCAGGGCGGCGACCTTCGCCTCCATCGCCGCCTTCATCGTCTCGAGCGCCGGGCAGCCGAGGAAGGTCGGCGTGAACTCGATCCGGACATGTCCCTCGCGGACGTCGACCGACCGGATGACGCCGAGGTCGACGACCGAGATGACCGGGATCTCCGGGTCGGGGATCTCGTCGAGGGCCGCCCAGACCTGCTCGGCGGCTACCACTGCGCGCCGGCGGGCGCCGAGCGGCGCACCATCGTCATCTCGTCCCACATCTCGGCGAGCTCGGCCACGTGCTCGCCGCGACCCTTGCCTTGTAACAGACTGTTACTTGGCAGCTCGAGGCCGGTGCGGGTCGCGAGCTCCGGGCGGAGCTTCTCCGGGAGCAGGGCCACCGCGTACGGCCACAGCTCCTCGACCGCCTCGCGGAACCGCGGCTCGTCGCGGAGGCGTTCGTGCCACATCTCGGCGTGCATGCGGTGGTACGCCTCCTCGCGGTCGATCTTCGCCGCGAGCCCGGCGACCTCCGCGTCCGGGTCGTCCTTCAGCGCCGTGACCCGCACCTCGTCCGCGGTCTCGTAGAGCCAGCGGCGGGCGATCGTGTGCGCCCAGTCGAGCAGGCGCAGCTCGACGAGCGGCGCGCAGCGGTACTCCTCCGGCCTGCGGTCGAACGCGAGCGCGTCCGCGTCGGTGCCGAGGTCGGCGGCGGCGAGCTCGTACGCCGCGCGCGCGTGGCCGATCTCGTTCTGCGCGATCGACGAGAACGCGACGTCCTCCTCGAGCGTCGGCGCGATCCCCGTCCACTCGGACTCGTGCCAGCCGAGGACGAGCTCGTCGTCGGCGAGCTCGAGCAGCCGCTCAGCCCGCGGCGCCGGCACGCTCGCGCGCCTCCTTCAGCCTCGCCTTGATCGAGTAGCCGTCGACGCGGCGGTACTTGAGGTCGAACTCGTCCGCCCAGTCGGTGACCGGCCGGATCGCGTCGCGCGGGACGAGCCAGAGCGCCACCGACTCGCCGCGGCGGCCGTACTGCTCGCGCGCCCACGCCTCCGCGAACTCGCCGTCCGGCGCGACGACCGAGCCGGCGTGCTCGAACGGCTGGCCCTTCCGCTCGCAGCGGAACACCTCCCAGATCATGCGGCCAGCACCGCGTCGCGCACCCACTTCTCCTGGTCGAGGAAGCGCTTGCGGAACGCGAGCCGCTCCTCGGTCTTCGGGCCGTGGCCGGTGACGACGTGCTTCAGCTCGTCCCAGTCCGGCTCGGCGTACTCCCAGACCCCGTCGTCGCGGCGGCGGAGCTTCGGGTCGGGCACCTCGAGGCCGAGCTCGCGGATCTGCGGCACGTACCCCTCGAGGAACTGCTGGCGCGCCTCCTCGTTCCCCTGCGACTTGATCCGCCAGATCCACATCGGATCCTCGTCGCGCGCGATCGGGTTGCCGTGGAACTGCATCAGCGGCCCCCACCAGCGGTTCAGCGCCTCCTGCACGAGCTCGAACTGCGCGGGCGTGCCGGTGACCATCGCGAGGACGACGTCGCGGCCGTGGAGGATGTGGAACGACTCCTCCCAGCAGATCTTCTTCATGATCCGCGCGTACGGCGCGTACGAGCACTTGAGGAGCGCCTTCTGGCTGATGATCGCCGCCGCGTCCACGAGCCAGGCGATCACGCCGACGTCTCCCCACGTCCTCGTCGGGTAGTGGAAGACGTTGTGGAACTTGCTCTTGCCCGAGATCAGGTCGGCGAGGCACTGCTCGCGCGGCTTGCCGAGATCCTCGACGACGCGGTAGATCAGCTGCGAGTGGCCGACCTCGTCCTGCACCTTCGCGGTCAGCGCCAGCTTGCGCTGCAGGGTCGGAGCACGGAGGATCCACTCCCGCTCGGGCAGGACGCCCATCAGCTCGGAGTTGCCGTGCATCTCGATGAACTTGACCAGCTTCGCCCGGTAGTCCTCGGGCATCCAGTCGGTCGCCTCGACCTGGCCGCCGGCCTGGACGTACTCGAGAAACGCCTGCTCGTCGCGGGGAACCTCGACAGCTGCCACGCGCCACCACCTTCCGAACGATCGTTAGCCTCCCGATTGTAGTGTCCGCCCGCCGCGCCGAGCTAACGCGTGCCGCCGCCCGACTCTTCGCCGAGAAGGGCTACCACGGCACCTCGATCGGCGACCTCGCCGAGGCGCTCGGCGTGCAGAAGGGGTCGCTCTACGCGCACATCGAGTCGAAGGCCGACCTGCTCTGGGAGGTCGCGCGCGAAGGCGCCGACGCGTTCCACGCCGCCCTCGACGCCGTGCCCGACGAGGGGCCGGTGGTCGAGCGGATCCGCGCCGCCCTGCGCGCGCACCTGCGCGTCGTCTCCGAGCAGCTCGACGTCGCGACCGTCTTCGTCCGCGAGTGGCGCTACCTCGAGGGGGAGCGGCGCGACGCGTTCCTCGCCGAGCGGCGCCGCTACGAGGAGCGCTTCCGCGCTCTCTTCCGCGAAGGTCGGGAGCTCGGCGAGCTCCGCACCGACCTCGACGACGGCACCGCCGCGCTGCTCGCGCTCTCGGCCGCGAACTGGGCGTACACGTGGCTCCGGGCCGGCTCCGGCACCGACGAGCTCGCCGACCGTTTCACCGCGCTCCTGCTCGACGGCATGCGCGGCTACGCGAGTCGCTGACCCGCCGCGCGTTTTCGTTTGTGCGCCAGGTGGCAAACCCCGGCCGCTGAGGCGATCGATCGGGAGGCGACATGCGGCGGTATTCGGGGATCCTGTTCACGGCTGTCGTGGTGACCGCGGTGGTGCTCGCGACCGCGCTCGCGTCCGGCCGCTCGAGCGGCGAGCCGGCAGCGGTACGCGACGCCGACGCGGCTGCGCTCTACGCGGCCGAAGGCTCGCAGGAGGCCGACGCCGTCGAGGGCGAGGACGCCGTCACGCCCGGCACCTTCGCCGGCAGCTTCGACCCGGCGGGCCCCTGCGGCGAGAACACCTTCTCCGTGCCCGACGGCACGGTGACGGTCGACGTCGCCGTCACGGCGACCCTGCCGACGAACGACATCTCGCTCGCCCTGATCGACCCGAACGGGACGCAGGTGGGAAGCTCCGACCAGGGCACGAGCCCGGAAGCCGTCCACTACGCGTCCGACTCGCTCGTCTCCGGCACGTACACCGCGCGCGTCTGCCCGTCGCCGAACCCGGCCGGGCCCTTCCTGTCCCCGTACACCTACACGGGCGCCTACACGCTCACCGACGCGCCCGTGCCCTCGACGCCGGGCGTGCCGATCGCCGCGCCGAGCCCGACCGCGAGCGGCGCCGACGCCGGCGCCCCGAGCGCGACCCGCGTCGCGGGGACGCTCTCGTTCGCGCCGGCGACCGTCGTCGACCCGCAGCGGACGGAGGGGGAGCCGCTGAACGTGATCGCCCCCGACGGCAGCTACTGGGAGACCGGGCCGTTCGGCACGTCGACGCAGCAGTCCTGGGTGCATCGCTCGACCGACGGCGGGCTCGAGTTCCGCACGGTCAGCCCGATCGGCCTCCGTCCGGACGCCCCGCCCGGCGGCGGCGACACCGACCTCGTCGTCGACGACCAGGGATACGCCTACTTCAGCGACCTCGAGGGGCTCGTCGACGTCGGCGTGTCCGTCTCGAACGACAACGGCGGCACCTGGCGGAAGAACGCGCTCTCCGCGCAGGAGGTCGGCGTCGACCGGCAGTGGCTCGCCGTGGACGACGGCGCGACCCCGGCGGCGGACGACAACACCGTCTTCCTGACCTACCGGCAGGTGCCGCTCGGGCCGCAGATCCTCTCCACGCCCGGCTCGACCGGGCCCGGCGACCCGACCGGCGGTCTCGTCTGGACGAACGCGGCCTCGACCACCGGCCAGTTCGAGATCTCGACCGGCGCGCCGTGCGGGAAGCTGATCTTCGACCCGGTGCGGCGGAACCTCTACCTGCCCTGCGGGAACGTCGACCACATCCAGCTCGCGATCGGGCACGTCGCGCCCGGACAGCGGACGAACATCGACTTCCACACCGTCGAGCTGCCGGTCTCGCCCGGCGGCGGCGGGGTCGGCACCGTCTTCCCGTGGATCGCGGCGGACGCGGCCGGGAACCTGATGGCCGTCTGGATCGACCGCAACGACCGCAACGTGTACGAGACCGTCTCGACCGACGGCGGCGAGTCCTGGACGGCGCCGCTGCAGGTCAACTCGCCGCCCGCCCGCACGAACACGTTCCCGCAAGTCGCCGGCGGCGCGGCCGGGACGTTCGTCGTCGCGTGGTACGGCAGCGACTCGACCCTCGACAGCGACAGCCAGCCGGCGAACACGAGCGCCGACTCGAGCAAGTACCCGTGGTACGGCTACGTCGCCGTCGTCTCGCACGCGGACACGCTCCGGCCGACGGTCGCGCAGCAGCCGTTCACGGAGCACCCGATGCACTACGGCTACATCTGCAACAGCGGCACGACGTGCACGAGCGGCCGCACGATGGCCGACTACTTCGACGTCGCGATCGACAAGCAGGGCGCGATCCGGCTGATCTTCGACGACGAGTCGAGCCAGTACCGGCAGGCGCACCTGTTCGAGGTGCGGCAGCTCCTCGGCCGGCCGGCGCCGGCGAACCCGATGGCCGACCCGGCGGGCGACGCGCTCTCGCCGGCCTACTCGCCCACCGGGCCGGGGCCGAACCTGCCGCAGCTCGACTTCCGGCAGGTCGCGCTCTCGCAGCCGTCGGCGCGCGTCCTGCGCGTCCGGATGACGCTCGCGAGCCTCGCCGACCTGACCCCGCCGACCGGCAAGAGCTCGATCGTCTGGCTGACCCGCTTCCAGGCGCGCTCGACGACGCCGAACGGGGCCGAGGCGTACCGGATCTTCTACGTCGGCGCGGCGTCGACCGCCGGCGGCGCCCCGACCTTCTTCGCCGGCAGCGGCGACGACCCGACCGGCTGCATCGAGACCTCGGGCGGCTGCAAGATCCTCACCTACCCGCACGAGCAGACCGCGACCGGCAGCGTGTCGGGGAACACGATCACCGTCGACGTGAACCTCGACTCGGGCTTCGGCGCCGGCAGGCCCTTCCTCGGCTCCACGCTCTACAGCGTCACGGCGCTCTCGTACGGCGAGAACGGCGACGCGGACGTCTACGCCGAGGGGGACGCGACGCACGCGTTCGACGACGTGCTCGGGACGGGCGGATCCGCGGGCGGCGGCTCGAAGGGCGGCGGCTCGAACGGGGGCGGCGGCAAGGGCGGCGGCTCCGGGAACGGCTCCGGCTCCGGCAAGGGCGGCGGCTCGGGCAAGGGCTCGGGCTCGGGCTCCGGCAACGGCTCCGGCGCCGGCTCGGGCAAGGGCTCGGGGTCCGGCTCGGGCGCCGGCGGCGTCGGCGGCGCGAAGAAGACGAGGCACCACGCCGTGCGCGCGCACGGCACGGTGCGCGTCCGCGGCACGAAGGCGGCCGCGACCTTCTGGGTCGACTTCCGCCGCGGGCCGACCCGCAAGGTCGTGTACGTCGACCGCCGGCACCGCGTCTCGTTCCACTCGACGCGCCTCGTCAGCGTCCGCTACAGCGGCCGCACCGCGCTCGTGAAGGGATTCGGGAGGGTGAACGGACGCCTCGTCCACTTCACCGTCCGCGTGATCGACCGCGGAGCGCGCGGGGACGTGTTCCGGATCGGCTGGACGCACGGCCGCTCACGGGGCGGCACGCTCGCCAGCGGCTCGGTGACGATCAGCTGACCGCTACCATCGGATCACGATGCGTCTGCTCCTCGCTGCGGCCTTCCTCCTCGCGGCGCTCGCGCCCGCCGCGGCGTCGGCCCGCGGCGACCTCCTCGCCGGGCACACGATCGCGGGCGCCGGCAACGTGCCGCTCCGGCGCGGCTGGTCGGTCGCGACGGCGTTCGTCAAAATCGACTTCCACGCCGGCCCGGGCCACAAGCTCGAGTTCGTCGACGTCGGCCACGGACTCCACTTCCGCGCCGTCCGCTTCGCGTCGGCGACCTGGGGCAGGCGGGCCGTCCGCTTCGAGGGGTTCGGCGTCGCCGACGGCAGGCGCGTGCCGTTCGTCGCGACCGCGATCGACGGGCAGGCGCAGGACGCGTTCTACGTCTCGTGGAACCATGCGGCCGCGCGCGGCGGACCGCTGAGGAACGGCTCGATCACGATCGGCTCGTAGCGCTTGCGCGGCCCTCCCGCGCACGGGCAAGCTCGACCCGTGCGCAGCGTCACCCTCGTCGTCAACCCCTTCGCCACGCGGGTCAACGAGCAGAAGCTCGCCCGGGTCGTCGAGGAGCTCGGGCGCGCCGGGCCGGTGACGGTCCTCCAGACGCAGCGGCCGCGGCACGCGACCGAGCTCGTGACCGACGCCTGCGCGGGCGGCGCGGAGGCAGTCGTCGTCTTCTCCGGCGACGGCGGCTTCAACGAGGCGCTGAACGGGCTCCAGGCGGACGTGCCGATCGCGTTCCTTCCCGGCGGCGGCACGAGCGTCCTCTCGCGGGCGCTCGGCCTGCCGGTCGACCCCGTCGAGGCGGCCCGGCGCGTCGCCGACGCGCTCGCCGCGAACCGGACGCGCCGGATCACGCTCGGCTGCGTCAACGGCCGCCGCTTCGCCTTCAGCGCCGGGCTCGGTCTCGACGCCGAGGCGGTGCGCCGCGTGGACGAGCTCGGCCGCCGCGACGACGGCAAGCGGCCCGGCGACCTCGCGTTCGCGCTCGCGGTCGTGCGCGCGATCGTCTCTCGCCGCGGCCACCTCGAGCCGCAGCTCGAGGTGAAGGGCTACGGGCGCGCGGCGCTCGCCTTCGTCGCGAACGGGAGCCCGTACACCTACGCGCGCGGGCTGCCGCTCCCGATCGCGCCGGAGGCGCACTTCGAGCTGGGGCTCGACCTCGTCGCGCCCGTCCGGATCCGCCGCCGCTCGCTCGTGCGGGTCGCCGCCGAGATCCTCACCGGCCGCGTCCGCGGGCGGGGCCCGTACCTCTACGGACACGACCTCGACCGCGTCGAGATCGTGTGCGACGGGCCGATGGCGCTCCACGCCGACGGCGAGGACCTCGGCGACGTGACCGAGGCCGTGTTCGAGGCGCAGCGGAGCGCGGTCGAGGTGCTCGTCTAGCGCTACGCCGTCGCCTGCTCGGCCTCGAGCGCGGGCGCGGACTCGCCCTGCCGCAGCAGCGCCGCCGCGAGCACGGCGGCCGCGAGCGCGCAGCCGGCGCCGGCGAGGAAGGAGAGGTGGTAGCCGCCGACGAGCGCGTGCGCGCGGCCGTCGCCGAGGGCGAGCAGCGCGTCGGTGCGCGACGCGGCGAGACTCGCCAGCACCGCCAGCCCGAGGGCGCCGCCCATCATGAACGCGGTGTTGACGACGCCCGAGGCGAGCCCCGCCTCCTCCGGCGCGACGTCGCCCATCGCCGCGAGCAGCACCGGGTTGAAGGCGGCGCCCGCGCCGAGGCCGAGCAGCACCATCGCCGGCAGGACGTCGACGGCGAAGCTCCCGTCGGCGGGCGCCCGCGCGAGGAGCGCGAGCCCGGCCGCGGCGAGCAGCAGGCCGCCCGCGAGCGGCGCCCGGAGGCCGAAGCGCATGACGAGCTTCGCCGAGAGCCCGAGCGAGAGCGCGCCCATGATCACGTTCGCCGGCGCGAACGCGAGTCCGACGCGGAGCGGGCTGTAGCCGAGCACGAGCTGCAGGTACAGCGCCGAGAGGAAGAACCACGCGAACATCGCGCCCGACCAGAGGACGCCGACGCCGTTCGCCGTCGCGAGGTTGCGGTGCCGGAAGAGGCCGAGCGGCATCAGCGGGGAGCCGACGCGGGCCTCGAGCGCGAGGAAGAGCGCGAACAGCGCCGCGGCCGCGCCGAGCAGCCCGAGCGTCTGCGCGGACGTCCAGCCGCGGTCGTTGCCGTCGACGATCGCGTAGACGGCGAGCATCAGCGCCGCCGTCACCGTCAGCGCGCCGCCGACGTCGAGCCGCCGCGCCGCGCCCTCGAGCCGCGAGGCGGGCAGCAGGCGGAGCGTCAGCACGAACACGGCCGCCCCGACCGGCAGGTTGACGAGGAAGATCCAGTGCCAGCTCAGGAGGTCGGTGAGGACGCCGCCGAGGAGGACGCCGATCGTGCCGCCGCCCGAGGCGACGAAGCCGGCGACGCCCATCGCCTTCGCCCGCTCCGCCGGGTCGGTGAAGAGCGTGACGATCAGCGAGAGCCCCACGGCCGACGCGACCGCGCCGCCGACCCCCTGGACGGCCCGCGCCGTCACCAGCTCCCACTGCGCGGTCGAGATCCCGCAGGCGAGCGAGCAGGCGGTGAAGAGGCCGATCCCGCCGAGGAAGAGGCGGCGGTGTCCGAACAGGTCGCCGAGCCGTCCGCCGAGGAGCAGGAAGCCGCCGAAGGTGAGCATGTACGCGTTCACGACCCACGCGAGCGTGGTCTGCGAGAAGCCGAGGTCGCTGCGGATCGAGGGCAGCGCGACGTTCACGATCGTCGTGTCGAGGACGATCATCAGCGTCCCCAGGCAGAGGACGTAGAGGGCGAGCCAGCGGCGTCTGTCGGTCATCTCCGGTCTCCTTCGCTCGGTGTCCGGGAAGAGACGGCCGCCGCCGCCGGAACTCATCGGCGCCACGCCGATGAGTTCGGACGGCCGCGCCGGTCAGCACGAGCGAATGGCCGAGAGCCCGCACATCGGCACGGTCGGCTCGCTCGCGCGGCTCGCGCTCCAGGCGCGCCGTCTGGGACTGCGGCTGCGGGTCCAGGCCACCTCCCGGGAGCTGCAGGACCTCGTCGAGCTGTGCGGGCTCGCGGAGGCGCTAGGACTCGAGCCGGAGCGGCATCCCGAAGAGCGGGAACAGCCGCTGCGTGTCGAGGAAGAACGAGAAGTCGGCGACCGCCCCGTCGCGTAGCTCCAGCACCTGCAGCGCCCACGGCTCGTAGCCGCCGTCCTCGGCCGGCTTGTACTGGGCGAACGCGGGCGCGCCGTTCGCGGTCCCGGCGGGGAGCACACGCGAGCCGCGGCAGCCGATGCCCGGGCCGAACCACCAGGTGAGGATGTGGTCGCGGCCGGCGAGCCAGAGGTCGTACGGCGGCATCGACTGCGTGGCGTCTTCGCGGATCAGGTCGGTGAGCGCCTCCATGTCGTACGCCTCGAAGGCGGCGACGTAGCGCTCGAGCAGCTCCCGGTCGGCCGGCGCGAGCGTCCCGGTCGCCGCCGTGTCCAGCTCGTCGAGCGTCGCCCGCGCCCGCTGCAGGGCGCTGTTGACCGAGGCGACGCTCGTCTCCAGCAGCTCGGCGACCTCGCTCGCCTGCCAGCGCAGCACCTCGCAGAGGATCAGCGCCGCCCGCTGCTTCGGCGGCAGGTGCTGGAGCGCGGCGACGAACGCGAGCCGGAGCGTCTCGCTCGCGACCGCGGCCTCGGCGGGATCGTCGGGCGCGACGAGCGCGTCCGGGACCGGCTCGAGCCACGGCACGTCCTCGAGCACGCTCGCGTTCTCGAGCACGGGCGCGCCGGCGGGGCCGAAGTCCATCGGCCGGGCGCGCCGCTCGCGGCCCTTGAGCTGGTCGAGGCAGACGTTCGTCGCGATCCGGTAGAGCCAGGTGCGGAGCGCCGCCCGGCCCTCGAAGCGCTCCCGCGCCCGCCAGGCGCGGATCACCGTCTCCTGCACCGCGTCCTCGGCGTCCACGGCGGAGCCGAGCATCCGGTAGCAGTAGCCGCGAAGCTCGAGCCGGTACTGCTCGAGCTCGGCGGCGGAGTCGAGGGCGACGGACGCTTCCACCGCCCCCGATCCTAGCTCGCGAGATGCTGGGCGAGACGATCGAAGAACCCCGCCACGCCCTGCTCGATCAGCGGGTACTGCTCGGGCGGCAGATGCCCGGTCTGGTGGTAGGTGAGCTCGGTGCCGCCGGGCGCGTCGCGCAGGGTGTAGGTCAGCGTCTCGACGTTCGGGTCGTCCGGGTCGGCGGGGTTCGCGAGCGTCTGCACGAGCCGCTCCCGCGGGACGACCTCGAGGTAGCGGCCGACGAACGGCTGCTCGATCCCCTCGCGCTCGTTCACCATCGCGGCGCGGAAGATCCCGCCCGGGCGGACGTCCATCTCGACGCGCTCGACCGGGGTCTCGAACGGCTCGTGGCCGAACCAGGCGGCGAAGTGCTCCGGCTCGGTGACCGCCGCCCAGACGGCCTCGCGCGGGGCCTCGAAGACGCGGGTGATCACTGCCGTGTTCGTGCTCATCTGCTGCTCCTTTCTGGTCGGATGTCCGTAGGACGACCGGACGGCGTCGAACTCATCGGCGCGTACACTCATCGTCGATGGCGATCGCCCAGGACCAGCCGGATCTCCGCCGCGTCATCGACGAGGAGCGCGAGGTCGAGGGGCTCGGCGAGCAGGAGCTCATCGAGCTCTACCGGCGCCTCGTCCTGCTGCGCACCTACGACGAGCGCTCGCTCGTCTACCACCGCCAGGGTCGGATCGGCACGTACGCGATCTTCTGGAACCACGAGGCGATGCAGGCCGGGTCGGTGTTCGCGCTCGAGGACCGCGACTGGGTCTTCCCGAGCTACCGCGAGTCGGCGATCGGCCTGCTGCGCGGCATCCCGGCGAGCACGATCCTGCACTGGTGGCGCGGCCATCCGGCCGGCTGGTGGAACCCGGCCGAGCACAACGTCGCCTCGATCGCGGTGCCGATCGCGACCCACGTGCCGCACGCGGCCGGGCTCGCCTGGGGCAAGAAGCTGAAGGGCGAGGACGCGGTCGCGATCGCCTACTTCGGCGACGGCGCGACGAGCGAGGGCGCGTTCCACGAGGGCGCGAACTTCGCCGCGGTCATGGGCGCGCCGCTGATCCTCTTCTGCAACAACAACCAGTGGGCGATCTCGACGCCGGTCGCGGCGCAGACGCGCGCGGAGACGCTCGCGGCGAAGGCGGCCGGCTACGGGATGCCCGGGATCCGCGTCGACGGCACCGACGTGCTCGCCGTCTACGAGGCGACGCGCGAGGCGGCCGAGCGGGCGCGCTCCGGCGGCGGCCCGACCTTCGTCGAGGCGCTCAGCTACCGCGCCGCGCCGCACGCGACCGCCGACGACCCGCGCGCCTACATCGACATGGAGCGGGTCGAGCGGGAGCGCGAGAACGAGTGCGTCGGCCGCTACGAGCGCTACCTGCGCAGGCTCGGCGTCCTCGGCGACGACCTCGTCGAGGAGGTCAAGGCGGAGGCGCTCGACGTGATGAAGCGCGGCATCGCGGAGGCGGAGGCCGAGCCGGAGCCCGACGTCGGGCTGCTGTTCGAGCACGCGTATGCGAACCCGCCGGCGTCGTTCGAGCGCGACCTCGCCGAGCTGCGCCGGATCCTCGGAGGCTCGGTTGGCTGAGCTCTTCATGGTCGAGGCGATCAACGACGGCTTCCACGTCGAGCTCGCGCGCGACGAGTCGGTGATGGTCATGGGCGAGGACGTCGGCCGCGCCGGCGGCGTCTTCCGCGCGACGGCGGGCCTGCGCGAGCGCTTCGGCGAGTCGCGCTGCGTCGACACGCCGCTCGCCGAGGCGGGGATCCTCGGTACCGCGGTCGGGCTCTGCATGGCCGGCTGGCGGCCGGTCTGCGAGATGCAGTACGACGCGTTCTCGTACCCGTGCCTCGACCAGCTGATCACGCACGTCGGCCGCTACCACTGGCGCACCGGCGGCGGGATGGAGTTCCCGCTCGTCGTCCGGATGCCGTACGGCGGCTGCGTCCGCGCCCCCGAGCTGCACGACGACTCGCCGGAGGCGTACTACGTGCACACGCCGGGCGTGAAGGTCGCGATCCCGTCCACGCCGGCCGACGCGAAGGGGCTGCTGGCGGCGGCGATCCGCGACCCGGATCCGGTCGTGATCCTCGAGCCGAAGCTGATCTACCGGACCGAGCGCACCGAGGTGCCGGAGGGCGACCACGTCGTCCCGCTCGGCAAGGCGCGGCTCGCGCGCGAGGGCTCCGACCTGACGCTCGTCGCGTACGGCGCGATGGTGCCGCTCTGCGAGCGGGCCGCCGACGCGCTCGCCGGCGACGCGTCGGTCGAGGTGCTCGACCTGCGGACGCTGAAGCCGCTCGACGAGGACGCGCTCCTCGCCTCGGCCGCGAAGACCGGTCGCGTCGTGATCGTGCAGGAGGCCCCCCGGACGGCCGGCTTCGGCGCCGAGATCGCCGCGATCCTCGCGGAGAAGGCGATCCTCGACCTGCACGGCCCGGTGCTCCGCGTCACCGGCTACGACGTCCCCTACCCGTACTGGAAGATCGAGGACGCCTACATGCCCTCGGTCGAGCGCGTCGTCGACGCCGCCCGGAGGCTCCTCGAGTTCTGAGGGGCGGCTCCGGCTCTGGCTCGAGCGCGGCGAGTCCGGCTTCTGGCTCCGCGACGCCGCCTCCGGCGAGGCGCTGCGCCGGGAGGACCCGAGGTTCCGCGTCGTGAAGCTCGCCGGCGCCTCCTACCGGCTCGACGCGCTCCAGGACGACGGCTTCGCCCCCGGCCGCAGGCTCGCGCTCGTCCCGGAGCCGGAGAACGAGCACGACCCGAACGCGGTCGCGGTCTGGGACGCCGGGCGACGCGTGCAGGCCGGCTACGTCCCGGCCGAGGTCGCCCCCGAGCTGCGCGGCGACGAGCAGGCGGTCTCGCTCTGGGAGTTCCGCGACGAGGACGGCCGGCGCGTGGGGCTGCGCGTGCTCGTCGCCCCGGCGGACGCATGGATCCAGGAGCCGCGGCCGTGAGGGGCTGGTTCTCCCGCGACTACGAGCCCGTCGCGACCGTCGACCCGGGCGAGTCGGTCGTCCTCCAGGCGCGCAACGCCGGCTGGAAGTGGGATCCCGGCGATCCGGCCGACCGCCCGGAGGGCGCCGGCCACGCGCTCGAGGGGCCGTTCGAGGTGCGGGGCGCGCGCGCCGGCCACGGCGCCCAGGGCGACGGCGAGGTCTCCGGCACCGCGATCGAGTGTCCGCTCGACCGCGCCCGGCTCTCCTTCGAGCTCCGCGACCTCGAGCTGCGCTCGCCGATCGCCCGCACGGCCGACTCCTGGCTCGCCTTCGGCTTCGACGAGGACCTCGACCTCGCGGCCGAGCAGGCGCTGGAGACGATGCTCGACCTGATCGAGCGCGAGCTCGGGACGGCGCGCAACGAGGCGCTCGCGCTCGCGTCGGTCGCCGTCGACCTCCGCGTCACGCAGGTCGTGAACCAGGTGAAGGGCGTGCACGCGGTGCTCCACGACGACGCGATCAGGTAGGAATCCCGCGTGGCGTACGAGTTCAAGCTGCCCGACCTCGGCGAGGGCCTGACCGAGGGTGAGATCGCGCGCTGGCTCGTCGGCGAGGGCCAGGAGATCGCCGAGGACGACCCGCTCGTCGAGATCGCGACCGACAAGACGACGGTCGAGATCCCGTCGCCCGCCGGCGGCGTCGTCTCGAGGATCCTCGTCGGCGAGGGCGAGGTCGTCCCGGTCGGCACGGTGCTCGTCGTCATCGGCGGCGACGGCGTCGAGCCGGAGCCGGCGGACGAGGAGCAGCCCCGCGCCGAGCCCGCGCCGCAACAGCAGCCAAGTAACAGACTGTTACAAGGTGCGAAGGTGCGGGCGACGCCGCTCGTGCGCAAGGTGGCGCAGGAGCTCGGCGTCGACCTCGCCGCCGTCGCCGGCTCCGGGCCGCAGGGCCGGATCACCGAGGACGACGTCCGCGCGGCCGCCGCCGGCGGCGCTTCGGCTGCCGCGCCCGCGAGCGAGGGCCGGCGCGAGCCGATCCGCGGCATCCGCCGCCAGATGTTCGAGCACCTGACCCGCGCCCACCGCGAGATCCCGGCCGTCACCTGGGTCGAGGAGTGCGACTTCACGAACGTCGAGCTGAAGCGGCTCGTCCCGCTCGTGCTGAAGGCGGTCGCCGAGGCGCTGCACGAGTTCCCGGAGCTGAACGCGCGCGTCGAGGACGGCGAGCTCGTCCTCCTCGACCGCTACGACCTCGGCGTCGCCGTCCAGACCGAGCAGGGGCTCGTCGTCCCGGTCGTCCGCGACTGCGACTCGCGCTCGCTCGAGGAGCTCGACGAGGACGTCCGCCGGCTCGCCGAGGCCGCGCACGCCGGGACGCTGAAGCCGGAGGAGCTGCGCGGCGGCACGTTCACCGTCACGAGCGCCGGCCGCGCGGCCGGGCTCTTCGTCACGCCGCTCGTCAACCACCCCGAGGTCGCGATCCTCGGCGTCCATCGAGTCGACGACCGCCCCGTCGTGCGCGACGGGGAGGTCGTCGTGCGCCGCATGGGCAACGTCTCGGTCACGTTCGACCACCGCGTCGTCGACGGCAAGCGCGCCGCCGACTTCGGCCTCGCGGTGATCGCGCGACTCGAGAAGAGCTAGACGCTAGGCCGCCGCGATCTCCTCGGCCGGCAGGTACGGCGTCAGCATCGTCTCGATCCGCGGCGCCGTCGCGCGGCCCTCGATCCGCTCGACGACGCGCTTGCCGACGACGAGCGCGAGCGACGGCACCTGCGAGACGCGGAAACGCTCGGCGAGATCCGGCCGCTCGTCCACGTCCACCTTCGAGACGCGCAGGCGACCGCGCTCCTTGCGGGCGATGTGCGCGAGCAGGCTCTCCATCCGCCGGGCCGGGCCCGAGCGGTGGGACGTGAAGAAGACGAGCAGCGGGCGATCGTCAGCGGGCAACGTCCACCTCCTGGGGGTCGATTCGACAAGCGGGCGCGGGGGTGCCCGCGTCCCCACAACGTGCGAGCGCCGCCCGCGGATACGGGGTCGCCTACACTGGCTGCGCGATGGGCGCGTGGTACTGGATCGGCGTCTCGGCCGGCCTCGGCACAGGCGCCGGGGTCCTGCTCGTCGGCTTCGTCGGCGCCGCGCGCGCGGCGATCGCCGGCGCGGTGGCGGTCGCGATCGCGGCCGGCGCCGGTCTCGGCTGGGCGATCGACTCGTGGCAGGCGGGCTCCTGGGGCGACATGGCGCTCGGCGCGGTGGGAGGCCTCGGCGGCTCGTTCGGCGCCGCGCAGGTCGTGGCCGGTGCGCTCCGGCGCGGAGGCACGCGCTTCGGCACGGCGGCGCTCGTCGCGGCCGCGGCGGTCGTCGTCGCCGCGCTCGGCCTCGTGCCCGCGCTCGGCTACCTCGAGGCGATCGCGCTCCCGGCGCTCGCGGCCAGGATCCGGCGGCGCCGGCCGGAGCGCTACGCGGGCCTGCGCACGCTCGCCCGCGACTAGGAGGCCGCCACGCCGAAGAAGCTCGTCCTGGTCGTCGTGGACGGGATGACCCCGGCCGCGTTCGAGCACGCCGTCGAGAGCGGACGCGCCCCGGCGCTCGCCTTCCTCGCCGAGCACGGCGTCTACCGGAAGGCCGTCTCCGTCTTCCCCTCGCTCACGCCGGTGTGCCTCTCGTCGATCGCGACCGGCGCCGGTCCGGACGTCCACGAGATCCCGTCGCTCGTCTGGTGGCACCGCGGCGAGCGGCGGATCGTCGAGTACGGCTCCTCGTTCGCCGCGCTCCGGGCCGCCGGGATGGCGCAGTCGATCGCGGACACGATCCTGAACATGAACCAGCGCCACCTCGGGCGCGACGCCGTCACCGTCTTCGAGGCGCTCGAGGACGCGGGCCTCGTCGCCGGCGCGGTCAACATCACGTGCTACCGCGGCCGCCACAAGCACCTGCCGACGCTGCCCTGGGTGACGACGCCCGCGTACGGGCCGACGCGCTTCTTCTACTACAGCCTGTTCGAGTCCGACCGGACCGGCGCGCCGCTCGCCGTCCGCAACCGCGCGGCCGGCTCGATCGACGCGTACGCCGCCGCGGTCGGCCGCTGGCTCGTCACGCGCGACGGCTTCGACTTCCTCGCCTACTACCTCTCCGACTTCGACTACGCCTCGCACGCGCACGGGCCGGAGGGCGCCGCGGACGTCGCGCTCGAGCGGACGGACGCCGCGATCGGCGCGCTCCTCGACGCCGCCGGCGGTCCGGAGGCGTTCCTCGAGCGCTACGCCGTCGTCCTCCACTCCGATCACGGGCAGACGGACGTCGCGCGCGTCGCGCACCTGGAGGCGGCGTTCGCGGATCTCGGCGACGAGGTCGTCGTCTGCGCGTCGAACCGGGCCGGCCAGGTGTACCTGCTGCCGCGCGCGCGGGTGGACGCGGCCGAGCTGGCGCGACGGCTCGACGGCGAGGCGGCGGTCGAGGTGACGCTGCGGCGGGAGGGGGAGGACGCGGTGGCGCGCCGCGACGGCGAGGAGCTCCGCTTCCGGCCCGCCGCCGGCGGCTGGCAGGCGTCCGGCGACGCGTCGCTCCTCGACGGCATGCCCGACGCGTTCCGCCGCGTGTGGGCCGCGCTCGCGAACCCGAACGCGGGCGAGCTGCTCGTCTCCGCGGCCGAGGGCTGGGAGCTCGCCGACCTCGGCGGCCGCCACCACGCGGGCGGAGGCAGCCACGGCTCGCTCGTCGCCGGCGACTCGCTCGTGCCGATGCTCACCGTCGGCCTCGACGCCGCCCCGACCCGGATCACCGAGGTCGTGCCGGCCGTGCTCGCGCACTTCGGGGTCGAGGCGCCCGCCTACACGCGGGCGTACGAGCATGTCGGCTGAGCGCGAGCGGATGGTCGAGCGTCAGCTCCGGCCGCGCGGCATCTCGGACGAGCGCGTGCTCGCCGCCATGGCCCGCGTCCCGCGCGAGCTGTTCCTGCCCGGGCCGCAGCGCGAGCTCGCCTACGAGGACGAGGCGCTCCCGATCGCCGGTGGGCAGACGATCTCGCAGCCGTTCATGGTCGCGCTCATCTGCGAGCAGCTCGCGCTGCGCGGCGGCGAGCGCGTGATCGACGTCGGCACCGGCTCCGGCTACCAGGCGGCGGTGCTCGCGGAGCTCGCCGGCGAGGTGCACTCGATCGAGCGGATCCCGGAGCTCGCGGAGTCCGCGGCCGCGGCGCTCGCCGAGGCGGGCTACGCCGAGCGCGTTCGGGTGCACGTCGGCGACGGGACGCGCGGGCTGCCGGAGCACGCGCCGTTCGCGGCGATCGCCGTCGCGGCCGCCGCGACCGACCCGCCGCGCGCCCTCTACGAGCAGCTCGAGCCGGGCGGGCGCCTCGTCCTCCCGCTGGGCGGCCGCTTCGACCAGCGGCTCGAGACGATCACCCGGACGCCCGAGGGCCCGGCCGTCGTCCACGGCGTTCCGTGCCGCTTCGTGCCCCTCGTCGCGGGCCCGTAGCGTTTGCGGAGCGTCCGGCGGGTCAGGAACCATGGGGCGATGGGGTCGTTCTCTCTCGAAGCGCTGCTCCGGGCTCCGGTCCAGCTGCACGGCATCCGTCTCGGCCAGCCCGTGGACGCGCTCGTCGACACCGAGGCGCGGCGGGCGCTCGGCTTCGTCGTCCTCTGCGGCGACGAGCTGCTCCGCTTCCTGCCGTTCGCGGCCGCGCAGCCGGGAACCGACGAGATCGCGATCGGCTCGGCGCTGATGCTGCTCGAGGACGTCGGCTTCTACAGCGCGCGCTCGGCGTCGCTCCGCGAGCTGCGCGGCCGGCCCGTCCACCGCAACGGGCGCCCGGCCGGCGACCTGGTCGACCTGTGCGTCGCGCGCGACGGGGCGGTGACGCAGGCGCTCGTCCAGCGGGACGGCAAGGAGCAGCTGCTCTCCGCCGAGGGGCTGTCGCTCAACTCCTCGCGGGCCGCCGCGTAACGTTCCCGCGGTGAGGCTCCGCCTCCTCGCCGCCGCCGTCCTCGCCGCCGTCCTCGCCCCCGCCGCGGCCGCCGCGACCGGCGCCGCCCCGACCGCGCCGCTCTTCGACGGCAAGGGCCGGCTCGTGCAGACGCCGTTCGTGCCGCCCTCCTCGACGCCGAGCCTGAGCAAGGCGCGCGTCCTCGCCGTCTTCGACCGCGACCGCAAGGTCGCCGCCTGGCTCGACCGCTACCCGCGCAAGACGCTCGTCGACGAGGAGACCTATACCGAGAAGGACCACTCCTGGACGGTCAAGATCTGGTCGGGCAAGGCCGGCGAGATCGCGCAGGGCCGCGTCGACGACACGACCGCGGCCGTGCTCGAGGCGTGGACGGGCCCGCAGGTCGCGTGGTCGATGGCGCGCGGCTACTCGGGCGCGTTCGGCGGCACGACGATCAACAACCCGTGGGTCTGGGGCGCGTTCTGCCTCGTCTTCCTGCTCGGGCTCGCCGACTGGCGCCGGCCGCTCTCCCTCCGGAACCTCGACCTGCTCGTGCTGCTCTCGCCGACCGCGTCGCTCTGGTTCTTCAACCACGGCGACGTCTTCACGGCGGCGCCGCTCTTCTACCCGGTGCTGCTCTGGGTCGTCGTGCGCGGCGCCCTGATCGGCGTCCGCGGCCGCGGCACGCGCGGCAGCCCGGTCTGGCCGGTCTGGGTGCTGCTCGCCGCGACCGTCTTCCTCGCCGGCTTCCGCGTCGGGCTCAACGTCGAGGCGTCGAACGTGATCGACGTCGGTTACTCGGGCGTGATCGGCGCCGAGCGGATCGTCCACGGCCAGGCGCCGTGGGGGAACTTCCCGATCGAGGGCGACCTGAAGGCGTGCGGGCCGGCGGACTCCTCCGGCGAGATCCGCGACCGGATCCAGACGAACGGCCGCTGCGAGTCGGCCAACCCGGAGGGCGACACGTACGGGCCGAGCGCCTACGAGGCGTACATCCCCGGCTACCTGCTCTTCGGCTGGAGCGGCAAGTGGGACGACCTGCCCGCGGCGCACTTCACGAGCGTCGCCTTCGACCTGCTGACGCTGCTCGGCCTGTGGCTCGTCGGCCTCCGCTTCGGCGGCGGGCGGCTCGCGGCCGCGCTCGGCTTCGCGTGGGCCGCGTACCCGTTCACGCAGTACGCGTCGAACTCGAACACGAACGACGTGCTCATGCCGTGCCTGCTCGTGTGGGGCTTCTGGCTCGTCTCGTCGCCCGTCGGGCGCGGCGCCCTCTCGGCGCTCTCCGGCCTGACGAAGTTCGCGTCGCTGATCGTCGCGCCGCTCTGGCTCACCTACCCCGACCGGAGGCCGAAGCTGCGCTACGTGCTCGGCTTCGCCGCCGCCGCGCTCGCCGCGTTCTCGGTCGTCCTGCTCGAGCCGAGCCCGCTGCACGAGCTGCGCGTCTTCTGGGACCGGACGGTCGTCTGGCAGGTCGGCCGCGACGCACCGTTCTCGCTCTGGGACTGGGGCCAGTACCACGCGCGCGGCCTGCCGAACCTGCGCGTCGTCCAGCGCGTCCTGCAGGGACTGCTCGTGCTCGCCGCGCTCGTCGTCCCGTTCGTGCCGCGTCGCAAGTCGCCGCTCCAGCTCGCCGCGCTCACGGCGGCGCTCCTCGCCGGCTTCCAGGTCGTCCTCACCTACTGGCTCTACACGTACATCCCGTGGTTCTACGCCTTCGCCGCGATCGCGCTGCTCGCGCCGCTGGCGCGCTCAGAGCGAGACGCGGAGGAGCTCGATGCCGGTGGCGCGGCCGTCGTCGGTGCAGTCGACGACGACGCCCTCGAGCCGGACGCCGCGCTCGGAGGGCTCGAACCGGACCGGCTGCCGGCTGCGCATCCGGGCGATCGCGAGCTCTGAGCGCACGCCGATCACCGAGTCGTGCGGGCCGGTCATGCCCGCGTCCGTGACCGCGGCCGTGCCGCCCGGGAGGATCCGCGCGTCGTTCGTCTGGACGTGCGTGTGCGTGCCGATCACCGCCGTCACCTTGCCGTCGAGCCAGGTCGAGAGCGCGACCTTCTCGCTCGTCGCCTCGGCGTGGAAGTCGACGACGACGACCGGCGCGGCCGCCCTCGCCTCGTCGACGAGCCCGTCCACGACCTCCCACGGCGAGACGGGCGTGTCGAGGAAGAGCGAGCCGAGCAGGTTCAGGACCGCGACCCGGACCCCGTTCCGCGCCTCGACGACCGTGAGGCCGCGACCCGGCGTCTGCGCGCCCTGGTTCGCGGGCCGGATCACGCGCTCGCTCGCGGCGAGGTAGGCGCCGATCCCGGAGCGGCGGTAGGTGTGGTTGCCGAGCGTGATCGCGTCGGCGCCCGCGGCGAGCAGCTTGTCGGCGAGCTTGCCGGTGATCCCGGCGCCGTCGGCGACGTTCTCGCCGTTGACGATCGCGAGGTCGGCGTCGAGCTCCTCGCGCAGCCGCGGCAGCCGCTCCTCGACCGCCCGCCTGCCGGCGGGGCCGAAGACGTCCGCTAGGAACAGCAGCCTCAGTTGAGGACGAGGCTCGACGCCGGCCGGACCTCGACCGTGACGTGGTTGCCGGCGTCGTTCGTGAACCGGGAGAGCGCCTGGTGCTCGACCTGGGCGAGGTCGACGACCGAGCCGAGCCGGCGGGCGCCGCTGACGACGCTCGCCCCGACCGAGAGCGACGGGTCGGCCTTGAGCTGCGTCAGCGAGACGACGAGCGAGGGTGCGTTCAGCGGCTGGATGTCGATCTCCGAGCCGAACCGCCTGCCGCCGACGACGTACGGCTTGATCGCGACGACCGTGCCGTCCACCGGCGCGTAGACGTTCGCGCCGACCGGCGCGCCCACGTCGAGGGCGGACGTGTCGCCGCCGCCGAGCTGGAACCAGACCGGGCTGCCGGCGGAGCCGCCGAAGATCGTGTGGATCACGCGCTGCACGAGCCCCTCGTTCCCCTGCCTCCCGCCCGGCGCGAGCGTGAGCGCGCCGTCGTCCGCCTGGTGGTAGCCGATCGCGGTCACCGACTTCTGCGAGACCGGCATCTGCAGCCGCACCGGGCCGCGCACGGCGAGGATCTCCGGGTACGGCCGGGTCTGCACCGCCGCCTGCGGCGAGGCGAGGCCGGCGGCCTGGAACGAGACGGGAGCCTGCGCGCGTCCGCCGCCGAAGGCGGTGAGGAGCAGGCTGACGACGAAGACGGTGCCGAGGAGGACGAGCAGGGCGAAGCGGCGTGCCCTGCGTGCTGTGCGAGCCTCCCGACGCTCGACCCGCCGCCTCCCGTTGGGGCGCGAGGACGGCATGTCGCGGCTGACCGTATCGAACGCCTCTGCCGCTTTCAACCGGGAAGAGTCCCGACGCGGGCGCGGCCTCGGCGCCGGCTCGAGCCACAGGTCGAGGGCGAGGTTCCCGTCCGTCCGGGCGTCGCGGGTTCGGCTGGCCGCCGCTGTACCATCGCTCGCATGCCGTCCGACGCGACGCGGATCGAGGTCCCGCGCTGGGTGCAGATGGTGACGCTCCCGCTGATCCTGCTGTTCGTGTGGGTGGTGGCGGGAGCGGTGCGTCACGTGGTCTTCCTCTTCCTCGTGGCGCTGCTCATCGCCCTGCTCCTCAACCCGCTCGTCCGGGGGCTGGGACGGGCCTGGATCCCGCGCGGGCTGGCCGTGGCGATCGTCTATCTGGCGTTCGCTGCCGTCCTCGCACTCGCGATCCTCGCTCTCGCAACCGTCGTCGTTCAGCAGACGCGAAGCGCGTCGCACAGGGTCGACTCCTACTTTACGGTCGCGTCCGGACACCCCCGGGCCACCGGGGCGGAGCAGGATCTCGCGAGCTTCCAGCACTGGCTGAACACGCACCACCTGAAGCGCGTGCAGGTGCAGAAGCAGGGGCTCAAGTTCCTCGACCAGGTCGGAACGAAGGACGTCGAGAAGTACACGACGAAGGCGCTGAACTGGGCCGAGGGCGCCGGCCTCGCGGCCGTGTCGCTCCTGTTCAGCGTCGTGCTGGTGATCGTCGTCTCGATCTACATGCTGCTCGACATGCACCGGCTCACCGAGGCGGTGAACCGGCGCTTCCCGCCGCGCGGGCGGGGCGGCCTGGTGCTGCGGATGGAGAAGGCGGTCGCGAGCTACGTCAAGGGGCAGCTGTTGCTCTCGGTGATCATCGGCGCCAGCTCCGGCCTCGGCCTCTGGATCCTCGGCATGGCCGGCCTGCTCCCGCACGGCGGCCGCTACGCGCTCCTCTTCGGCGCGTGGGCGGGCGTCACCGAGCTGATCCCGTACGTCGGGCCCTGGCTCGGCGCGGCGCCGCCGGTGGTGTACGCGCTCGTCCAGCATCCGCTGTCGGCGCTCTGGGTGGCGCTGCTCTTCCTCGGCATCCAGCAGCTCGAGGGGCACGTGGTCGTGCCGAAGGTGATGAGCCGCTCGCTGCAGCTGCACCCGCTGCTCGTCATCTTCGGGCTGCTCGCCGGCGGCGAGATCTACGGCTTCCCCGGGATCCTCGTCGCGCTGCCGCTGCTCGCGGCCGGCAAGGCGGTGTGGGAGTTCTTCGCCGAGCGCGTCGAGCTCGAGCAGTGGCCGGCCGGCGGGCCGCCGCCGGCAGGCGAGGTCGGGCTCGCGGCGCCGGCCGAGCAGCCTCCTGCGCCCGTCGCGTGACGGAGACGCTGCTGCGGGCGGCCGCGGTCGCGCGCCGCTACGGCGCGCTCGAAGCGCTCGCGCCGACCGACCTCGACCTGAACGGCGGCGAGACCGTCGCCCTCGTCGGGCCGAACGGCGCCGGCAAGTCGACGCTGCTCGCGATCCTCGCCGGCTCGCTCCAGCCGAGCTCCGGCCGCGTCGAGACCGCGGCGAGGACCGGCTGGGTGCCGCAGCGGCCGGCGCACTACGGCCGGCTGACCGCGCGCGAGAACCTCGAGCTCTTCGCCCGGCTCGAGGGCGTCGCCGACCCGCACTCGGCGGCGGCGGGCCTGCTCGCCCGCTTCGACCTGCCGCCCGACCAGCCGAGCGGCGAGCTCTCGGTCGGGAACCGCCAGCGGCTGAACGTCGCGCTCGCGCTCCTCGGCGAACCGCGGATCCTGCTGCTCGACGAGCCGACCGCCTCGCTGGACCCGGCGCAGCGGCGGCGCGTCTGGGAGGTCGTCGACGACGTCCGGGTCGGCGGCGGCGCGGTCTGCTTCGCGACCCAGAACATCGAGGAGCTCCACCACGCCGACCGGGTCGTCGCGCTCCAGCACGGCCGGATCGTCGGCTCGTCCGCGGAGGAGGTCTTCGGCTAGTGGCGGCGGTCTGGCTGCTGCTGCGGAAGGACCTGCGCGTCCTCGCGCGCTCGCCGCTCCTGCTCGCGGCGCTGCTCGCGTACCCGGTCGTGATCGCGGTGCTCGTCGGGCTCGTCGCCGGCTACGCGAGCTCGAAGCCGCGCGTCGCCTACGTCGACGAGGACCACGTGCCGCCGGTCGTGCAGGTCGCCGGCCACCGCTTCCACATCCAGACGGTGATCGACGAGGTCTCGCAGAACGTGACGCTCGTGAGGATGAGCCCGGCCGAGGCGCGCCGCGAGCTCGCGGACGGCAAGGTCGTCGCCACGATCACGATCCCGCCGGGCTTCCTCGAGAAGCTCGCCTCGACCGTGCAGTCGCCGAGCCTCGTCCTGCGCACGACGAGCGGCGGCCTCGCGCCGCGGGTGACGCAGCAGATGCAGGCGCTCGTCTACCAGCTCAACCGCAAGCTCCAGGACGCGTTCGTCGCCGCCGACCTGCGCTACGTGACGCTGATCCTCCACGGCGGCAGCACGACCGTGTTCGGGAAGCGGTACGACGTGCTCGGGCTCGACGCGATGAACCGCGAGCTGGCGGCGCTGCCGCCGAGCGAGCGCGTCGGGAAGCTGCGGCAGTTCGCCGCCTTCGCCCGGCTCGCGCTGACGCAGACGGGGAGCGCGCTGAAGGCGACCGCGAACCCGATCGGCCTGGAGCAGCCGAAGACGAAGGGCCGGACGTGGGCGCTCTCGGCGCAGGTGCAGGCGTACGGGATCGCGCTCACGGTCACCTTCCTCGCGCTCCTGCTCGCCGCCGGCGCCGCGGCGGCCGAGCGGGACGAGGGGACGATCGGGCGGCTCGGCCGCGGGCTCGTGAGCCTGGGCCGGATCGTGTGGGCGAAGGTCGCCCTCGCCGCGCTCGCCGCGCTCGCGCTCGGCGCCGTGATCGCCGTCGTCTTCGGGATCGTCGTCGAGGCCGGCGGCGTCACCGGCGGCGAGCCGTGGTCGCGGCTGCCGCTCCTGCTCGCGGGCGTCGCGCTCGCCGGCGGGGTCGTCGGCGCGGCCGGGACGGCGCTCGGCGCGCTCGCGCGCGAGGCGCGGACGGCGTCGCTCGTCGCGGTGCTCGTCGTCCTGCCGGTCGTCTTCCTCGGGCTCGTCCCGCGCGGCGTCGCCGCGCCGGCGTACTGGATCAGCGACGCGCTCCCGTTCGTCCACGCGGTGCGCTTCTTCGCGGCGGCGCTGTTCGCGACGCACCCGTGGCGGACGGTCGGGATCGAGACCGCGTGGCTCGCCGGGATCGGCGCGGTGCTCGGCGTCCTGGCGCGGCTCGGCATGCGCCGGCTCGCCGCGTGAAGCTCACGTGGGAGCAGGTGCGGGCGCGGCGGCTGGCGCGGTCGCTGCTGCTCGAGCCGGCCGGGTCGGTCGTCGAGGCGGCGCGCGCGACCTGCGGGATCCAGGCGCAGCTGCAGGCGGCCGCCGAGATCGGGCTCGGGCTCCGCTCCGGCGCGACGCAGACCGAAGTGCGGCGGGCGCTCTGGGAGGAGCGGACGCTCGTGCGGACCTGGACGCTCCGCGGCACGCTGCACCTGCATCCGGCCGACGAGCTCGGGCTCTGGACGGCGGCCGCGACCGGGCTCGCGGAGACGGAGCTCGAGCCGGCGCGGCGGGCGAAGCTGCTCGACGCGTTCGCGGCCGCGCTCGACGGGCGCGAGCTGCTGCGCGAGGAGCTCGCGGCGGAGGTCGCGGCCCGGGTGGGGGAATGGGCGCGCGAGCCGCTCGCGTCGGGCTGGGCGTACCTCCTCGGCGACGCCGTCCGCGCCGGGATCCTCTGCTCGGGGCCCCCGCGCGGGACGAAGGTGACGTTCGTCCGCGCCGACCAGTGGCTCGGCGGCGTCCGCGCGTGGGACGAGCGGGAGGCGCTCCGCGAGGCGGCCCGGCGCTTCCTGCGGGCGTACGGGCCGGTCGCGCCGCGCTCGCTCGCCTATCTCGGCGTCAGGGGCGCGGCCGCCCAGCGCGCGCTGCTGGACGAGCTCCGCGACGAGCTCGTCCCGGTCGAGGTCGAGGGGACGGCGATGTGGCTGCACGCCGACGGCGCCGAGCTCCCCGAGCCGCGGCCGAGCGTCCGCCTCGTGCCGCAGTGGGACTGCTACCTGCTCGGCTTCCGCGAGCACGACCGCGTCTTCGCGCCCGGCGCGAAGGAGCTGTACTGGGATACCCGCTGGAAGAAGTCGGGCCGCTACGAGACGCCGGTCGGGTTCGCGAACGTCCTGGTCGACGGCGCGGTGGCCGGGAAGTGGGAGCGGCGGCTGCGCGGCGGCGTGCTGGAGCTCGAGGCGCACCTGGCCCGGAAGCCCACCCGGGGGCAGCAGGCGGAGCTGGAATCCGAAGCCGCCCGAGTCGCGACGGTCCTCGCCGCCGCCGCGGGCCAAGTAACAGTCTGTTACTAGTCCCGAGCGTGGCGAATTGCCGCTGCCATGCGGGACGAGCCGGCTCCGGGCTCCAAGTAACAGACTGTTACTAAGTCGGCGAGGCGTATCGTTCCGCGCGTGAGCAGCTTCCCGGACGTCCGGCTTCGCCGCTTTCGCCGCACGGCGCCCTTGCGCGGGCTCGTGCGCGAGACGCGGCTCTCGCTCGACCAGTTCGTGATGCCGTACTTCGTCGCGCCGGAGCCGCTCGCGAACGAGCCGCTCCCCGGGATGGCGCGCTTCGACGTCGACGGGCTCGTCCGCGAGGTCGACGCGCTCGCCGCGACGGGCGCCCGCGCGCTGATGCTGTTCGGGATCCCGGCCGAGAAGGACGAGGAGGCGACCGGCGCCTGGGAGGACGACGGCATCGTCCAGCAGGCGCTCCGGGCGCTGCGTCCGCGCTTCCCCGAGCTCGTCCTGATGACCGACGTGTGCCTCTGCGAGTACACCTCGCACGGCCACTGCGGGATCGTCGTCGACGGCGAGGTCGCGAACGACGCGAGCCTCGAGCTGCTCGCGCGCACCGCGGTCAGCCACGTCGAGGCGGGCGCCGACGTCGTCGCGCCGAGCGACATGATGGACGGCCGCGTCGCCGCGATCCGGGAGGCGCTCGACGACCACGGCTTCGAGCAGACGCCGATCCTCGCCTACTCCGCGAAGTACGCCTCCGCCTTCTTCGGGCCGTTCCGCGAGGCCGCCGACTCGGCGCCCGCGTTCGGCGACCGGCGCGGCTACCAGATGGATCCCGCGAACGTCCGCGAGGCGCTCCGCGAGTGCGAGCTCGACGTCGCCGAAGGCGCGGACGCGATCATGGTCAAGCCGGCGCTCCCGTACCTCGACGTGATCCGCGCCGTCCGCGAGGCGTTCGACGTTCCGGTCGCCGCGTACAACGTCTCGGGCGAGTACGCGATGGTGAAGGCGGCCGCGCGCGCAGGCTGGCTCGACGAGCGCGACGCCGCGCTCGAGTCGCTGACCGCGATCAAGCGGGCCGGCGCCGACCTGATCGTCAGCTACTGGACGCGCGACCTCGCGGCGTGGCTGTAGGAGCTCGCCAGGCCCCAACGGCGGGTTCCCTGCCGGCTGCAAAGCCGCGCGCTGCGGCGTCCTCAGTCGCGTCCTTGCATCGCTTGCTCTTCGCTCGGCAGGAAACGCGCGTTGGAGCCTGACGAGCTCCTGACCGCGCGCTCCGACCTCTACCGGCGCGCGCTCGAGCTGATCCCCGGCGGCGTCAACTCGCCCGTCCGCGCCATGAAGGGCGTCGGCCTCGACGAGCCGCTCTTCGTCCGCTCCGGCTCCGGCGCGTATCTCGAGGACGTGAACGGCGGCCGCTACCTGGACTGGGTCATGTCGTGGGGGCCGCTCGTCTTCGGCCACGCCGACGCGGAGACGGTCGAGGCGGTGCGCGAGGCGGCGCTCCGCGGCACGAGCTTCGGCGCCGCGACCGAGGCCGAGGTCGAGCTCGCCGCCGAGATCGCGGACGCGGTGCCGTCGGTCGAGAAGGTGCGGCTCGTGTCCTCCGGCACCGAGGCGGGGATGAGCGCGCTCCGGCTCGCGCGCGGCTTCACGAGGCGCGACCGGATCCTCAAGTTCGCCGGCTGCTACCACGGCCACTCGGACGGCCTGCTCGCGAGCGCCGGCTCGGGCCTCGCGACGCTCGGGCTGCAAGCGTCGCCGACGAAGCCGCCGACGCGCGGCCAGAAGACCGGAGCGCCCTCGGCGCTCCGGGGGATCCCGGCCTCGCCGGGCGTGACGAGCGCGGTCGCCGCCGACACGATCGTCGTCCCGTACAACGACCTCGAGGCGGTCGCGGCCGCGGTCATGCAGCACGGCGAGGGCCTGGCGGCGATCGTCGTCGAGCCGGTGGCCGGCAACATGGGCGTCGTCCCGCCCGCGGACGGTTTCCTCGAGGCGCTGCGCGCGCTCTGCGACGCGTCCGGCGCGCTCCTGGTCTTCGACGAGGTGATCAGCGGCTTCCGCGTCGCGCGCGGCGGGGCGCAGGAGCTCTACGGCGTCCGGCCGGACCTGACGATCCTCGGCAAGATCGTCGGCGGCGGCCTCCCGCTCGCGGCGTTCGGCGGCCGCGCCGACGTGATGGACATGCTCGCGCCGGCCGGGCCCGTCTACCAGGCGGGGACGCTCTCCGGGAACCCGCTCGCGACCGCGGCGGGGCTCTCGGTGCTGCGGCGGCTGCGCGACCCGGCCGTCTACGACGGCCTCGAGCGCCGCGCCGCGCGGCTCGCGGACGGGCTCGCGCCGTTCGGGACGGTGCAGCGCGTCGGCGCGATGCTCACGCTCTTCCAGACCGACGGGCCGGTGCGCGACTTCGACGACGCGCAGCGCTGCGACACCGACCGCTACGCCGCGCTCTTCCGCCACCTGCTCGCGGAGGGCGTCTACGTGGCGCCGTCGCAGTTCGAGGCGATGTTCGTCTCGCTCGCGCACGGCGACGAGGAGATCGACCGCACGATCGCCGCGGTCGGGGACTTCGGTGGCTGACCTCTTCGCCTCGATCGCGCAGGAGGCGGCCGACGAGAGCGCGCTCTGGGGCGACTGCCTCCGCCCGGCCGGCGAGCGCGAGGAGCTCGCCGTCTTCTCGCCGCTCGGCGAGGAGCGGTTCGCGCTCGGGCTGGAGACGATCTACGAGGGGTACCTCGTCCACTACGGCGCGCCGCGTCTCTTCGCGCCGGCCGACCCGGACACGGCGCTGCTGCTCGGCGACTACCTCTACGCGCACGGGCTCGTCCGGATCGCGGCGTTCGGCGAGGTCGCTGCGGTCGCCGACCTGTCGGAGCTGATCTCGCTCTCGAGCCAGCTCCGCGCCGAGGACGCGCCGGGCGACGGGCCGCTCTGGGCGGCGACGGCGGCCCTGCTCGGCGCCGGCTCGCTCGACGACGCCCGCGCCGAGCTGCGGCTCCGCGGCGACGCCGCGCCGCTCGACCGTGCCGCACGCTCGGCCGCGGGCGACGAGGCGGTCGTGCGCGCCCTTGCCGCGCACGACGCGCGCCTTCGCTAGAGTCGCGCCGGATGCTCGCCGCGACGCTCGGACTCCTCCACCTCCTCGCCGCCGAGACGGCCGCGGAGGAGGGGCGCAAGACGATCCTGATGATGCTCGCCACCGGCGGCGTCTTCATCCTCGTGATCGCGCTCGGCGAGCTCACGCACTGGCTGCGCCACCGGCGCTGACGCGCTCGTGTTCGACGTCGCGGCCGATGCGTACGACCGCTTCATGGGCCGCTACTCGGCGCCGCTCGCTGCGTCGTTCGCCGACTTCGCGGGCGTCCGTGCCGGACAGCGGGTGCTCGACGTCGGCTGCGGGCCCGGCGCGCTGGTCGCGGAGCTGCTCCGGCGCGAGCTGCTCGTCACGGCCGTGGAGCCCTCGCCGCCGTTCGCGGCGGCGGCGCGCGAACGGCATCCGGGCCTGGCCGTCCACGAGGCCGCGGCCGAGGAGCTGCCGTTCGGAGACGGCGCCTTCGACGCCGCGCTCGCGCAGCTCGTCGTCCACTTCATGGCGGATCCCGCAGGCGGCCTCGCGGAGATGGCCCGCGTCGTGCGCCCCGGCGGGACGGTCGCGGCCTGCGTCTGGGACTACGGCAACGGCCGCAGCCCGCTCAGCCGCTTCTGGGAGCTCGCCGCCGAGGTCGACCCCGACCTCGCCGACGAGCCCCCGCGCGCCGGCTCCCGCCAGGGCGAGCTCGTCACGCTGCTTCGTTCGGCCGGGCTGACCGACGTCGAGGAGACGCTCCTGTCCGTCGAGGTGATGCACGAGAGCTTCGACGACTGGTGGGAGCCGTACACGCTCGCAACCGGTCCCGCCGGGGTCTATCTCGCGCAGCTCGACGAGGAGCAGCGGGGGCGTCTGCGCGAGCTCGGCCGTTCCCGGTTCCCGGCCGGCGGTCTTCGGCTCGCGGCAGCGGCCTGGGCCGCGCGCGGACGCGTCTAGCCGAGGCTCTCGATCAGCCGCGCCAGCTCGTCCGGCTGATACCCGTGCCGCCGCGCGAAGCGGACGAGCTCGCGGGCGCGCGCGACGACCGCGCCCTGCTCGGGCGTGCCGGCGACGCTGACGCCGCGGCCGCGCCGGAACTCGAGCAGGCCCTCGTCGCGGAGCAGGCGGAGCGCGCGCAGGACGGTGTTCGTGTTCACGCCGAGCACTGCCGCGAGGTCGCGTGCCGGCGGCAGCCGCTCGCCCGGCTTCGCCTCGCCCTCGGCGATCGCGCGCCGGATCTCGGCCGCGACCTGCTCGAACTTGACCTCCCGCATGGTGCTACGCATACTAGCTTCATCGTGACGGCGGTTCCAGTCCCTCCCGTCCAGCTCGACCCGCTGATCGCGGAGGCGAAGCAGCGGCAGCGCCGCCGCCGGCTCGTGCTCCTCGCGACCGTTCTCGCCGCCGGCGCGGCGGGCTACGGGATCGACCGCGCGGTCGGCTCGGGGCAGCCGGCGCGCCCGCTCCCGGCCGTCGACGCGTCCGCGTTCGCCGGCCACGGCCGGCTTGCGTTCGTCTCACGCGGCCGCCTGTACGTGCTCGACGGACGCGCGCGCAGGCTCGTCGCCGTGACCGGGACCGGGGCGAGCGCGCCCGCGTTCTCGCCGGACGGCCGCTGGCTGACCTACCTCTACCGCGGCCGGGTCGGTCTCGCCGCCGCCGACGGGACGGGCGCGCGGACGCTCTCGACGAGGCTCGGGGCGTCGTGGCTGCCCGACGGCCGCCTGCTCGCAGGGCGCGCGATCTACCGCATCGCCCCGGACGGGACGCCGCTCCGCGCCGGCAGCGTCCCGGTCGACCCCGTCGCCTGGGCGCCGGACGGGAGCCGCTTCGTCTTCGACACGACGCGGATCGTCCACGACCGGGGCGGCGCCTTCCACGGCGTCGAGCTCATCCAGGTCGCCCACTCGCTCGCGGGGCGGCGGGTGACCTGGTACCGGATCCCGCAGCGGTTCACCCCGCGCAGCGGCTTCCGGACGCCCGGCGTCGTCCGCGTCGTCGTGCTGCCGCGGCGGCAGGGGATCCTCTTCTGGCTCGACCCGGGGCACTCGGAGTCGCTCGCCGCCGACGGGCTCCCCGTCTACCGGCTGGCCGCGCCCGGCGCGAAGCCGCGGAAGCTCGGGACGACCGTCGGCTTCGGCGTCTCGATCGCGCGCACCGGCAGCTTCGCGCTGGCCGGCGGCGTCGATCGCATCGCCTGGGTGACCAAGACGGCGCTCGCCTGCCGAGCCGCCCGCTGCGCGCCCGTTCGCTCGACCGCCCCGCTCACGCTCGAGCCCGCGCTCTCGCCCGACGGCTCGACGCTCGCCTACGTCACCGCCGCGAGCGAGGGCACGAACCTGTCGTTCGTCCAGCCGGCGCTGCGGCGCTGGTACGCGACGCGGCGGCTCCGGATCGGGACGCGCCTCGTCCCGGAGAGCGCCGGCGCGGCCGCCCCGGTCTGGTCGGCCGACGGCCGCAGCCTCCTCTTCGCGAAGGACGACGCGCTCTGGCTGCTGCCGAGCCTGCACGGCCGCCCGGTTCGCGTCGCCGCGCCGCTCTTCGGCACCCGCGCCTGGCCGAACGCGCACGGCAACGTGCCGTGGCCGTCGCAGTTCGCGTGGTCCTCGCGCCCGTGATCGCCCCGCCGCGACCGCGAGTCGAGGCGCCCGACCCGCTGGAGGCGCTGATCCGCGAGGCGCGGGCCCGGCAGCGGCGCCGGCGCGTCGCGGCCGCGGCCGCGCTCGCGCTCGCCGCCGCGGCCGCCGCGGCAGGCGTCGCGCTCCTCCGCGGCGGCGGCGACCGGCTCCTGCGCGTCCCGGGCGGTCCGACCGTGGACGCCCGCGCCTTCTCCCGCCACGGCCGGCTCGCCTTCGTCTCGCGCGGCGTCCTCTGGGTGCTCGACGGCGGCAGCGGCCGGCTCCGCAGCGTCGCGGCCTCGCACGGCGGGACGCCGGCCGATCCCGCGTTCTCGCCGGACGGCAGGTGGCTCGCCTGGCTCGCCGGCCACCGGCTCTGGCTCGCCCGCTCGGACGGCGCCGGCGCCCGCCGCGTGCCCGGCTTCGCCGCGTACGGGCTCGAGGGCTGGAGCCCGCGCGCCGACGTGCTCGCGGTCGCCGCCGGGCCGGTGCGCACGAATCGGCCGTGCCCGTGCTTCGTGCCGACCGCGCTGCGCCTCGTCTCCCCGGACGGCTCCTCGCGCGTCCTCGCGCACGGCCCCTGGATCCGTTCCGCCGTCTGGTCGCCGGACGGGAACGCGCTCGCGGTCGGGATCGAGAACGACCCCGCCGTCGGCAGGCCCTCCCGGATCGTCGCCTACCCCGTCGCCGGCGGCGCGCCCGCGACGTGGCTCGCCGTCATGCCGAGGGAGCGCCTCGCCGGCATGGACGACGTCCTGCTCGAGCCGGTCGGCTGGTGGCGCGGGTTCGGGATCGGCGTCTGGGTCTTCGGCGACGGCGCGACCCGCAACCTCGACGCGACGCCCCTCGAGACGGTCGCGCGGCCGGGCGCGACGCCACGCTTGCTCGCCGAGACGCTCTCGGACGGGCCGACGAGCGTCGCCGCCGCGCAGGGCGCCCGGCTCGCAGTCGTCGCGGACGTCGCGCACGGCCGCGGCGGCGGGCGCGTCGTCTGGGACGAGAAGCAGGTGCAGGTGTGCCGTCCGGGAGGCGGCTGCCGAGGGCTCGTCCCCGGCGGCGCGACGGTGACGCTCGACCCGGCCTGGTCCCCGGACGGCGGGACGCTCGCGTTCGTCTCCGCGCCGGACCGGCGCACCGGCGGCTGGGGTCAGCGGACGCTCGAGAGCTGGTACGGCGCCCACCGGCTCGAGCTCTACGACGCGCGCACCGGCCGGCTGACGACCGTCGCCGCGGCCGCGGCCACCGTTCCCGAGTGGTCGCGTGACGGCGCAAGCCTCCTCTACGTCGCCGGCGACGGGCTCTGGCTGCTGCCGCCGAGCTCCGGGAAGCCGGTCGAGATCGCCTCGCCGCTCTTCCCGCCGGCCCACTGGCCGTCGTACTTCGGCCAGATCGCCTGGGGCGCGCAGTTCGCGTGGTGGTCGGGGCGCTGAACCGAGGCGCGTAGACTCGCCGCGTGGCGATCCGCGACCTCCGCGACTGGATCGCGCTCCTCGAGCGCGAGGGCGAGCTCGCGCGCGTCTCGGTCGAGGTCGACCCCGACCTGGAGATCACGGAGATCGTCGACCGCACCGTGAAGGCCGGCGGGCCGGCGCTCCTGTTCGAGAACCCGAAGGGCTCGCGCCTCCCGCTCCTGATCAACCAGTTCGGCACGGAGCGCCGGATGTGCCTCGCCTTCGGCGTCGACCGCCTCGACGACGTCGCCCGCAAGCTCTCGGACGTGCTCGAGATGCAGCCGCCGGCCGGCCTGATGGAGAAGGTGCGCGGTCTGCAGAAGCTGAAGTCGATCGCCGACTCGCGCCCCCGCACCGTCCGCAGCGGCGCGTGCCAGGAGGTCGTCCTCCGCGGCGACGAGGTCGACCTGCGCGCGCTCCCGATCCAGCGCTGCTGGCCCGGCGACCCGGCGCCGTTCATCACGCTTCCGGCCGTGATCACGCGCGACCCGCAGACGGGCGGCCGCAACGTCGGCATGTACCGGATGCAGGTGATCGACGAGCGCTCGACCTTCATGCACTGGCAGATCCACAAGGACGGCCGCGCCGACTGGCTCGCCGCCGAGGGCAGGATCGAGGTCGCGGTCGCGCTCGGGCTCGACCCGGTCACCGCCTACTCGGCGAGCGCGCCGCTGCCGAAGCACATCGACGAGCTGATGCTCGCCGGCTTCCTGCGCGGCGAGCCGGTCGAGCTCGTCAAGGGCGTCACCGTCGACCTCGAGGTGCCGGCGAACGCGGAGATCGTCCTCGAGGGGACGATCGAGTCGGGCGACATGGGCGAGGAGGGGCCGTTCGGCGACCACACCGGCTTCTACACGCCCGCCGAGCCGTTCCCGGTCTTCCGGCTCTCCGCGATCACGATGCGGCGCGACGCGATCTACCCCTCGATCGTCGTCGGCAAGCCGCCGCAGGAGGACGCCTGGCTCGGCAAGGCGACCGAGCGGATCTTCCTGCCCGCGATCCGGACGAGCGTCCCCGAGATCGTCGACTACGACCTGCCGGTCGCGGGGGCCTTCCACAACTGCTGCATCGTCTCGATCCGCAAGCAGTTCCCCGGGCACGCGCAGAAGGTGATGCACGCGCTCTGGGGGCTCGGGATGCTCAGCCTGACGAAATGCGTCGTCGTCGTCGACGAGCACGTGGACGTCCACGACTACGGGCAGGTGCTCTTCTACGCGGGCGCGAACGTCGACCCGAAGCGCGACGTCGTCGTCAGCGAGGGCCCGCTCGACCATCTCGACCACGCGCCGGAGCGCCAGTTCGTCGGCGGCAAGCTCGGGATCGACGCCACCTCGAAGTGGCCGGAGGAGGGCGCGCGGCCCTGGCCGGACGAGATCGAGATGAGCGCCGACGTGCGGGAGCTCGTCACGCGACGCTGGGCCGAGTACGGGCTCGACTGAGCGCCCGGTCGGTTCTTTACCACGAGACCCTGCGGTTTCGATAAGACTTGCCCCGGGATGCGCGAGGGAGCTGCGTAGTGGAGCCGAACCAGCCGGCGCCCGAAGAGAACGAGCAGGAGTCTCTCCACGAGGAGATTCACCTGCCGCCGCCGACGCTCTGGCCGCTCGGCTTCGCGATCGGCATCGTCGTCGTCCTCGTCGGCCTGATCGTCAACCCGACGCTGATCTCCTCGATCGGCGGCGCGATCGCGATCGTCTTCGCGTTCCTCTGGGCGCGCGACGCCACCGCCGAGCTCCGCGGCCATCCGCTCGTCGTCGAGCCGGAGCGGCGCACGCTCGAGGAGGCCGGGGCGGGCCAGACCGCGCCGCCCGCCGACCAGCAGGGCGCCGCGCTGCCGCCGCCCGCGCCCGGCGAGCGCTTCCCGCGCAGCCGCTTCCTCGAAGGCGCGACGCTCGGACTCGGCGGCCTGATCGGCGGCGTCATCACCGTCCCCGTCGCCGGCTTCGCGCTCCTGCCCTCGTTCCTCGGCCAGAAGCGCCACGAGGTCGACCTCGGCCCGCTCGCCACGTTCGGCGAGGGCGACTGGTACATCGCGACCTTCACGACCGACCCGGCCGAGGGCGAGGTCTCGCGCCGCACGGCGTTCGTCCGCAACAACGGCGTCTTCCAGAACGCGCCGAGCTTCACGATCATCTCGAACCGGTGCGCCCACCTCGGCTGCCCGGTGCAGGCGAACGGCCCGAGCGGCCAGATCCTCGGCAAGAAGACCGTCAACGAGCACACCGCGAACGGCGACGTGACGCTGCTGCCGGTCGTGCCCGCCGGCTTCGGCTGCCCGTGCCACGGCGGCCAGTACGACACCGAGGGCAACCGCACCGCCGGCCCGCCCGTGCGCGCGCTCGACCGCTACTCGTTCGAGATCCGCAACGGCCGCCTGATCCTGCTCAGCACCTACTCCGTCTCGCACGTGGACGGGACGGGCGCGCAGGCGCAGATCCACAAGTACAAGGAAGCCGGCCCGGGCGAGCACGTCGACGGGCCCGAGCAGTGGTTCTATCCCCTCCAGCCGCCCCACCACTAGATGAGCACCTACCGCCGCCAGCCCTCGAAGGCGCAGCTCCGCCGCCAGCAGATGGAGGAGCTGATCACGTATCCGCTCGACTGGCTCGAGGAGCGCTCCGGCCTCGTCGGCGGCGTCCGCTACTTCCTTTTCCGCAAGGTGCCGGGCGACATCAACTGGATGCAGACGCTCGGTTCCGCCGCGCTCACCGCCTTCCTCGTGCAGGCGATCACCGGCGTGATCCTCGCGATGTACTACAAGCCGACGCCGACCGACGCGTACCCGTCGATCCAGAACATCACCGACCACGTGACGATGGGCTGGCTCGTCCGCGGCATGCACCGCTGGGGCGCGAGCGTCTTCATCATCCTCATGTTCCTGCACATGGGCCGCGTGTTCCTGTTCGGCGCGTACAAGTACCCGCGCGAGCTGAACTGGATCGTCGGCGTCCTCATCCTCGCGATGGGGATGATGGAGGGCTTCACCGGCTACCTGCTGCCGTGGGACCAGACCGCGTACTGGGCGA
>DASSNM010000051.1:0-9730 GCA_035688025.1 Gaiellaceae bacterium | reverse complement strand
CCGATCCGCGTCGTCCACTGCAGGTGCGTGTGCCCGCCCGCGAGCAGGGTCGCGTCGTGGCCGCGGAACGGCGCGAGCGCCTCCTCCCCGAGCTCGGGCAGGAGGACGTCGTCGTAGGAGCGCGGCGAGCCGTGGAAGCAGAGCAGCGCGACCCCGTCGAGCTCGCGCCGGACGACCGGCTGGAACGAGCGGATCTGCTGCAGGTGCGCCGGCGAGAGCTGCGACAGCGTCCACTCGCGCACCTCGAGCTGACGCTCGCCGATCGGCTCCGGCGAGTCCGCCGGCACCTCGAGCAGGAAGGCGTCCGCGTTGCCGAGCACGGTCGCGCAGCCGAGCGCGGCGAGCCGGTCGAGCGTCTCCGCCGGCTGCGGGCCGCCCTGGACGACGTCGCCGAGGCAGACGACCTCGTCGACGCCGAGCCGCTCGACGTCCGCGAGCGCGGCGGCGAACGCGACGTCGTTGCCGTGCTGGTCGGAGAGGAGCGCGAGCCGCATGCGGCGAGGCTACCCTGGGGGAGGGTCGTGCTTCGCAGGTTTCTGATCGTCGCCGCGCTCGCGGCGCTCCTCGTCTCGTCCGCGACGGCCGCCGTCCACCGGACGCGCGCCGCGCGGCAGGTCTCGCAGACGACGACGTCCGAGCTGATGCCGGGCGTCACCTACACGCGCGAGGTGGACTTCACGCCGCGCGGCCCCGTCGTGCTCGACGTCGTCACCGCGCCGAAGCCGGACGGCTCGCTCTACCGGCTCGCGCCGGTGCTCGGCCGCGACATGCTGCTCGGCGGCGAGAAGCTGACCGACCTCGAGAAGCGGCTGAGCCAGACGGCGACCGTCGTCGGCGTCAACGGCGACTTCTTCAACGCCGCCACCGGCGTCCCGAGCGGCATCGTCGTCCGCGCCGGCGCGCTCGACAAGCCGCCGACCGCGACCCGCTCCAGCCTCGGCATCGCCGCCGACGGAACGCTCAGCGTCGGCCGCGTCGCCTTCAAGGGCACCTGGCAGGGGAGCGGCCAGCGGCGCTCGCTCGACCTCGACGCGGCGCCCGTCAAGGGGCACGCCACGCTCTACACGCCCGCGTACGGGCCGACGACGCCGAGCGAGGGCGGGGTCGTCGAGGCGGTCCTCGGCTCGTTCCCGGCGGCGCGCGCGAACCGGCCGCTGACCGCGACCGTCTCGCAGGTGCGCACCTCCGGCCTGACGCCGATCCCGCCCGGCGGCGCCGTCCTCGTCGCCCGCGGCAAGCAGGCGCAGGACCTGACGGCCGAAGCGCCCGCCGGGCAGCAGGTCGAGGTGCGGCTGACGCTGACCCCGGACTGGAGCGGGATGACCTCCGCGCTCGGCGGCGGGCCGCTCCTCGTCGCCAAGGGCAAGGCCGTCTTCGACGCGAAGGAGTCGTTCGGGGCGAGCATCGTCAACAACCGCGCGGCCCGCAGCGCCGTCGGCCAGCTCGCCGACGGACGGATCCTGCTCGTCACCGTCGAGGGCAGCCGCCCCTCGTACAGCCTCGGCATGACGAGCTACGAGCTCGGCGTCGCGATGGCGCGCCTCGGCGCCGTGACCGCGGTCGGGCTCGGCTCCGGCAACCCGGCCGGGATGGCCTTCGACGGCACGCTGCTGACGCGCCCGTCGGGCGCCGCCGAGCAGCCGGTCGGCGACGCGCTCGTCCTCTCGTACGCGGGCGTCTACGCCGCGCCGCCCGCCGCCGCCGTGCTCTCGCCGAACGGGGACGGCGTCGACGACACGGAGACGTTCACGTACAAGCTCGTCGCGCCCGCCCACGTCGTCGCCTCGCTCGCCGGGCCGGCAGGCGCCAGCGTGCAGCTCGCCGCCGACGACGAGCAGCCGGGCGTCCACACCCTCTCCTGGGACGGCGCGGGAGCGGCCGAAGGCGCGTGGCGGTTCACGGTCGCGGCGACCGACAGCGCCCGGACGACGAGCGCGAGCCGCGACTTCACGCTCGACGACACGCTCGGCGCGCTCGTCGTCGCGAAGGCGGGCGCGGGCGCGACCGCGAGCTTCCAGCTCACCCGCGCCGCCTCGGTCGCCGTCACGGTCGAGCGGCGGAACGGGATCGCGGTCGCGACGCTGCTCGACGGGACGCTGCAGCCTGGGGCGCAGACCGCGACCTGGAACGGCAAGGGCGCGGACGGGAAGCCCGTGCCGGCGGGCGGCTACCGGATCCACGTCGCCGCCACGAGCGCGGTCGGGCGGAGCGAGCTGACCGTCCCGTTCACGTTCCCGCTGCGCCGCTCGTAGACTCCTCGCGGTGCTCGTCGCCTCGATCACCGGGAGCTTCACCTCCGCGGTCGCCTCGCACGGCGTCTACGCCGTCTTCGGGCTGATGGCGGTCGACGCCGTCTTCCCGGCGGCGAGCGAGATCGTGATGCTCTACGCGGGCGCGGTCGCCGCCGGCGTCTTCGCGACCGCGCACGGCGTCTCGATCTTCGGCGCGCACGTCGGCTTCGGCGCCGGGGCGTTCGTCGCGCTCGCCCTCGCGGGCACGCTCGGCTACCTCGCCGGAGCGCTCGCCGGCTGGGCGATCGGGCTCTACGGCGGCCGGCCGCTGCTCGAGCGCCGCGGCCGCTGGTTCCACCTCGGCCCCGAGAAGCTCGACCGGGCCGAGGCCTGGTTCCGGCGCTGGGGGAACCTCGGCGTCCTGCTGGGACGCGTGACGCCGATCGTCCGCTCGTTCGTCTCGATCCCGGCCGGCGTCTTCGAGATGCCGCTCGCGCCGTACACGGTGCTCACCCTGGTCGGCTCCGCGGTCTGGGCGTTCGCGATCTGCGGGATCGGCTACGGCCTCGGGTCGAGCTACGAGAGCTTCGACCGCGGCTTCAAGTACGCCGAGTACGCGGTCGTCGCAGGCGTCCTGCTGCTGGCGGCGTATCTCGTCTACCGCCGGGTACAGGCAGCTAGAGTGAGTTCACGTGCAGACGATCCCGCTCGTTGACGTCCACGCAGAGTACGAGCCGCTGATTCCGCAGCTCGAGGCCCGCTTCCGCGAGGTCCTCGACAGCGGTCAGTTCATTCGCGGCCCGCACTACTGGGCGTTCCAGGAGGAGGCGGCCGCCTTCCTCGGCGTCGCCCGCACGGTCGGCGTCGCGAACGGCACCGACGCGCTCGTGCTCGCGCTCGACGCGCTCGAGATCGGCCCCGGCGACGAGGTGATCTGCCCCGCGTTCACGTTCTACGCGACCGCCGAGTCGATCGCCCGCCGCGGCGCGACGCCCGTCTTCGCGGACGTCGACCCCGTCACGCTGAACCTCGACCCGGAGGACGTGGCGCGGAAGATCACGCCGCGGACGCGGGCGCTGATGCCGGTGCACCTGTTCGGCCGCCCGCTGCCGATCGAGCCGCTGCTCGAGCACGGCCTGCCGGTGATCGAGGACGCCGCCCAGGCGTTCGGCTCGCCCGGCGTCGGCCGCCACGGGACGGTCGCGACCTACAGCTTCTTCCCGACCAAGAACCTCTTCTGCCTCGGCGACGGCGGGCTCGTCGCGACGAACGACGAGGCGCTCGCCGAGCGCGTGCAGATGCTCTCGTTCCACGGCTCGCGCGACAAGACCGACTTCGACTTCGTCGGCTACAACTCGCGCCTCGACGAGCTGCAGGCGGGCGCGCTGCGGATCTTCCTGCCGCAGCTCGACGGCTGGAACGCCGGCCGCCGCGAGGCCGCCGCGCGCTACGCGGAGCTCGGGCTCGGCGAGCTGGTCGAGATCCCGCAGGACGAGCCGGGCCACATCTACCACCTGTTCGTCTGCCGCTCGCCGGAGCGCGACGCGATCCGGGCGGCGCTGACCGAGGCGGGGATCGGCACGGCGACCTACTACACGACGCCGCTCCACCTGCAGCCGGCGCTGCGCTTCCTCGGCTGGGAGCCGGGCTCGCTGCCGGTCACCGAGCAGGTCGCCGGCGAGAACTTCTCCGTGCCGCTCTGGCCGGGCATGCCGGTCGAGGCGCAGGAGCGGGTCGTCGAGACCGTGCGCTCCGCCGTCTCCGCCGCCGTCGGCGCATGAACGTCATCCGCCACCGGCTGTGGCAGCTGCTGGCGGACGCCTCGATCGTCGCGCTCTCCTGGTGGCTGGCGTTCCAGCTGCGCTTCGACCAGGGGATGCCGATCTACTACGCGCACCTGCTGCGCGAGACGGTCCTGATCGTCCTCGCGATCAAGCTGGCCGTCTTCGTCGCCTTCGGCTTCTACAACCGCTGGTGGCGCTACGTGTCGATCCGGGACATGTGGTCGACCGCACGCGGCGTCGTCGTCGCGTGTCTGATCGCCGACTTGACCGTGTACCTCGTCTCGCCGGTGCACAACGTGCCGCTGCCGAAGGGGATCGCGGCGATGGACCTGCTGCTGACGCTCGCGCTCGTCGCCGGGGCGCGCCTGCTCGCGCGGACGGTGATCGAGCGGCCGGGCCTCTCGGTCGTCGCGCGCGGCAAGGAGGTGATCGTCGTCGGCGCCGGCGACGCGGGCCGGCTGATCGTCCAGGAGATGCAGCGCTCCCGCCTGCTCCGCTACACGCCGATCGGCTTCGTCGACGACGACCCGCGCAAGAAGAACGCGAGGATCATGGGCGTCCGCGTGCTCGGCACGGTCGCCGAGCTGCCGCACATCCTGCGCGAGCGCAAGCCGGACGAGGTGCTGCTCGCGATGCCGTCCGTCTCCGGCGACGTGCGGCGGCGGATCGTCGAGACGGCGCAGTCGTCGCGGGTCCCGGTGAAGACGCTGCCGGGCCTGTACGAGCTGATCTCCGGCGACGTCGGGCTGGCCGGCCAGATCCGTCCGGTCCAGGTCGAGGACGTGCTCGGCCGCGAGCAGGTGGAGGTCGACTTCGACCAGGTCGCGTCGTACCTGCAGGGGCACACCGTCCTCGTCACCGGCGCGGGCGGCTCGATCGGCTCGGAGCTCTGCCGCCAGATCGCGCGGGTCGGGCCGTCGCGGCTGATCCTCGTCGACAACGCCGAGGGCGCGCTGTTCGAGATCGAGCGCGAGCTCGTCGGCGAGCGCGACTTCACGCCGGCGGTGCCGAAGCTCGTGGACGTCACCGATCGCAGGGTGCTGAAGCGCGAGGTGTTCGAGAAGTACCGGCCGACGGTCGTCTTCCACGCGGCCGCGTACAAGCATGTGCCGCTGATGGAGACGCATCCGCTCGCGTCGGTGCGGAACAACGTCGTCGGCACGAGCGTCGTCGCGGAGCTCGCGGCGCAGTTCGACGTCGAGCGGTTCGTCCTCATCTCGACCGACAAGGCGGTCAACCCGAAGACGGTGATGGGCCAGTCGAAGGCGCTCTGCGAGTGGGTGATCGAGGCGATCGGGCAGCGGCGCGACGTGAAGACGCGCTTCGTCGCCGTCCGCTTCGGCAACGTCCTCAACTCGTCCGGGAGCGTGATCCCGACCTTCCGCAAGCAGATCGAGCGCGGCGGCCCGGTGACGGTGACGCACCCGGAGATGACGCGCTACTTCATGACGATCCCGGAGGCGGTGTCGCTCGTCGTCCAGGCGGGCGCGATCGGCGGCCGCGGCCAGGTGTTCGTGCTCGACATGGGCGAGCCGGTGAAGATCGTCGACCTCGCCGCGAACATGATCCGGCTCTCGGGCAAGGAGCCGCGGCTGCCGGGCGAGCCGGACGGCGGCGTGCACGACGTCCGCATCCAGTTCGTCGGCTCGCGGCCGGGCGAGAAGATCCACGAGGAGCTCTGGGGCGTCGACGAGTCGGTCGGCGACACCGGCCATCCGAAGATCATGCGGCTGAGCCGGCCGCCTGTCGATCCCGCCTGGCTCGAGGAGCAGATCGACGACCTGGCGCGGCTCGCGGACGAGGGCGACACGCTCGAGGTCGTCGCGAAGCTCGGCGCGATCGTGCGCGGGCCGCGCCGGCTCGCCGCTCCCGCTCCTCCCGCGCCTGCGGCGGACGGCTCGGCGCCTACGGCTGCGTCAGAGGCCCGCCCACGCAGCGAAGCGTGACCGCGAACGGCAGCCGCACCGTCTCCGTCCGCGAGAACCAGCGCAGGTAGCGGTAGCGCAGCTGCAGCGAGTCGGCGAAGACCGACGGCAGCTGGCGGTGCCCCGACGGGCAGAGCAGCCGGAAGCGGGCGACGACGACCGCGGTGTCGCCGGCCTCGAGTCGCAGCGGCCGGAACGGGCGCGTGTGCGCGGCGGGCGCGTTGCTCGACACGGACTCCGTCGAGAGCAGCGCGACGGGGCCGACCCAGGGCGGCGTCTGCGGCGTCGCCGGCACGAGGCCCTGGACGGTGACCGCGAAGTGGCCGGAGTTGTGGAGCGTGAACGAGGCGGCGAAGTCGCGGCCCTTGCGGTAGACGGGGAAGAAGACCTCGCGTCCGCCCGAGCCGACCGCGGGCGGGATCGCGGCGCCGACGCCCGGGCCGGGCGCGAACGCGCCGGTCGTGCCCTCGAGCGGCGTGTACGTCCGCGCCCAGAGGACGACGGCCGCGGCGCCGGCGGCGGCCACGACGACGAGCGCCGCGAGGAGGACGCCGGCGAGCTTGAGGATCCGCGCCGGCCCGAGGCCCTCGTCGTGCTGTGCGAATCCGTCCACGTCTCGATTGTGCCGACTCGGGCGGCGGGAGACCTGTCGGGAAGTCGCGAACGTCCCGCGAGGAAGCCGACCGGCCGCGCCGCTAGGTTGGCCGGGTGGACGCCGAACGCATCCTCGGGCGCCTGAACCCGGAGCAGCGCGAGGCCGCCGAGGCGGTGCGCGGGCCGCTGTGCATCCTCGCCGGCGCGGGCACCGGCAAGACGACGACGATCACGCACCGGATCGCCTGGCAGGTCGCGTCCGGCGCCTTCCCCGCGTCGCAGGTGGTCGCGGTGACGTTCACAGACAAGGCGGCGGGCGAGCTGCGCGCCCGCCTGCGCGCGCTCGGGGTCGAGGGCGTCCGCGCCTCGACCTTCCACTCCGCCGCGCTCGCGCTGCTCCGGCACTTCGGCGGCGAGCCGGGGCGGATCCTCTCGACGAAGGCGCTGCTGCTGCGCCGGATCGGGAACTCGCTGCCGGGCGCGTTCCGCTTCCGTCCCGCCGGCGATCTCGCGACGGAGGTCGAGTGGGCGAAGAACCGGCGGCTGACCCCGGACACGTACTACGACGGGCTGCGGGACGCGGAGGGGGGCGAGCACGAGCCGCCGCTGCCGCCCGACCTGATGCACCGCGTCTTCCGCGAGTACGAGCGCCGGAAGGCGGAGGAGGGTGCGATCGATTTCGAGGACCTGCTGGAGCGGGCGATCCGGCTGCTCGAGGGGGACGAGCGGGCGCGGGCGGCGGTGCGGGAGCGCTGGCGCGCGTTCACGGTCGACGAGTACCAGGACGTGAACCTGCTGCAGCAGTCGCTCCTCGATCTCTGGCTCGGCGACCGGGACGACCTGTGCGCGGTCGGCGACGACTACCAGTCGATCTACGGCTTCACCGGCGCGAGCGCGCACTGGCTGCTGGCGCTGCCGCGGCGGTTCCCGCAGGCGCGGGTGGTGCGGCTGGAGCGGAACTACCGCTCGACGCCGCAGGTGCTCGCGCTTGCGAACCGGCTGGTGCCGAAGCTGGGCGGCTCCGAGAAGACGCTGCGTGCGACGCTCGACGCCGGGCCGGAGCCGGTCGTCCGCGCGGGTGTGGACGTCGTGGCGGCGGTGCGCGAGCTGCAGGGGCAGGACGTCCCGCTCGAGGAGATGGCCGTGCTCGTGCGCACGAACGCGCGGACGACGGAGTTCGAGGAGGCCTTCCACGAGGCGGGCATCCCGTTCCAGGGGGCGTCGCTCCTGGCGCGCGACGCGGCTCGCCAGCTGCTGAAGGCGCTGCGCGGGACGCGCGGGCCGGCTGCGGAGGCGGTGCGCGAGGTCGCGGTGCGACAGGGGCTCCTGGCGGTCGTGCCGGACAAGCTCGGCGAGCGGGAGCAGACCCGGCAGGCAGACCTGGCGCGACTCGTCGCGCTGGCGGCGGCGTTCGACGGCGAGGTGGGCGAGTTCGTCGAGTCGCTGCGCGAGCGGTTCGGCGAGAGCGCGGGTCGCGGCGTCCACCTGCTGACGCTGCACCGGGCGAAGGGGCTCGAATGGGACGCGGTGCTCCTGCCGCGCGTCGACGAGGGGGAGCTGCCGGTGCGGCGCGGCGACGTGGCGGAGGAGCGGCGGCTGCTCTACGTCGGGCTGACGCGGGCGCGCCGGCATCTGGTCGTGACGTGGTCGGGCCGGCCGAGCCGTTTCCTCGACGAGCTCGGCGTCCGGGCGGCCGCGTCGGCGTCGGCGTCGCCCGCCCGCGCGAAGCCGGCGCTCGAGCAGACCCCGGCGGTCGCAGCGCTCAAGGAGTGGCGGCTCGCGCGGGCCCGGGTCGAGGAGGTACCCGCGTACGTCGTGTTCAATGACCGGACGCTGGCGGAGCTCGTCTCGCGGGCGCCGCGGACGCTCGCGGAGCTGGCGGCGGTACCGGGGATCGGCCCGGCCAAGCTCGAGCGCTACGGCGCGGAGCTGCTCGAGCAGATCGCCCGCGTCGCGTAGCGACCGGCCCGTCCGGGATTCCCGGCGGCCGCGGGAGCGGCGGCGCCGTGGCCGCAGGCGCCGCGCCCGATGCGGGCGAGCGGCTCGTCTCGGACCGGTCACCGTTCCGGCACGAACCCGCGAAGGACACGGCACCGGTTCACCGATATCGTCGATTCCGAGGGCGGAGGGATCGCGACCCCGCCCTAATGGGTGGGGGCTGCCCTGGGCGGGTGTCTCCGGCTCACGTGTCCAGGGCGGACAGGAGATAGCCGAGCATGTCGTGCGGGTCGCGGCGGACGCGGCCGCCGTGCTCGACCTGGTCGCGTTTCCGCAGGTCGAGCGCTCGCGGGTCGGTGAGGGGGCGCAGGCGGCCCTCCCGGATCAGCTCCTCGTCGACGCCGCCGAGGCGGCCGCCGTACGTCGTGTAGACGGGGACGCCCAGCGCGGCCGCCTCGCGGTTCATCGTCCCGCCGGCCGAGACGACCACGTCCGCGAGCGCGATCAGGCTCTGCGCGTCCACCGCCTCCTCCGGAAGGATCACCGAGGGCAGCGCCAGCCCGCGGACGAACTCGCGCTGCTCCTCCGTCCGCGGCAGCACGAACGCGTGCACGTTCTCGAGCCTCCCGAGGTGGTCGAGCGTCTGTGGGAAGAGCGGGTTCGAGTGCCGGTGGTAGAGCGACACGTCCGGCGGCGGCCGCAGCACCACGAGCACGCGCCCCGGGTCGACCCCGAAGCGCTCGAGCAGCGACCGGTCGGGCTCGAAGTCGGAGAGGTAGTACTCCTCCTTCAGCCCGGGATACTGGACGAGCTTCGGCGGACGCACCCCGTACGGACGCAGCCGCTGCGGCGGAATCGCCGCCGGCACGACGACCCGCGTCGCCGCCCGGCAGCCGAGCTGGTGCTGCAACGTCGCGAACTCGTAGTCGAACGTCGTCGAGCTCGGGACGCCGAGCCTCCGCGCCGTGATCGTCAGCTCGTGCGAGCCGTGCGCGAGCGCGACGTCGAAGCGCCGCCCCTTCGCCCAGCGGTGGAGCGCGCCGAGCCGCTGCGTCATCTGCCGCGCCTTGTGCAGCCGCGAACGGCCGCCGTGCTTGCCGATCACCGCGTCCGGCTCGAGCCCGTGCAGCGCCAGCAGCTGCAGCGTCTGCGAGTACTCGCGCGCGGTGATCTCCACCTCGTCGCCGCGCCCGCGCAGGATCTCGACCAGCGGCCGGAACACGAGCACGTGCGCGGACGCGGTCATGTCGATCCACAC
>DASSNM010000002.1:0-6253 GCA_035688025.1 Gaiellaceae bacterium | reverse complement strand
TCTCGTCATTTGCGGGGGCGGCGTCGTCGGCGTGGAGATGGCGCAGGCGTGGGCGTCGCTCGGCTCCCAGGTGACGCTCATCCACCGCGGCACCCGCCTGATCGAGCGCGAGGAGCCGTTCGCGGGCGAGCAGGTCGCGGATGCCCTGCGCGAGTACGGCGTCGACCTCAGGTTCGAGACGAGCATCGCGTCGGTCTCGCGGAACGGCGTCGTGCGGCTCGAGCTCGAGGGCGGCGGCTCGCTCGAGGCGGACGAGCTCCTCGTCGCGATCGGTCGCACGCCGCGCACCGCCGACCTCGGGCTCGAGACGGTCGGGCTCGAGCCGGGCGACTACATGCAGGTCGACGAGTCGCTGCGCGTGCCGCGATTCGACTGGCTCTACGCGATCGGCGACGTCAACGGGCGCGCGCTGCTCACGCACATGGGGAAGTACCAGGGGCGCCTCGCCGCCGATGCGATCATGGGCAAGGAGGTGCGCCTCCGCTCGGACGGCGGTGCCTCGCCCCGCGTGATCTTCACCGATCCGCAGGTCGGCGCCGTCGGGCTGACGCTCGCGGCCGCGGAGGAGGCGGGGCTTCAGGTGCGGACCGTCGAGGTCGACACCGGCGGGAACGCCGGCGGCTCGTTCGTCGGCAAGAACGCCCCGGGGACGGCGCGGCTCGTCGTCGACGAGGACCGGCGGGTCGTCGTCGGCGCGACGATCACCGGCCCCGAGGTCGCAGAAGCCCTGCATGCGGCGACAATCGCGGTCGTCGCCGAGGTGCCGCTCGACGAGCTCTGGCACGCCGTGCCCGCGTTCCCCACCCGCTCGGAGCTCTGGCTCCGCCTGCTCGAGGCGTACGGGCTCTGAGGACGATCCCTCGTCCGAGGGATAGTCGCCGCGGGCTGCGTTGATCAGAAGGAGACAACGCACCTCAGGGATTGGGGGAGATCGATGGGGGAAGGGGGGAAGCGATGGCTGTCGCATCGCTCGACCCGGGCGAGCGAAGCGAGCTCGACCGCATCCACCGCTGGCGTGTGGAGGAGCTCCTCCGCGCCGGTTACGCGGTGCCCGATGCGCTCGAGATCGCGGTTCACACCGAGGTCGACCTGCACTGGGCGGCGAGCCTCGTGGAGCGAGGGTGCCCGAGCTCGACGGCGGTGCGCATAGCCATCTAGCCAGTGCCGCCCGGGCGCTCCGGCGCCCGGGCGGTCACGAGCGAGCATGATGATCGGGTGACGTACTCGATCATCGGCCGCGACCCCGCTACCGGCGCGACGGGGATCGCCGTCCAGTCGCGGTGGTTCCACGCCGGCCAGGACCTCGCGTGGATCGAGCCGGGCGTCGGGGCCGTGTGCACGCAGGCGCTCACCGACCCGTCGTACGGCCCGCGCGGGCTCGCGCTGATGCGCGAGGGCCGGAGCCCCGCCGACGCGCTCGCCGAGGCGACGGCGGCGGACGAAGGCCGCGAGATCAGGCAGGTCGCGTACATGGACACGGAGGGCAACGTCGCCCAGCACACCGGCGCGGCCTGCGTCGAGGCGGCGGGACACGTCGTCGGCCGTGACTGCTGCGCCCAGGGGAACATGCTCGTGAGCGACACGTGCTGGCACGCGATGGTCGCCGCCTTCGCCGACACGGCCGGCGACCTGGTCGACCGGCTGCTCGCCGCCCTCGACGCGGCCGAGCGTGAAGGCGGCGACGCCCGCGGGCGCCAGGCCGCGAGGATCCTCGTCCGTCCCGCGCAGGCCACCGGCGTCCAGTGGGAGGACCGGATCGTCGACCTGTACGTGATCGACCACCCGGCGCCGGTCCCCGAGCTGCGGCGCCTCGTCGACGTCCGCCGCGCGTACGACCGCATCGGGAGCGCGTTCGACCGCTCGCGCGCCGGCGACCACGCCGCCGCGGCGGACGAGGCCGACCGGGCACAGCGCCTCGCGCCCGACGACGACCAGATCGCGTTCTGGCGCGCGACGATCCTCGGCGCCGCCGGCCGGACCGACGACGCCGCCGTAGCGTGGCTCGCCGCGACCGCCGCCCATCCCGGCTGGCCGGACTACCTGCGCCGCTGCGTCGCGGCCGGTCTTCTGCCCCCGGAGGCGACGGCGCTGCTCGACGTGCGCGCGTAAGCGGCGCCCGCCGCCGCGTCGATACTCCCTCGATGCAGCTGATCGAGGAGCGGGTCTGGCTCTCGCCGTCCGACGTGACGGCGTACCTCGCCTGCGAGCACCTCACGTCCCTGTCGCTCCAGGTCGCGCGCGGTGACCTGCCCGAGCCGCCGCCGCCCGGCGACCAGGCGCAGCTCGTCTTCCGCAAGGGGCTCGAGCACGAGGAGGCATACCTCGAGCGGCTCCGCGCGGACGGGCTCAGCGTCGCCGCGGTCGAGTTCGACGGCGACTGGGCGAAGGCCCGCGTGGAGACGCTCGAGGCGATGCGCGCCGGCGTCGACGTCGTGTACCAGGCGGCGCTCACCGGGAACGGGTGGCGCGGGCTCGCCGACTTCCTCGTCCGCGTCGAGACGCCGTCGGCGCTCGGCGCGTGGTCGTACGAGGCGCTCGACACGAAGCTCGCGCGGCACGCGAAGCCCGCGTACGTGCTGCAGCTCTGCTTCTACAGCGAGCGGCTCGCCGAGCTGCAGGGCGCCGAGCCGGAGCGGATCCACGTGCTGCTCGGGAACCAGACGATGGAGTCGTTCCGCCCCCGGGAGTTCGCGGCGTACCAGCGGCGCGTCGCCCGGCGGCTCGAGGAGTTCGTCGGCCACCCGCCCGCGACGGAGCCGCTTCCCGTCGACCGCTGCGGGATCTGCGAGTTCCTGCCGCGCTGCGACGCGCACTGGGACGCCGTCGACCACCTCTGCCGCGTGGCGGGGATCCAGCGGCGGCAGATCCAGGGCCTTCGCGAGGGCGGCGTGCCGACGCTCGCCGCGCTCGCGCGCGCGGACGACGGCGCCCGGCCACGGGGGATGGCGGACGAGACCTTCGCGAAGCTCCGCGGCCAGGCGCGGCTCCAGCTGATCGCGCGCGAGACGCACCGCGACGAGTACGAGTTGCTGCCGCTCGAGGCGGAGGCGGGGTTCGCGCTGCTGCCCGACCCGTCGCCCGGCGACCTCTTCTTCGACTTCGAGGGAAACCCGTTCTGGGACCACGAGGGGAGCCTCGAGTACCTCTGGGGCCAGACCGACGCGGCCGACGAGTTCACCGCCCGCTGGGCGACCGACCACGACGTGGAGCGCGCCGCCTTCGAGTCCTTCGTCGACGAGGTGCACGCGCGGCTCGCGGTGCACCCCGACCTGCACGTCTACCACTACGCGCAGTACGAGATCACCGCGCTGCGCCGGATGATGGGCCGCTACGGGACGCGCGAGGCGGAGCTCGACGACCTCCTGCGCCGGGAGGTGTTCGTCGACCTCTACAAGGTCGTGAAGGGCGGGCTCCGCATCTCGCGGCCGGGGTACGGCCTCAAGGAGGTCGAGCACCTCCTCGGCTTCGAGCGCACCGCCGAGATCCGCGAGGGCGGCACCTCGATCGTCGAGTTCGAGCGCTGGATGGTCGAGCGCGACGACGCGATCCTCGCGGAGATCGCGGCGTACAACTGCGAGGACTGCGTCGCGACGCGCGTGCTGCGCGACTGGCTGCTCGAGCGGCGCGCCGAGGCGCTCGAGCGGTTCGGGCCGTTCCCTCCGCCGGAGCCGGTCGAATCGAAGCCGGTCAAGCCCGAGAAGGAGGCGCGACGGGCGCTCCGCGAGGCGTTGCTCGACACCGGCGACCCGCTCATGGAGCTCGCCGGCCAGCTCCTCGACTACCACGATCGCGAGCGGAAGCCGCTCTGGTGGGCGTACTTCGACCGTCTCGACCTGACCGCGGAGGAGCTCGTCGAGGACCCGGAGGCGATCGGCGGCCTCGTGCCCGTCGGCGAGCCGCGGCCCGAGAAGAAGTCGACGGTCTTCGCGTTCACCTACCCGCCGCAGCAGCAGAAGCTCGGCGGCTCCGGCTCGCCCGTCGATCCCGCCACCGGGTGGCGGGCGGGCGACATCGTCCACCACGACCCCGAGGCGCGGGCGCTCGAGCTGAAACGAGGGCCGAGCCTCGACGACGCGCCGCTCCCGACGGCGCTGATCCCGCGCGACGTCTACCAGACAAAGGCCCAGGAGGAGGCGCTCGAGCGATTCGGGCGGTCGCTGCTCGACGGCGGCGGCGCGTATCCGGTGCTCGAGTCGATCCTCCGGCGCGACGCCTTCGGACGAGACGTCCAGACGACCGCCCTCGACGAGCTCGCGGAGCTGCTCCTCGCGCTCGGCCGCGGCGACCCCGACCTCGCGCCCGCGGGCGGGCCGCCGCCGCGCCACCTCGTCATCCAGGGCCCGCCGGGCTCGGGCAAGACGTGGACGTCGGGACGGCTGATCGCGCGGCTCGTCGCCGAGGGGAAGAGCGTCGGCGTCGCCTCGACGAGCCACCGCGCGATCCACAAGCTCCTCGCCGAGGTCGAGACCGCGGCCGCGGAGCGCGCGCTGTCGTTCCGCGGCGCGAAGAAGGCGAGCCGCGGGAACGCCGAGTCGGAGTTCGGGGGAGCCGTCGTCGAGAACGTCTTCGACAACGCGGACTGCGTCGACCGCGACGTCGTCGGCGGGACGGCGTGGCTCTTCGCCGACGACGTCCACGAGCAGCGCTTCGACTACCTGTTCGTCGACGAGGCCGGCCAGGTGTCGCTCGCCGACGCGTGCGCGATGGCGACCTGCGCGAGGACGGCGGTGCTCGTCGGCGACCCCCAGCAGCTCGACCAGGTGCTCCAGGGCTCGCACCCCGGCGGCAGCGAGCGGTCCGTGCTGCGCCACCTGATGGGCGACGACGAGACGATCCCGCCCGACCGCGGCGTGTTCCTCGAGCGGACCTTCCGGCTCCACCCGGACGTCTGCGGGTTCGTCTCGGAGGAGTTCTACGAGGGCCGTCTCGTCCCGGCCGCCTCCGCCGCCGAGCGGACGACACCGCTCGGCACCGGGCTCCGCTGGCTCGCCGTGCCGCACACCGGGAACCGCCAGGAGTCGCGCGAGGAGGCGGAGGCCGTCCGCGACGAGATCGCGCGGCTGGTCGCCGCCGGGGTCGCTGCGCCGGAGATCAAGGTCGTCGCGCCGTTCAACGCGCAGGTCGACCTGCTACGCACGCTCGTCCCCGCCGGCGTGGAGGTCGGCACCGTCGACAAGTTCCAGGGGCAGGAGGCGCGCGTCGTCCTCTACTCGATGGCATCCTCGAGCGGCGACGACGTGCCGCGCGGCCTCGACTTCCTCCTCTCGCGGAACCGCTTCAACGTCGCGATCTCGCGCGCCCAATGCCTCGCGTACCTCGTCTGCTCGCCCCGGCTGCTCGAGGTCGACTGCCGCACGATCGAGCACATGCGCCTCGCGAACGCGCTCTGCCGCTTCGTCGAGCTCGCGCACCCCGTGTGAGGGATGTGCCCATTTCGGGGCAGTGCCGAATGGGCGTTCGAGTGGTAGTGACTCCGGGTCACTCCAAACGAAGGGGGAATCGATGCGAAGCGTGAAGTTGTTCGGTCTGATGCTGGTGCTCGGCACGGCGGCCGCCGTCTCGGCATTCTCCGCAGGCGCATCGCCTGCCGCGAACGCGAGGCCGGCGCTCCCGCCGGGCGCGGTCCAGCTCGCGGACGGCGTCTACTCGCTCGGCACCCGCACCGTGGACGGCAAGCAGGTGCAGGGGCTCGCATTCGTCGACCGTGCGCGCTCGGGCGGCGCGGCGAAGAAGCAGGGCGGCTCGTGCTTCACCTACCTCGCGCGCGACACGCGCTGGCTCGGCGCCGAGCCGTGGTCGGTCGACGACTCGAACGCCCCGATCTCCGGGATGGCGAGCCTGCTGGCCAACGACGTCGGGACGTGGGAAAGCGCGGCCGGCGCCGACATCCTCGGCAACGGCTCCGTCGACCGGAGCTACGACGCGAACACGGCGGCCGTCGACAACCGCAACGGCGCGGAGTTCGCGCCGATCGCCGACGCCGGCGTGATCGCGGTGACGTACACGTGGGGTGTCTTCGGCGGGCCGCCGCAGGGCCGCGGGCTCGTCGAGTGGGACATGGTGTTCGACTCGGACAGCTTCGCGTGGTCGACGAGCGGCGCCGCGAACGCCATGGACTTCGAGAACATCGCGACGCACGAGCTGGGGCACGCGCTGGGCCTCGGGCATCCGTCGAGCTCGTGCACCGAGGAGACGATGTACGCGTTCGCCTCGCTCGGCGAGACGAAGAAGCGCGACCTGAACACGGGCGACA
>DASSNM010000037.1:0-49279 GCA_035688025.1 Gaiellaceae bacterium | reverse complement strand
GCGGGTCGACGATCTGGTAGGTGCGCGGGTCCTTGAGCATCCCGTCCTGGTGGATGCCGGCCTCGTGCGCGAACGCGTTCGCGCCGACGACCGCCTTGTTCGGCTGGACGACGTAGCCGGTGCGCTCGGAGACGAGCCGCGACGCCGCCCAGATCTCGCTCGCGTCGACGCCGGTCTCGACGTCGAAGCAGTCGTTCCGCACCTTCAGCGCGACCACGATCTCCTCGAGCGACGCGTTGCCGGCCCGCTCGCCGATGCCGTTGACCGTGCACTCGACCTGCGTCGCGCCGGCCTGGACGCCGGCGAGCGAGTTCGCGACCGCGAGCCCGAGGTCGTTGTGGCAGTGGACGGAGAGCTCGACGTCGCGCAGCTCCGGGCAGCGGCGCCGCACCTCGGCGAGGAACGCCGCGTACTGGCCGGGCAGCGCGTAGCCGACGGTGTCGGGGAGGTTGACGACGGTGGCGCCCGCCTCGACCGCGACGCGGCAGACGCGGGCGACGAAGGCGGGGTCGGAGCGGGTCGCGTCCTCGCACGAGAACTCGACCTCGTCCGCGCGCTCGGCCGCGTAGGCGACCGCCCAGCGCGCCTGCTGCACGACCTCCTGCGGCTCGAGGCCGAGCTTGCGCTCCATGTGGACGGGGCTCGTCGCGATGAAGACGTGGATCCGCGAGCGGCGCGCGCCGGCGAGCGCCTCGCCGGCCGCGTCGAGATCCTCGCGGCGGGTGCGGGAGAGCGCGGCGACGGTCGGGCCGGTCAGCGCGCCCGCGACGGCGCGGACGCCCTCGAAGTCGCCCGGCGACGCGCCCGGGAAGCCCGCCTCGACGACGTCGACCCCGAGGCGCTCCAGCTGCCCCGCGATCTCCACCTTCTCGTGCGGCTGCAGCGCGATGCCGGGGGACTGCTCCCCGTCGCGCAATGTCGTATCGAAGATCTGGATCCTGCGGGACACGAACACTTCCTTCCGTCGCGGTCGTCCGGAGGACGCACCTGTGGTGTGGCGAGGTCGGCGTCTGCGCCTGCGCGGCGCGTGTTCGTGTCACTCCCCCTAGTGGGGGAGAATCGAGATGACGACGAGAAGGAGAAGCGCGCACGCAGCTGCCAGACCTGTCGTCTGGGCGAGCGGCATGCGTGTGCGCGCGGTCGTCATCGAGTCCAGAGGGTGCCTGGCCGGCCGGCGCTTGTCAATGCACGATTGTGCGTTTTGGCCTTGCGGTCGTCCGTTCGGTCTGGCACTCTCGGGAACAGGTCGACTTCGCACCGACGCGGAGCCGGCCGGGCGTCGTAGCCCGTGGGACCTCCGTCCCGCGGGCTTTTTTGTTGGTCCGAAGCGGGAGGAGCGGAGTGAAGAACCACGACCTGCTGATCGCGGCGAGCACCATCTGGGTGGTCGTCACCGCCGTCCTCGTCATGTTCATGCAGGCAGGCTTCGCCTTCCTCGAGGCGGGGCTGACGCGGATGAAGAACGCCGGCCACATCGCCGGCAAGAACGTGCTGATCTTCGCGGTGGCGTCGCTCGTCTACTGGGCGGTCGGGTTCGGAATCGCGTTCGGCGACGGCAACGGACTCGTCGGCACCGCCGGCTTCTTCCCGTCGGTGGAGGCGCTCGTCTCCGTCGGCAAGGCGCCGTTCGACCTCTTCTCGGAGATCCCGGGCGCGGCCGGCTACCTGTTCGAGGTCGTGTTCGCGGGGGTCTCGCTCGCGATCGTCTGGGGCGCGATGGCCGAGCGCGCGAAGCTCTGGGTCTACTTCGCGTTCGGCGTCGCGTTCACGCTCGTCTACTCGATCACCTCGCACTGGATCTGGAGCCCGCACGGCTGGCTCTACCACCTCGGGATGCAGGACTTCGCCGGCTCGACCGTCGTCCACTACCAGGGCGCGCTCGCCGCGCTCGCCGGCGCGCTCATCCTCGGCCCGCGCATCGGCAAGTTCGGGACGGACGGCCGCGCGCACCAGATCCCGGGCCACAACCTGCCCTACGCGGTGCTCGGGACGCTGATCCTCTGGTTCGGCTGGTTCGGCTTCAACCCCGGCTCGACGCTCTCGGTCGACTACGGCGGCTTCGGCTACTTCGGCTACGTCGCGCTGACGACGAACCTCGCGGCGGCCGCGGGCGCGGTCGGCGGGATGGCGACCGCCGCCGTCGTGCTCAAGCGCTGGGACATCACGATGATGCTGAACGGCGTCCTCGCCGCGCTCGTCGCGGTCACCGCCGCCTCCGGCTTCGTCGCGCCGTGGGCGGCGATCGCAATCGGCCTCGTCGCCGGCGTGATCGCGGTCGTCGGCGTCATCTGGGTCGAGAACCTCGGCATCGACGACCCGATCGGCGCCGTCGCCGTGCACGGCATGTCCGGCGTCTGGGGGACGCTCGCGACCGGCCTCTTCGCGGTGCCGATGCTGGCGGCCAAGCTCGGCACGGGCACCGGCGGCCTCGTCTACACCGGCTCGTTCCACCAGCTCGGCGTGCAGGCGCTCGGCGTCGCGGTCGTCGGCGTCTGGACGTTCGGCGCCTCCTTCTCGCTCCTGTTCGCGATGCACAAGCTCTGGGGCATCCGCGTCCACGAGGAGGCGGAGCGGGCCGGCCTCGACGTCGCCGAGCACGGCGCGCTCGCGTACCCGGAGTTCCACCTGCAGCCGAACCCGCGCCTGATCGGGCTCGCGCAGGCGGAGATCGCGATAACCGGACAAGCAAGTTGACGGGCCGAGGCGAGGCGTTCACGGTGGAGGAGATGCAGCGCCCAGCGAACGCCTCGCCGAAGCACCTCTTCGCGTTCGTCGCGCGCATCGAATCGCGCTAGTCGGCGTTCCGTCCGCCAAGCCGACTAGCACACAAGGCGGAGACCTCGCCCGAAGTCCTCTCCCCTGAGGAGCCGTGACCGTTGAGCCGCACCGACAACCGACCCCACGCATCCGGCCTGTACGACCCGGCCTACGAGCACGACGCGTGCGGGATCGCGTTCGTCGCGCGGCTCGACGGCGCGGCGAGCCACGAGACCGTCCGCCGCGCGCTCACCGCGCTCGCGAACCTCGAGCACCGCGGCGCCTCCGGGGCGGACGCCGACTCCGGCGACGGGGCGGGGATCATGGTGCAGGTGCCGGACCGGCTCCTCCGCGAGGAGCTCGAGGACCTGCCGCCGCCCGGCGCGTACGGGGTCGGCGTGTTCTTCCTGCCTCCCGGCGCGGAGCTGGAGCCGCTCGTCGAGCGGGTCGCGGCGGCCGAGGGGCAGCGGGTGCTCGCCTGGCGCGACGTGCCGGTGGACGCGTCGGTGCCGGGTGCGACCGCGGCGGAGACGATGCCGCGGATCCGCCAGGCGGTGATCGCGGCCGCGCCCGGCCTCGACCGGGACGCGTTCGAGCGGAAGCTGTACGTGATCCGGCGGCTCGTCGAGAAGGAGGCGCCCGAGCTCGTGGTGCCGAGCCTCTCCTCGCGGACGCTCGTCTACAAGGGGATGCTGACCGCGCCGCAGCTCGACCGCTTCTACCTCGACCTCGCGGACGAGCGGCTGGAGAGCGCCATGGCGCTCGTCCACTCGCGCTACTCGACGAACACGTTCCCGAGCTGGGAGCTCGCGCACCCGTACCGGCTCGTCGCCCACAACGGCGAGATCAACACGCTCCGCGGCAACGCGAACTGGATGCGCGCCCGCGAGTCGCAGCTCGCCTCCGAGCTCTTCGGCGACGACCTCGCGAAGGTGCTGCCGGTGATCCGGGAGGGCGGCTCCGACACGGCCACCTTCGACAACGTGCTCGAGCTGCTCGTGCTCGCCGGCCGCTCGCTGCCGCACGCCCTGACGATGATGGTGCCGCCCGCCTACGAGCGGCGCGACGACCTCGACCCGGAGCTGCGCGGCTTCTACGACTTCCACCGCTGCCTGATCGAGCCGTGGGACGGGCCGGCGGCGATCGCGTTCTCGGACGGGCGCGTCGTCGGCGCGACCCTCGACCGCAACGGCCTCCGCCCCGGCCGCTGGTACGAGACGGCCGACGGCTGGGTCGTGCTCGCCTCCGAGGCGGGCGCGCTGCCCGAGGATCCCGCGAACGTCGTCCGCAAGGGGCGGCTGCAGCCGGGGACGCTCTTCCTCGTCGACCTCGAGCCGGGGCGGATCGTCCCGGACGAGGAGATCAAGGCCGAGCTCGCCGCGCAGCGGCCGTACGCGGACTGGTTCGAGGCGGAGAGCGTCCGGCTCGCCGACCTGCCCGAGGCCGAGGCGCCGCCCGCGCCGGAGACGCCGCTGCGGACGCGCCAGCTCCTGTTCGGCTACGCGCAGGAGGACATGAAGGTGATCCTCGCGCCGCTCGCCGCGAACGCCGAGGAGCCGATCGGCTCGATGGGGAACGACACGCCGCTCGCGGCGCTCTCGGTCGCGACGCGGCTCCTCTACTCGTACTTCAAGCAGCTGTTCGCGCAGGTGACGAACCCGCCGATCGACCCGATCCGCGAGGCGATCGTGATGAGCGTGCAGGCGAGCGTCGGCTCCGAGCGGAACCTGCTCGCGGAGACGCCCGAGCACGCGCGGCAGCTCCTGATCGACAACCCGATCCTCCGCGACCGCGAGCTCGAGCAGCTGCGGCAGGTCGAGTCCGAGGTGTTCAAGTCGTGGACGATCGACACGACCTGGCCGGTCGAGGAGGGCGCGGCGGGGATCGAGCCGGCGCTCGAGCGGATCTGCGCCGAGGCGGACCTGGCGCTCGCCGCCGGCGCGAACATCCTCATCCTCTCCGACCGCCGCGCCGGGCTCGAGCGCGTGCCGATGCCGTCGCTGCTCGCGACCGCGGCCGTCCACAACCACCTCGTCCGCGAGGGGACGCGGCTGCAGGCGGGGATCGTCGTCGAGTCGGGCGAGCCGCGCTCGGTGCACTCGATCGCCGTGCTGATCGGCTACGGCGCCGCAGCGGTCAACCCGTACCTGATGCTCGAGACGCTCGCCGATCTCGACCTCGGCATGGACGCCGAGACGGCGCAGGCGCGGGCGGTCAAGGGGATCGCGAAGGGGCTGCTCAAGACGATGTCCAAGATGGGCATCTCGACGGTGACGTCGTACTGCGGCGCCCAGATCTTCGAGGCGGTCGGGCTCGCGCCGGAGCTCGTCGAGCGCTGCTTCACCGGGACGGCGTCGCGGATCGGCGGCGTCGGCCTCCGCGAGATCGGCGAGGGCGCGGTGCAGCGCCACGCGCGCGCGTTCCCGGGAACCGGCGACGAGCTGCTCCCGGTCGTCGGCCTCTACGCCTGGCGGCGCGACGGCGAGGACCACATGTGGAACCCGGAGACGATCTCGACGCTCCAGCACGCCGTGCGCTCCGGCTCGCAGGAGCGCTACGAGCGCTACGCGCAGGCGGCGAACGAGAGCGCGGCGCGGCAGGGGAACCTGCGCGGGCTGCTGCGCTTCCGCCTCCCGGAGGGCGGCGGCATCCCCCTCGAGCAGGTCGAGCCGGCGAGCGAGATCGTGAAGCGGTTCTCGACCGGGGCGATGTCGCTCGGCTCGATCTCGCGCGAGGCGCACGAGACGCTCGCGGTCGCGATGAACCGGCTCGGCGGCCGCTCGAACACCGGCGAGGGCGGCGAGGATCCGGAGCGCTTCGGCGACGAGCGCCGCTCCCGGATCAAGCAGGTGGCGTCGGGGCGCTTCGGCGTCACCGCGCACTACCTCGCGAACGCGGACGAGCTCCAGATCAAGATGGCGCAGGGCGCGAAGCCGGGCGAGGGCGGGCAGCTGCCCGGGCACAAGGTGGACGGCTACATCGCGTCGGTGCGGCTGACGACGCCCGGGGTCGGGCTGATCTCGCCGCCGCCGCACCACGACATCTACTCGATCGAGGACCTGAAGCAGCTGATCTACGACCTGCGCTGTGCGAACCCGGAGGCGCGGATCTCGGTCAAGCTCGTCGCCGAGGTCGGCGTCGGCACCGTCGCGGCCGGGGTCGCGAAGGCGGGCGCCGACCACGTGCTGATCTCCGGCCACGAGGGCGGGACCGGCGCGGCGCCGCTCTCCTCGATCCTGCACGCGGGGATCCCGTGGGAGATCGGGCTCGCGGAGACGCAGCAGACGCTGATCCGGAACGGGCTCCGCTCGCGGATCTGGGTGCAGACCGACGGGCAGCTGAAGACCGGCCGGGACGTGGTCGTGGCGGCGTTGCTCGGCGCGGACGAGATGGGCTTCGCGACCGCGCCGCTCGTCGCCTCGGGCTGCGTGATGATGCGCGCCTGCCACCTGAACACGTGCCCGGTCGGGATCGCGACCCAGGATCCCGAGCTGCGGCGGCGGTTCGCCGGGCAGCCGGAGCACGTCGTCAACTTCTTCTTCTTCGTCGCCGAGGAGGCGCGGCGGCTGATGGCGGAGCTCGGGGTCGCGCGCTTCGACGACCTCGTCGGGCGGGTCGACCTGCTCGACGTCGACGACGCGCTCGCCGACTGGCGCGAGCGCGGGATCGACCTCTCGGCGCTGCTGCACGCGCCGGCCGAGACCGGCCCGCGGCGACGCGTCGAGGCGCAGCCGCCGGCGCTTGAGGACGCGCTCGACTGGACGCTGATCGAGGCGGGCGGCGGCGAGTTCGAGGTCGCGAACGTGAACCGGACCGTCGGCGGCCTGCTCTCGCACGCGGTCGCCGCCGAGCACGGCCGCGACGGGCTGCCGGAGGGGACGCTGCGCTACACGCTGCGCGGCTCCGCCGGCCAGTCGTTCGGCGCCTGGCTCGCGCCGGGGGTCGAGCTGACGCTCGTCGGCGAGGCGAACGACTACGTCGGCAAGGGCCTCTCCGGCGGCGTGCTCGCGATCCGGCCGCCCGAGGGCGCCGGCTTCGTCGCCGAGGAGAACGTGATCGCCGGCAACACCGTCCTCTACGGCGCCACCTCGGGCCGCGCGTTCTTCCGCGGGCTCGCGGGCGAGCGCTTCGCGGTACGGAACTCCGGCGCGCGGGCAGTGGTCGAGGGTGTCGGCGACCACGGCTGCGAGTACATGACCGGCGGCGTCGTCGTCGTGCTCGGGCCGACGGGCCGGAACTTCGCCGCCGGCATGAGCGGCGGCGTCGCGTACGTCCTCGACGACGAGCTCGAGTTCTCGGCCCGCTGCAACCCCGAGCTCGTCGGGCTCGAGCACGTGGAGGACGACGCGGAGCTGCGGGCGCTCGTCGAGGAGCATCTGGAGCGCACGGGCTCGGCGGTGGCGGCGCGGCTGCTGGCCGACTGGGATCCGGGCCGGTTCGTGAAGGTGATGCCGCACGACTTCAAGCGCGCGCTCGAGCTCGCCGCGGTCTCGACCGGCGGCGAGGGCTTCTACACGACCGAGTCCGAAGGCGAGGAGGCCGCATGACCCTGTCGCTTCCGGCCATGTCCCCGGACCTGGTCCCGAGCCATGGCCGCGGCGGACCTGTCCGCCGCGGCGGCTGCGCCGCGATCCGTTTCGTAGAGCGGGCTTCTGTCCCGTACGGACATGTCCCCGGACCTGGTCCCGGGACATGTCCGAAGAGGGCGGGGCGATGGGCGAGCTAGGGGCGTTCAAGCGGATCGAGCGGCGGAAGGCGCCCGAGCGCGCACCCGCCGAGCGCGTCCGCGACCACCGCGAGTTCGTCCGCACGCTGCCGCTCGTCGAGCTGCGCGAGCAGGGGGCGCGCTGCATGGAGTGCGGCGTCCCGTTCTGCCACCACGGCTGCCCGCTCGGGAACCTGATCCCCGACTGGAACGACCTCGTCTACCGCGACCGCTTCGCCGAGGCGATCGAGCAGCTCCACCGCACGAACAACTTCCCCGAGTTCACCGGCCGCCTCTGCCCCGCGCCGTGCGAGGCCGCGTGCGTGCTCGAGATCGAGGAGGGCAACGCCGTCGCGATCAAGCAGGTCGAGCTCGCGATCGTCAGCCGCGCCTGGGACGAGGGCTGGATCGTCCCGCAGCCCGCCGCCGAGCGCAGCGGCCGCTCGGTCGCGGTCGTCGGCTCCGGCCCCGCCGGGCTCGCCTGCGCGCAGCAGCTCGCCCGCGCCGGCCACGAGGTCGTCGTCTTCGAGCGCGACGAGGCGGCCGGCGGCCTGCTCCGCTTCGGCGTCCCCGACTTCAAGATCGAGAAGCACGTGATCGAGCGGCGGCTCGCCCAGCTCGAGGAGGAGGGCGTCGAGTTCCGCTGCGGCGTCGAGATCGAGGACGCCGAGCAGCTCGACGGCTTCGACGCGGTCGTGCTCGCGACCGGCTCGCGCGTGCCGCGCGACCTGCCCGTCCCCGGCCGCGAGCTGGACGGCGTCCACTTCGCGATGGACTACCTCTACGGCCGCAACCGCGCCGTCGCCGGCACGGCCGAGCCGGAGCTGACCGCGGCCGGCAAGCACGTCGTCGTGATCGGCGGCGGCGACACCGGCGCCGACTGCGTCGCGAGCGCGCACCGCGAGGGCGCCGCCTCGGTCACGCAGATCGAGCTGCTCGGCGAGCCGCCCGCGCGACGCTCCGACGAGCTCTCGCCGTGGCCGCTCTGGCCGGTCAAGTACCGCCGCTCGTACGCGATCGAGGAGGGCGGCGAGCAGCGGTTCGCGCTCTCGACGACCGGCCTCTCCGGCGACGGCCGCGTCGAGCGGATCCACTGGGTGCGGAACGCGGGCGCGCCGCCGTTCGCGCCGGTGGACGGAAGCGAGGAGGAGCACCCGGCGGATCTCGTCCTGCTCGCGATGGGCTTCCTCGGCCCCGAGCCGCGACTGCTCGACGCGCTCGGGCTCGAGCGCGACGCGCGCGGCAACGTCGCCACCGAGGAGTACAGCGCCTCCCGGCCTGGCGTCTTCGCGGCGGGCGACGCGCGGCGCGGACAATCGCTGATCGTCTGGGCGATCGAGGAGGGCCGGCGCTGCGCGGCCGCCGTCGACGCCTGGCTCGCGGGGAACGGCAGCGCGCACAACGCGGGCGCGCGCTCACGCGCCGCCTAGAGCGCGAGCGTCCCGTCGAGCAGCGCGCGGCCGACGACGACGCCGTCGGCGCCGGTCTCCCGGACGGCCTCGACGTCGGCGGCGTCCCGGATCCCGCCCGCCGCGAGCAGACGACCCGGGAACGCGGCGCGCGCCTCGCGCAGCAGCTCGAGCGCCGGGCCTCCCGCGGTGCCGTCGCGGTCGATCGCGGTGCAGACGACGGTCGCGACGCCCGCGCCGGCGCAGCGCGCGAACGCCTCGGCCGCCGTCAGCCCGGACGACTCGAGCCAGCCGGCGGTGCGCACGACCCCGTCGGCGACGTCGACCGCGACCGCGAGGCTCTCGCCGAGCGCGGCCGCGAACTCCTCGAGCGGCGCCGGGCCGAACGCGGCCGTGCCGACGATCACCCGCGCGACGCCCGCCTCCGCCAGCGCGACCGCGTCGGCGACCGAGCGGACGCCGCCGCCGAGCTGCACCTGCGCCGGCGCCGCCGCGGCGACCGCGGCGCGCGCCAGCTCGAGCGGCGCCCCGCCGTCGCGCGCCGCGCCGAGCGCGACGACGTGGACGAGGGGCGCGCGGGCCGCGAAGCGGCGGACGAGGGCGAGCGGGTCCCCCGCCTCCCGGCCGATTCGGTCGTAGTCGCCCTGGACGAGCCGCACGGCACGGCCGTCGAGCACGTCCACCGCCGGAACGATTGCGAACTCCTCTGTCATCGTGTTACCATGCTAACACGATGGAGGAACGACATTGGCAGGATCTCTTCGCGACGATCGCGTCGCTGAAGTCGCCGGCGGAGGCGGAGAGCTTCCTGCGGGACCTCTGCACGCGCTCGGAGCTGGACGCGATGGCGCACCGCTGGCAGGTGGCGCAGCTGCTGGACGAAGGGCTCCCCTACCTCGAGGTCGCGAAGCGGGCGCAGGCGTCGACGACGACGGTGACGCGCGTGGCGCAGTGGCTGCGGAACGGCGAGGGCGGCTACCGGCTGGCGCTGAGGCGCCGGAAGCGGCGCGCCTGAGGATCGCCGTCCCCTCGAAGGGCCGGCTGCGCGAGCCGGCGGTCGAGCTCCTGCACGACGCGGGGCTCGGGCCCGAGACGCCCGGCGACCGGGCGCTCGCCTTCCCGTGCCGGAACGCGCCGGTGGAGGCGCTGCTCGTCCGCGCCGACGACGTGCCCGAGTACGTCCAGGACGGCGTCGTCGACTGCGGGATCACGGGCCTCGACATCGTCCGCGAGCGGGGCGCCGACGTGCGCGAGCTCGTGCGGCTCGGCTTCGGCGCCTGCACCCTCGAGGCGGCGGTGCCCGCGGAATCGCCCGTTCGCTCGCTCGCGGAGCTGCGTGGCGCGCGCGTCGCGACGAGCTTCCCCCGCCTCGCGCGCGAGCTGCTGCCGGAGCCGATCGAGCTCGTCGACGTGCACGGCTCCGTCGAGCTCGCCCCGCGCCTCGGGCTCGCCGACGCGATCGTCGACCTCGTCTCCTCGGGCTCGACGCTGCGCACGAACGGGCTCCGCTCCGTCGCGACCCTGCTCGAGTCGGAGGCCGTGCTGATCGGCCCGCCCGAGCCGCGCGCCGACGCCGAGCAGCTCGCCTCGGTCTTCCGCTCGGTCGTGGACGCGCGCGGGATGCGCTATCTGATGCTGAACGCGCCCGAGGACGCGCTCGCCACGATCTCGGCGCTCGTGCCCGGCTCGCGCGCGCCGAGCGTCCTCCCGCTCGCCGAGCCGGGCATGGTCGCGGTGCACAGCCTCGTCCCCGCCGCCGACGTCTGGCGGCTGCTGCCCGAGCTCGAGGCCGCCGGCGCCTCCTCGATCCTGCTCGTCCCCGTGGAGCGGATGCTCGGATGAGCTCGGTCGCCGAGATCGTCGCCGACGTCCGCGCGCGCGGCGACGCGGCCGTGCGCGAGTGGTCGCTGCGCCTGGACGGCGTCGAGCCCGCCCGCGCCGAGCGCGAGAGCGGGCTGCCCGAGCAGGCGCTGCTCGACCTCGCGCGCCGCGTCCGCCGCTGGCACGCACACCAGCGGCCGCCCGACCTGCAGCTCGAGGTGGAGCCGGGCGTCGAGCTCGAGCGTCGCTGGGTGCCGCTCGCGTCGGTCGGGATCTACGTCCCGCGCGGCCTCGTCTCGACGCTCGTCATGTGCGCGGTGCCCGCGCAGGCGGCCGGCGTCGAGCGGATCGTCGTCGTCACGCCGCCTGCCGGGGCGGGACTCGTCGCGGCGGCGGCGGAGCTCCTGGAGCTCGACGAGGTCTGGGCGCTCGGCGGACCGCAGGCGATCGCCGCGCTCGCCTACGGGACGGAGACGATCCCGCGCGTCGACAAGGTCGTCGGCCCCGGCAACGCGTACGTGAACGAGGCGAAGCTGCTCGTGTCCCGCGACGTCGCGATCGACCTCCCCGCCGGTCCGTCGGAGGTGGTCGTCGTCCTCGGCCGCGGCGGCGACCGGCGGCTGGCCGAGCTCGAGCTGGCGGCGCAGGCGGAGCACGGGCCGGACGCAGTCTGCGCGATCGTCGAGGGCGACGACCTCGAGGCGGCGCTCGCCGAGGTGGAGCTGCGCGCGCCCGAGCACGTCGTCCTGCTCGGCGAGGCCGAGGCGCTCGCCGGCCGGATCCGCAACGCCGGCGCGATCTTCGTCGGCGCGAACTCCCCCGTCCCGACCGGCGACCTCGGCACCGGCGGCAACCACGTCCTCCCGACCGGCGGCTGGGCGCGCTCGGTCGGCGGGCTCGGCCTGGAGACGTTCCTGAAGCCGGTCACCGTGCAGCGGCTGACCGAGGCGGGGCTCGCGCGCGTGCGGCCGACGGTCGAGGCGCTCGCCGCGGTCGAGGGTCTGCCCGCGCACGCGGCGGCGGTGGCGCGGTGAGAGCCCTGGCGGAGGAGTTCCGGCCGTACGAGTGGGCGCCGTCGACGGAGGAGCTCGCTCGGCGCGCCGGCCTCGACCCGGTCGAGATCCTGCGCTTCGACGGGAACGTGCCGGCCCTGCCGCTCCCCTCGGCGCGGCCGGGCGCGCTCGCGGGCGCGCTCGCCGACGTCAACACGTACCCGCACGGCGGCTACACCGAGCTCGAGGCGGCGATCGCGCGCTACGCGGGCGTCGAGCCCGAGAACGTCGTCCTCGGCGCCGGCGCGGACGACCTGATCCTGCTGTGCGGCCGTGCGTTCGCCGGCCCCGGCGACACGGTCGCGATCCCGCCCGAGCCGACCTACCCGCTCTTCCGGGTCGCCGCCCAGCTCGCCGGCGCGCGGGTCAGCGACGAGTCGCCCGCGCTCACGTTCTGCTGCCGCCCGGGGAACCCGTTCGGCGACCTGCCGGAGCTGCCCGCCGCGCGGCCGCTCGTCGTGGACGAGGCGTACTTCGAGTACGCGGGCGAGACCGCGGCCGGGCTGATCCACGACGGGGACGTCGTCGTCGTGCGGACGTTCTCCAAGGCCTTCGCGCTCGCGGGCGCGCGCGTCGGCTACCTGCTCGCCGGGCGGGAGCTCGCCGCCGAGCTGCGGGCGCGGCAGTCGCCCGCGCCGGTCTCGACCCTCTCGGCCGCGCTCGCCCTGGCGGCGCTGCGGAACCCGCCCGAGGTGGCGTGGGTCGTCGAGGAGCGCGAGCGCCTCGCCGCGGAGCTGCGCGGGCTCGACCTCGAGCCGCTCCCGTCGCGCGCGAACTTCGTCTTCGTCCCGGTCGAGGATCCCGACGCGCTCGCCGACGCGCTGCTCCGGCACGGCGTCGTCCCGCGCGTCACCGGCGGCGGGATCCGGATCAGCGTCCGCGACCGCGAGGACGACGACCTGCTGCTCGCGGCGCTCGCCCGCGTCCTCGACCGCGCTCCAAGTAACAGTCTGTTACAAGGTTCGCGGCGGGCGCGCTCGGTTCGCGCGACCGCGGAGACGGCGATCCGCGTCCGGCTCGGCCTCGACGGCGAGGCGCGCGTGAGCGTCCGGACCGGCGCCGGCCTCTACGACCACCTGCTCGAGCAGCTCGCCTTCCACGGCGGGCTCGACCTCGTCGTCGACGGCGCGGGCGACTGGGAGACCGGGCCGCACCACACCGCGGAGGACACGGCGATCGCGTTCGGCGAGGCGCTCGACCGGGCGCTCGGCGACCGCGCCGGGATCGCGCGCTACGGGAACGCGGTCGTGCCGATGGACGACGCGCTCGCCCAGGCGGCGGTCGACCTCGGCGGCCGCCGCGGCGCGGAGATCCGCCTCGAGCTCGATCCCGGCCTCGCGCGGCACGTGCTCGAGTCGTTCGCGTCGGCGGCTCGGCTGACGCTGCACGTCACGTCGTCCGGTCGCGACGACCATCACGTCGCCGAGGCGGCGTTCAAGGCGGTCGGCCGCGCGCTCCGCGCCGCGGTCGCGCGCGAGGGCGCCGGGATCCCGTCCACGAAAGGGCTGCTGTGACGATCGCGATCGCGGCGTACGGCGCCGGGAACGTGCGCTCGGTGGAGCTCGCGCTCGCGCGGCTCGGGTCGCGCGCGGAGCTCGTCGAGGAGCCGGCCGCGCTCGTCGAGGCCGAGGTCGCCGTCCTGCCGGGCGTGGGCTCGGCGGCGAGCGCGATGGCGGGGTTGCGCGCACGGGGGCTCGACGAGGCGCTCCGCGAGCGCGCGCGGCTCGGGCGCCCGACGCTCGGGATCTGCCTCGGCCTGCAGCTCGCGCTCGAGGAGTCCGAGGAGGACGGCGGCGTTCCCGGGCTCGGGCTCGTCCCCGGCCGCGCCGTGCGGCTGCGCGAGGGACGCGTCCCCCGCATCGGCTGGGCGCCGGTCGAGCCGGACGGCAGCGCGTTCTGGTTCGCGCACTCCTACGCGGCCGCCTCGCCCGCGACGACCGCCTGGAGCGAGGGAGTCGCGGCCGTCGTCGAGCACGGCTCCTTCCTCGGCGTCCAGTTCCACCCGGAGAAGAGTGGCCCAGCAGGCGGCCGCTTCCTCGCCGGCTACCTCGAGCGATGCCTCTCCCGCGTCTGATCCCGTGCCTCGACGTCGCCGCCGGGCGCGTCGTCAAGGGCGTCCACTTCCGCGAGCTGCGCGACGTCGGCGACCCGGTCGAGCTGGGCGCCGCCTACTCGGAGGCGGGCGCGGACGAGCTCGTCTTCCTCGACGTCGCCGCGACGCTCGAGGCGCGCGGCTCCGCGGTCGAGGTCGCGGCGCGCGTCGCCGAGCAGGTCTCGATCCCGTTCACGGTCGGCGGCGGGATCCGCACCGTCGAGGACGCGGCCGCCGTGCTCGAGGCGGGCGCGGACAAGGTCTCCGTCAACTCGGCCGCGCTCGCCCGGCCGCAGCTCGTCGAGGAGCTCGCGGACGCGCTCGGGAGCCAGGCGGTCGTCGTCGCGATCGACACGGAGGACGGCCGCGTCCGCTCGCACTCCGCCACGCGCGAGACCGCACGCGCGACCGTCGCCTGGGCGCGCGAGTGCGAGGCGCGCGGCGCCGGCGAGCTGCTCGTCACGTCCATCGACCGCGACGGCACGCGCGCCGGCTACGACGTCGAGCTGCTCGCCGAGCTCCGCGACGCGGTCTCGCTGCCGGTCATCGCGTCCGGCGGCGCCGGCACCGCCGCCCACGTCGCCGCCGCGCTCGAGGTCGCGCAGGCGGCGCTCCTCGCCTCGATCCTCCACGAGAACCCGGCCCGGCTCGTCTCGCTTCGCGACGAGCTGCGGGGACTCGGCGTCCCGCTCCGCGATGCAGCCTGAGCTGCGCGCGGCGATCGTGCAGGACGCGGACTCCGGCCGCGTGCTGATGCTCGCGTGGATGGACGCCGAGGCGGAGCGGCGCACCCGCGAGACCGGCGAGGCGTGGTTCTGGAGCCGCTCGCGGCAGGAGCTCTGGCACAAGGGCGAGACCTCCGGGAACGTCCTCCGGGTCGAGGAGCTGCGCGACGACTGCGACGGCGACGCCCTGCTCGTGCGCGTCCGCCCCGCCGGGCCGGCCTGTCACACCGGCTCGCTCTCCTGCTTCGCGCCCGAGCTCTGGCGGACGGTCGTCGAGCGCGTGCGCGACCGGCCGGAGGGCTCGTACACCGCCGCGCTCGCGGACGCGGGCGTCGAGCGGGCGGCGCAGAAGCTCGGCGAGGAGGCGGTCGAGGCCGCGATCGCCGCGACCGCCCGCGACGGCCGGCTCGTCTCCGAGGCGGCCGACGTCGTCTACCACCTCTACGTCCTGCTCGCCGTCGCCGGGGTCGACGTCGCCGAGGTCGAGGCGGAGCTGGCCTCGCGGGCGGCGGGCTAGGCGAGCGCCCGCGCCAGCGCGTCCACGAGCAGGTCGGCGTGCTCGTCGCCGGAGACGAGCGGCGGCCGGATCTTGAGCGTGTCGTCGCGGCGGCCCGTGCGGCCGATCAGGATCCGCTCCTCGCGCAGCCGGTTCACGACGCGCTCCGCCAGCTCCGGCGACTCGAGCTCGACGCCCGTGATCTGGCCGCGGCCGCGCACCTCGACGACGCCGGGAGCGCCGAGCGCCGCGATCCGCTCGCGCAGCCGCGCGCCGACCGCGGCCGCTCGCACGACCAGGCGCTCGTCCTCGATCGCGTCGAGCACCGCGAGCGCGGCGCGGGCGGCGACCGGGTTGCCGCCGAAGGTGCTGAAGACCGTCCCGGCGAAGGCGAAGCGGTCGAGGATCTCCCGCCGCGTCACGACGGCGGCGACCGGATAGCCGTTCCCCATCGGCTTGCCGAGCGTGACGAGGTCGGGGACGAGCCCGTGCGCGGCGAACGACCAGAGGTGCTCGCCGGTGCGGCCGTGGCCGGCCTGCACCTCGTCGGCGACGAAGAGGCCGCCCGCGTCGTGGGTGCGGCGGACGAGCGCGGCCATCTCGTCGCGCGTCGCGACGCGGACGCCGTCGCTCGTGAAGGCGCCGTCGATCATCGTGACGGCGAGCCCGTCGAGCTCGCCGAGGGCGCGGTCGAGCTCCACCGCGACATCGGCGCCCGAGCCCGGCGGGGCGATCGTGGCGACGCTCGCGGGCCGGAAGCCGTGCGGCCACTCCTCGGGCGAGAGGTCGGCGATCGCGTCGGTGACGCCGTGGTAGGCGTGCTCGGTCACGATCGCGCCGCGGTTCCCGGTCGCGCCGACGGCGATCCGCCAGGCGACGTCGTTCGCCTCGCTCCCCGAGTTCACGAGCATGACCGTGTCGAGCGCCGCCTCGGCCGGCATCGTCGCGAGCAGGCGCTCGGCCAGCTCGACGAGCGGCTCGTAGAGGTAGCGCGCGTGCGTGTTCAGGGCGCGCGTCTGGCGGACGACGGCCTCGGTGACGCGCGGGTGGCAGTGGCCGACGACCGGGACGTTGTTGTAGGAGTCGAGGAAGCGCTCGCCGCCGGGGCCGAGGAGCCAGACGCCCTCGCCGCGCGCGAGGTGGACCGGCTCGGCATAGGTGAGGCCGGTGAGGATGCCGCCGACCGCGCGGTCGCGGCGCGCGGCGAGCTCACGGGTCGGGACGGCCGGCGCAGCGGCGCCGAGCTCGCGGGCGACCGCGTCCGCGCCGAGCGCGTCGAAGTGCTCGAGCAGCGTCCACGAGTCGTCGTCCCACGCCTGGATGTAGGCCGCGTTCTCCGGGTAGCGGGCCGAGCGCCAGGCACTGATCGCGACGATCATCGCCAGGCGCGCGGCGACGAGGTCGCCGAGCAGGTCGAGCTCGAGCTGCTCGAACGGGATCCGCGAGGCGTACCCGTCGACCGCGATCCGGCCGACGCGGAAGACGTCCTCGACCGGGCGGCCGCGCAGGAGCGAGGCGAGCGCGACGGCGAAGTCGGCCGCCTGCGCGCTGTGCGAGCAGTCGCCGAAGTCGACGATCCCGGCGATCCGGTGGCGCTCGTCGAGGAGGACGTTGTCGGTGTTGAGGTCGCCGTGGACGACCTGGGCGCGGAGGCGCGGCCACGCGGGCGCGACGCGTTCCTCGAAGCGGTCGATCGCGCGCTCGACGAGGGCGCGGCGGCGCTCGTCCGCGATCGAGGGGAGGAGCGGGCGGAGCTGCGGCGTGCGCGCGAGGTCCCAAAGGAGCTCGCGGCCAGCGGCCGGGTGGAAGAAGGAGCGGAGCGCGAGGTTGAGGCGGGCGTGGGTCTGCGCGTAGGCGCGGACGGCGTCGTCGTCGAGCTCCGGGCCGCCCTTGCGGCCGTGCAGGCGCTCGAACAACCGCACCTGGTGGTCGCCGTGCACGGAGCGGCCGAGCGGGCGCGCGATCGGCAGCTCCGGGTCGACGCGAAGGGCGTGGAGGATCGCCTCGTGCTCGAGGTCGAGGACGGCCGGATCCTCGCCCGTGTTGGAGATCTTGAGCACCGCGTCGCCGGCCGGGCTCTCGATCAGGAAGGTCTGGTCGCGCTCGCTGCCGAGGTCGGTGGCGGCGCCGCCGGCGAGGCCGAACGCCTTCGCCGCGACCTCGGCCGCGCCGTCGGGCGTGAACGCGGGCGGCTGCGTCTCGAGCACGGACACGCGCCGATCCTAGTGACGCGGACGTGTCCGTTCCGGTCGGACGGCGTCAGGCACCTTCCTGGCGAAAGACTCACGGCTTCGTCACGGCGACCCTGCGGGACATGGCCGGTTGAGGCATGTCCCGGTGTCAGACACCGGGGCATGTCCCGAACGGACATCTGCCTCTGTCCATGCGGGTGTCGAGTGACGCGACCGTCACGCCTTCGTCATGCGGCGGTGCGTACGACGGCGTCGGCAAGTCGTGACGGTTCCGCGACGGTGCTTCGGCATGCCGAAGCAAGGGGGTCAGGCGGAGAGCGCCCCGGCCGGGATGCGGCCGTCTCGCTCGAGCCACGCCTCGACTGCCGCGAGGGCGGCGCCCTTCGGGCCGGCGGTGTCGCGCAACGGCAGGCGCTCGACCGCGGCTTCCAGCGGCGGCAGCTCGACCGACTCGTCGGCGAGCACGAACGTTCCGCCGTCCACCCGCGCGAGCAGCCCGGTCGCCGCCAGCTCGCGCGCACCCTCCGCCGAGACGACGAGCACCGCGTCCGGACGCTCGATCCCGGTGTAGCCGATCGGCTCCGGCGAGAGGATCAGCTCGGACAGCGAGAAGCCGGTGCCCTGCGTGACCGGGTTGTCGTTCTTCTGCGTCGCCTGCAGGCCGCAGGCGAGCGCGGCGCGTGCGAGCGCGGTCGCCGCGCTCTGGACGCGCTCGCCCGCCGTGCCCGCCAGCACCAGCCGCACCGGCTCCTCGAGCTCGTGCGCGAGCCGCGCCGCCGCGGCCGGAGCGTCGTCCCCCGCCGGCGCGGGAGCGTGCGCGCGGTACGCCTCCGCGAACGTCGGCCGCGGCTCGTCACGCAGGACGCCCAGCTCGTAGCCCGCCTCCTCCGCGAGCCCGCGCAGCCGCGCGCCCGTCAGCTCGTTCCAGCGGGTCGCGTACGCGGTGCACAGCTCCAGCACCTCGACGACCGCGAAGCCCGGGTGCGCGACGGCGCGCGCGAGCAGCTCCGGCAGCTCCCGGTCGCCGCCGGCCGTCCGCGCCACGAACGGCGCCCGCGCCGCGAGCAGCACGCGCGCGAGGTCGAGCGGCGGCACGAACGCGCCGCCCGGCGTCGTCGCGGTGACGAAGCCCTCGGGCGTGAACGCGGAGTTCTGGCCGCCGGTCATCCCGAAGAGGAAGTTGTCGTGGACGACGACCGTCACGTCCGGGTTGAGCAGCGCCGCGTTGACGAGGTGGTTGATGCCGATCGTCGCGCCGCCGTCGCCGATCAGGACGACCGTCTTCAGCCGGCCCGCGCCGAGCACCGCGTCGGCGAGCGAGATCCCGGTCGCGAACGCGGTCGAGCGCCCGTGCGTCGTGTGGATCGTGTGCGGCGTCGCGAGCTGTGCGTCCGCGAGTCCGACGCAGCCGATGTCCGTGACGACGACCAGCTCCGCCGGGTCGATCCCCGCGAGCGCGCGGTCGAGCGCGCGCAGCACGAGCGGATGGCCGCACCCCTTGCACCACGGGCCCGCGCCCTCGCGCAACAGGGTCACGCGATCGCCTCCTCGATCCGCGCGGGCGGGATCATCGCGCCGACCCCGTTCACGCGCACGAGCTCGCGGCCGCCGAGCCGTCCGGCGAGCACGCCCGCGTAGAGACCGGTCGCGTTCTCCTCGACCACGACCACGCGCGCAGTGCCCGCGAGCGCCGCCGCGAGCGCCCGCTCCGCCACCGGGAAGAGCGTCTTCGGCGCGAGGAACGAGACGCGCCGCCCGCGCGCCCGCACCCGGTCGCACGCCTCGCGCGCCGCCCGCGCCGAGACGCCGTACGAGACGACGAGCGTGTCCGCGCCCTCCTCGAGGTCCGCGTCGACGAGCGCGAGCTCGTCCGCCGCCGCTTCGACCTTGCCGCGCAGCTCCGCCAGCACCTCGACCACCTCCGGGTTCGGCTTGCGCAGCCGCCATTCGCGGTCGTGCGCCGACCCCGTCCGGACGACCCGGCCCGCGCCGAACCCGGCCCGCGGCGGCACCGGGTCGCCCTCGAGCGCCGCGGTGTCGACCGTCTCGAGCGTCATCCCGACCTCCTTGTCGGAGAGCAGGACGACCGGAGTCCGCAGCCGTTCCGCCCACGCGAACGCGGCCCGGGTCAGGCGCCAGCACTCCGCCGCGGTCGAGGGCGCGAAGACCGGGATCGTGTAGCCGCCCGAGCCCGCGAACTCGGCCAGGAGCACGTCGCCCTGCCCGCCCTGCGTCGCGCCGCCGGTGGACGGGCCGAGCCGCTGCACGAGCGCGACCACGAGCGGGGTCTCGGTCATCACCGCGTACTGCACCGTCTCGACCATGAGCGCGAAGCCCGGCCCCGAGGTCGCGGTCATCGCGGGGAAGCCGGCCAGCGAGGCGCCGACGCACGCGGCGATCGCCGAGATCTCGTCCGGCGCCGAGACCGCGAGGCCGCCGCGGCGCGGCAGCTCCTCCATCATCGTCCGGTAGATCTCGCTCGACGGCGTGATCGGGTAGCCGGCGAAGAAGCGGCAGCCGGCCGAGAGCGCGGCGAGCGCGGTCAGGCGGTTGCCGGAGACGAGCTCGGGCGCGGCGACCGCGACCATCAGTCGGCGCCCGGGACGGTCTCCTCGAGCCTCTCGGGCGGCCGGATCTCGATCACGACCTGCTGGCCCGCGTCGGTCAGCGGCTCCTCCCTCAGCGTCGCCCGCCAGGCGCCGACCGCCGTGATCGTCAGCCGGTCGTCGTGCCAGGCGACCTCGACCGGGCCGTACACGCTCTCGTCCAGCCCGTGCGGCCGGATCCGGATCTTCGGGTACTCACGCGTCGCCATCTCGGCGCTCCTCTCTCTCCAGCTGCTGCCAGCGCTCGTCGACGTGGGCCTGGATCGCCGCGACCTCGGCGGCGCCGAGGTGGCCGAAGCGGCCCTGCGTCGACAGGAACTCGCTCACCGGCGCGGGATGCCTCGGCCGGTACGTGATCCGCAGCCCGTCCGCGTCGGCCTCCCAGAGCGGGAAGTGCCGCGCCTCGACCGCGAGCCGCACGACCTCCGCCGACTGCGAGGTCGGGTAGCGCCAGCCCGGCGGGCAGCCGCCGAGCGCGTGCAGGAAGCGGAAGCCCTCGATCCGCGCGGCGCGGACGACCTTGGCGCGGAAGTCGCGGACGAGCGGCAGCGAGCCGGCGGCGACCGTCGCCGTGTACGGGATGCCGTGCGCGGCCATGATCCGCGCCAGGTCCTTCTTCGCGCCGCGCCGGGGCGCGCGCGCCGGGGTGGTCGTCGTCCAGGCGCCCTCGGGGGTCGCGCCGGACTTCTGGACGCCGGTGTTCATGTACGCCTCGTTGTCGTTGAGGACGTAGATCAGGTCCTCGTTCCGCTCGGCCGCGGCGGAGAGGCCGGCGAAGCCGATGTCCGCGGTCGCGCCGTCGCCCGCCCAGATGACGACGTTCGCGTCCTGGCCGCGCAGCCGCAGGGCCGCCTTGATCCCGGACGCCTCGGCCGGCGCGGAGGCGAACGGCGTCAGGTGCACCGCGCAGTGGAACGCGTTCACCGGCCAGATGCCGGCGATGATCGTCCAGCACGAGGCGGGGATCACGAGCACCGTCTCCCGTTCGGGCGCGGCGGCGTGGAGCGCGCCGAGCAGGTGGCGGACGTTGATCGCGGGACCGCAGCCTGCGCACGCGGCATGGCCGGGCAGGAGCTGCCGCTCCTCCGAGACGACCTCGTCGAGCCAGGTCGCCATCAGCTCGCCTCCAGCGGGACGAGCACCGGCTCCGGGCCGGCCGCACCCGCGCGCGTCTGCTCGAGCAGCCAGCGCAGGGTCGCGGGCGTGACGTCGGTGCCGCCGAGCCCGCAGACGTAGTCGGCGACCTCGGCGTCGAGGCCGAGCGAGCGGACGTCGGCGCCGAGCGGGCCGAGCGAGCCGAACGCAGGCGCGCGGTCGACGACCGAGACGTGCTCCGCGTGGGCGAGCGCCTCGACGAGCGCGTGCGCCGGGAAGGGCCGGTACGCGTGGACGCGGACGACGAGCAGGTCGGGGTCGTCCGCCAGCAGCTCGCGCGCCGACTCGGCGATCGTCCCGATCGCGACGAGCGCCTGCGACGCCTCCGGGTTTCCGTGCAGCTCGAGCGCGCCCGCCTTCGGACGGCCGAAGCGCCCCGCGAACTCGGCCGCGACCTGCTCGATCAGCCCGCGCGCCTCGTCGTGCGCGTGCGCGACGTTGCGCTGGAACGCGTCGTAGTCACGCGGCTCCGGGAGCGCCGAGAACGTCCGCGGCCGCGCCGGGTCGAGCAGCCATTCGGCGGGCGGCCGCCAGGCCCCGAGGAACGCGTCGACCTCCTCCTGCGCGGGCACCTCGACGACCTCGGAGGTGTGCGAGAGGAGGAAGCCCTCGAGGCAGACGAGCACCGGCAGCATCGCCTCCTCGGCGAGCCGGTAGGCGCAGAGGACGGAGTCGAGCACCTCCTGGGCGGAGGCGCAGTAGAGCTGGATCCAGCCGGTGTCGCGCTGCGCCATCGAGTCCGAGTGGTCGGGCTCGATGCTCCACGGCGCGAAGATCGCGCGGTTGACGTCGACGGCGACGAGCGGGATCCGCTCGCGCGAGGCGCGGTGGAGCTGCTCGTGCGCGTAGAGGAGCCCCTGCGACGAGGTGGCGGTGAAGGCGCGGACGCCGGCGCGGGCGGCGCCGATCGCGTAGCCGAACATCGAGTGCTCGCTCTCGAGGTTCGCGAACTCGACGTCGTCGCGGCCGGCGACGAGCTCGGCGAGCCGCTCGACGATCAGCGTCTGCGGCGTGATCGGGTAGCACGCGATGGCCTGGACGCGCGCCAGCACGGCGGCCTGCGCGGCGGCGTCGTTCGCGGTCATGACCGTGCGCTCGCTCACGCCCTGACGTCCTCCATCTCGACCGCGTCCTTGACCGGGCAGACGTCCTCGCAGATGCCGCAGCCCTTGCAGTGGAGGAGGTCGATCGCCATGCCGTCGCCGTTGCGCGTGATCACGCCCTCGGGGCAGAAGAGCGCGCAGAGGGCACACGCGGTGCAGTGCTCGGTCAGGCGCGGGCGCTCGAGCGACCAGCTGCCGGTGGCGAGCGCGAGCGAGTCGGTCGTGGAGACGGGCCAGAGCGGCGCGAGCCACGGCTTCGACGCGGGCGGCGGCTCGGGCGGCGCGTCGCCGGCGCGCGCGTGCTGGCGGGTAGCGCGGTCGTAGCCCTCGCGCGCGGCGGCGACGTTCGGGCCGGCGCGGTCGCCCATGCGCGCGGCGAGCGCCGCCTCGAGGTGCGGCAGCGCGTCCGGGACGAGGAGGCGGACGAGCGCGCCGAGGAGCGCGGTGTTCCCCATCGGGCGGCCCTCGGAGGAGCAGACGCCGTGCCGCTGCGCGATCCGCGAGGCGGGCACGTGCGCAAGCTGGAAGTCGCCGGCCACGGCGTAGCGGGTCTCCCGGTTGAGGACGGCGAGCCCGCCCGGCCGGACGGAGGCGAGCGCCTGCGGGGTCGGCGGCGAGGGCGAGACGACGGCGAGCACGTCGCACGCGGAGAGCTTCCAGCGGCGGTGGATCGGCTCGTCCTCGTCGTAGCGGAGGAAGGCGGAGATGGGCGCGCCGCGGCGCTCCGCCTTGAACTCGGGGAAGCTCTGCACCCAGCGGCCGGCGCGCGCGAGCGTGTCGGCGAGGATCTGCGACGCGAGCACGACTCCCTCGCCGCCGCGGCCGACGAGCAGCATCTCCTTCACGCATCGATCGTGCTCCTGCGCTCGGTGGCGCGGCATCGGGGAGATCGCGCAGGACAGTCCGTAGTTCGGTCCCGGCGTACGATCGCGCGGTGGAGACGGTCGAGACCGTGCTCGGGCCGGTGCCGCTCGCGGAGCTGGGGCCGACGCTCGCGCACGAGCACGTCTTCGTGCTCGAGCCGGAGGCGCTTCGCAACTACGGGCACGCGCTCGGGGAGCCGTGGTGGGACGAGGAGGCGCGGGTCGCGGCCGCGGTCGCGACGCTCTCGGCGCTCCGCGCGGCCGGAGTCCGGACGATCGTCGACGCGACCGCGATCGGGCTCGGCCGCGACGTCGGGCGCGTCCGCCGCGTCGCCGAGGCGGTCGGGCTGAACGTGATCGTCGCGAGCGGCGTCTACTCGTTCCTCGAGCTGCCGCGCTTCCTCGCCTACCGCTCCGACGAGCAGCTCGTCGAGCTCTTCGTCCGCGAGCTGCGCGAGGGGATCGACGACACCGGCATCCGCGCCGCGTTCCTCAAGTGCGCGGTCGAGGCGCACGGGCTCGCCGGCGACGTCCCGCGGATCCTGCGCCTGATCGCGGCAGCGGCGGTCGAGACCGGCGCGCCGGTGATGGTGCACACGAACGCGCGCCAGCGCACCGGCCTGCTCGCACTCGAGGCGCTGACCGAGGCCGGCGTCGACCCGCGCCGGATCGTCGTCGCGCACGCGGGCGACTCGAACGACCTCGACTACCTGCGCGCGCTCGCCGACACGGGCGCCTGGCTCGGCCTCGACCGCTTCGGCTGGGAGCGCTTCAACCCGGACGAGCAGCGGATCGAGACGCTGCTCGCGCTGCTCGAGGCGGGCTACGGCGACCGGCTCCACCTCGGCCACGACGCCGCCTGCTTCTACGACTTCATGGCCGCGAACCCGCGCTTCGCCCCCGGCGAGGGCCAGGACTACCTGCTGATCCCGGAGCGGATCCTGCCCCGGCTACGCGACGCCGGGGTCACGCAGGAGCAGATCGACGAGCTGCTCGTCGAGACCCCGCGCCGGTTCTTCGCGGGCTAGCGGACCGGAGCCGCGAACAGCGCGACCCGCGGCTGCTCGCGCGTGCCGAGCAGCGGCTCGACCTCCGCCTCGCTCTCCGCGAGCCGCACGACCTCCGCGCCGAGCGCGTCGAGGAACGCGTCCGGCGGCTCGAGGAACGTCAGCTCGCCGCTGCGGTAGTGGTGCGGGACGACGAGCCGCGGCGCGAGCTCGCGCACGACCTGGGCCGCCTCCTCGCCGCCGACCGTCGGGCCGCCGCCGACCGGGAGCAGCAGCACGTCCACCTCGCCGAGCGCCTCCTTCTGCTCCGGCCGCAGCGCCGCCTGGCCGAAGTCGCCCAGGTGGCACACGCGCAAGCCGTCGAGCGTGAACCGGTACATCGCCATCGGCCCGCGCTGCGTCCCGGCGACCCGGTCGTGCTCGCCCGCGACCGCGACCACCTCGCCCACCGGCGTGTCGGCGAACGTCCCCGCCCGCGAGCGCAGCGTGTGCGGCTCGCCCGCGACGACCTCGACCGCGTTGTGGTCGCCGTGCTCGTGCGTCACGAGCAGCAGGTCGGCCTCGAGCGGCCCGATCGGCGGGTACGGCCACTCGATCCCGCGCGCGGCCAGCCCGCTCATGTCTCCGAACGGGTCGATCGCGACGACCTGCTCGCCGCTCAGCAGGAACGCGGACTGCCCGAACCAGCGGATGCGCACGACGTGTCTCCTTCCGTCAAGACTTCGAGAGCCGCTCCAGCAGCGGCACGGCGGCGACCAGGGTCTGCTGCTCGTCGGGCGTGAGCTCGGCCATCGCGGCGGCGAGCCAGCCGTCGCGGCGGCGGCGATCCTCGCGCAGCCGCTCGCGTCCCGCAGGCGTGATCTCGAACAGCACCTGCCGGCGGTCGTCCGGATCGGGCCGCCGCTCGACGAGGCCGTCCGACTCCAGCTCGGCGAGCGTCTGCGCCATCGACTGCGGCCGCACGCGCTGCGCACCGGCGAGCGCGGCGGTCGTCGCCGGCCCCTCGCGGTCGAGCGCGCTCAGGACGACGCCCTGCGCGAGCGGGAACGCATGCTCGGCTCGCAGCCGCCGCACGAGCTGGCCGAGCACGAGCCGCAGCTCGCTCGCCGCCGCGGCGAGGTCAGAGGACGCGCGGGTCACGCCCACAGTGTAAACAGGTAACCTGCGCAGGTTGCCTGTCGATCACGATCCTGACCGCTACAAGTGGATCGCCCTGTCGAACACGACGTTCGGCGTCCTCCTGGCCACGCTCGACGGCTCGATCGTCCTGATCGCGATGCCGGACATCTTCCGCGGCGTCCACCTCGACCCGCTGAAGAGCTCGAACAGCTTCTACCTGCTCTGGATGATCCTCGGCTTCCTCGTCGTCTCGAGCGTGCTCGTCGTCAGCCTCGGCCGGCTCGGCGACATCTACGGCCGCGTGCGCATGTACAACCTCGGCTACGTCGTCTACACCGCATCGTCGCTGCTGCTCTCCGTCGACTGGATGACCGGCGCGGCCGGCGCGGACTGGCTGATCGGCTTCCGGATCGTGCAGGGGATCGGCGCCGCCTTCCTCGTCGCCAACTCGGTCGCGATCCTCACCGACGCGTTCCCGGCGAACCAGCGCGGGCTCGCGCTCGGCCTCAACAACGTCGTCGGGATCAGCGGCATGTTCATCGGCCTCGTCCTCGGCGGCCTGCTCGCCCCGGTCTCGTGGCGGCTCGTCTTCCTCGTCTCCGTCCCGACCGGGCTCGCCGGGACGATCTGGTCGTACAAGAGCCTGCGCGAGATCGGCGTCCGCAGCCACGCGAAGATCGACTGGCCCGGCAACCTCACCTTCGCGACCGGGCTCGTGCTCGTGATGATCGGGATCACGTACGGGATCCGGCCGTACGGGAACTCCGCGATGGGCTGGGGCTCGCCGTTCGTCGAGCTCTGCCTCGCCGTCGGCGTCGCGTTCCTCGCCGCGTTCGCGGTCTTCGAGACGCGCACCGAGACGCCGATGTTCCGGCTGCAGCTCTTCCGCATCCGCGCCTTCACCTTCGGCGTCCTCTCGAGCTTCCTCTCGGCGGTCGCGCGCGGCGGACTGATGTTCATGCTGATCATCTGGCTGCAGGGGATCTGGCTGCCCCAGCACGGCGTCGACTTCGCCGACACGCCGCTCTGGGCCGGCATCCGGATGCTGCCGCTGACCGTCGGCTTCCTGCTCGCCGGGCCCGCGTCCGGGATCCTCTCCGACCGCTACGGCTCCCGCGTGCTCGCAACCGGCGGGATGCTCGCCTCCTGCCTCAGCTTCGTCCTGCTCGCGCTGCTGCCCGTGAACTTCCCCTACTGGCTCTTCGCGGCGATCCTGCTGCTGATGGGGATGTCGATGGGCGCGTTCGCCTCGCCGAACCGCGCCGGCGTGATGAACAGCCTCCCGGCCGAGCACCGCGGCGCCGGCGGCGGCATGAACCAGACCTTCCAGAACTCGGCGCAGGTGCTCTCGATCGGCATCTTCTTCACGCTGATGATCGTCGGCCTCTCGGCGACGCTCCCGCACGCGCTCGCCGCCGGACTGACCGCGCACGGCGTCCCGCCCGACACCGTCGCGCGCGTCTCGCACCTGCCGCCCGTCTCGGTGCTCTTCGCCGCCTTCCTCGGCTACAACCCGGCGAAGGAGCTGCTCGGCAAGCACGTGCTCGCGCAGATCCCGCCGCACGACGCCGCCGCGATCTCCGGCCGCGGGTTCTTCCCGCACCTGATCTCGGCGCCCTTCCGCAGCGGCCTGCACGAGGCGTTCGCGTTCGCGATCGCCGCCTGCCTCGTCGCCGCGCTCGCCTCCTGGTCGCGCGGCGCCCGCGTCGTCGCGCCCGAGGTCTCCGCGGTCGAGGAACAGGAGCCGGAAGCCGCATAGCCGCTGCGGCGATCTGCTGATGCCCCGCGTCCGGGCCGCACCGACGCTTCGAGGATGGGCAAGCGGCTGCTCGCGGCGCTCGGCGGCAACGCGCTCCTGCGGCGCGGCGAGCCGCTCGAGGCGGCCGTCCAGCGCGACAACGTCCGCCGCGCCGCGGCCGCGCTCGCGGAGCTGACCCGCGACTACGACCTCGTGGTCACGCACGGGAACGGCCCGCAGGTCGGCCTGCTCGCGCTCCAGGCGGCCGCCTACCCGGACGTCGCGCCGTACCCGCTCGACGTGCTCGGCGCCGAGAGCGAGGGGATGATCGGCTACCTGCTCGGCCAGAGCCTGCGGAACGCGCTCCCCGGCCGCGAGGTCGCGACGCTGCTGACGCAGGCGGTCGTCGACCGGCACGACCCCGCCTTCGCGCGGCCGACGAAGCCGATCGGACCGGTCTACGAGGAGCCGGAGGCGCTGCGGCTCGCGACCGAGCGCGGGTGGACGGTCGCACCGGACGGCGACCGCTTCCGGCGCGTCGTCGCCTCGCCGGAGCCGCTCGCGATCGTCGAGCTGCCGACGATCGAGCGCCTCGTCGCCGCGGGCGTGGTCGTGGTCTGCGGCGGCGGCGGCGGGATCCCGGTCGTCTCGAACGGCAGCGGCGAGCTCGGCGGGGTCGAGGCGGTGATCGACAAGGACCTGTTCAGCGCCCTGCTCGCGACCGGGCTCGGCGCCGACCTCCTGCTCATGCTCACGGACGTCGCCGCGGTCGAGCGCGGCTGGGGGACGCCGGCCGCCGAGCCGATCCGCCGCACCACCCCCGTCGAGCTGCGGCGGCTGGGCTTCGCGTCGGGCTCGATGGGCCCGAAGGTGGACGCCGCGTGCCGCTTCGTCGAGGCGACCGGCGGCGTCGCCGGGATCGGCGCGCTCGAGGACGCGGCCGCGATCGCCGCCGGCGAGGCCGGGACGCTGATCGTCCCGGCGGGCTGAGCCGTCGCGGGCGGCCGCGCGAGTCCTTCCGTACTTGTCCGCACGAGCGCGCGCGGTTCACCGATGCGGCGCGAAACGGCCGCTCCGACACTTCGGCCATGGCCCATGCGGCGGAACCCTCGGGCCTTTCCGACCCGACCCCGCAGGCAGGCGTCGCCGGCGCGCTGTCGCATCCGCCGCTGCGGCTGACGCGGCTGCGCAACGGCTACCGGATCGGCGACGTCGAGTTCGTCCTCGCCCAGCTCCAGCAGGTGCTGCGGGAGCGCGAGGCCGAGGCGGCCGCCCTGCGGCGCGAGGTGGACGAGCTGCGCGCCGAGGCGGCGCGGCTGCGCACGCAGCAGGAGGTCGTGCAGCGGCGCGAGCGCGAGGTGCTCGACGCCGAGGCGGACGCCCGCAGGCGCGTCGGCGAGATCGAGGAGCAGGCGCTCGAGCGGGCGCGGCGGATCGTCGGCGGCGCCGAGCTCGACGCGCAGCGGATCCGCGGCGACGCGCGGCTCCGCATCGACGAGACCGCGGCCGAGTACGACGAGCTGCTCCGGCTCAAAGAGGGGCTGCTCCGCTCGCTGCGGGCGCTCGTCCGCGAGTTCCAGGAGTCGGTCGAGCGGGTCGCGCGCGGCGAGCCGCTGGCGATGCCGGCGCCGCGGGCGGCGTTCGAGGAGAGCGCCGAGCCGGAGCCGCCGAGCGGCGAGGTCGTCGCGGACGAGGTCGAGGTGATCGCGGGGCCGTTCCACGACTTCGCGTCGCTCTCCCGCTTCGAGCAGGCGGTCGGGAGGCTGCCGCACGTCTCCGACGTCTACGTCCGCCACTTCGCCTCCGACCGCGCCGTGATCGAGGTCTCGCTCGCCGAGCCCGCCCCGCTCGAGGACGAGCTGCGGCGGCTGATGCCGTATCCGCTCGAGGTCAGCCACGGCGCCGGCGGGGCGCTCGTCGTCGACATCGAGCCGCGCGGCTCGGCGGCGGAGCGCGCCCGGTGATCCCGCGCCGGCTCTGGCACCTGCTCGCCGCCGTCGGGATGGTGACGCTCGTCCTCGGGCTCTTCCTCAGCTTCTTCTTCGTCTTCGTCCTGATCCCGCTGCTGACGTTCGCCGTCTTCTACGCCCTCTACCTCGTGCTCGAGCTGTACCGGACGCGGAACGGGACGCGGGCGCGGCGGCGGCGCGAGGCCCGCGCGCGGCGGCGCGAGATCGAGCGCGAGCGCCGCATCCACGCGCGGCTGGGCACGCCGTGAACGTCGCCGGCGACCGCTCGCTCCAGGCCGAGGTGCTGCTCGGCCTCCTCGCCGAGCGGGCGCGGCCGGGCGAGCGGCCGGAGGAGGTGCTGCTCGACCTCGGGCTCGTCTCCGACCGCGACTTCGCGATGGAGCTCGCCGTCCGCTCCGGGCTCCCGTTCACCGACCTGCGCGACTTCGTCCCGGACGAGCGACTCTTCCTCTACGTGCCGCTCGTGAACGCGATCTCGGAGCGCGTCGTCCCGATCGTGCTCGTCGACGACAGGCTCCACGTCGCGAGCGTCTACCTGCAGCCGCGGCTCGAAGGCGTGCGCCGCCACTTCCCGAAGCTGGACCTCGCGATCGAGATCGCCCCGCGCGGCCAGGTGCTCGCCGCCCTGAACGCCGTCGCGCGCGAGCTCTGATGAGCGCGACAGCGGCGCACGAGCTCGAGCGCCGTGCCCGCCTCGCCGGCCTCGAGCTCGTCTCGCTCGAGCCGACGCTCTCCGGCGCCGACCCGGTCGAGCACGAGGCGGCGCGGCTGCTGAAGCCGGACACCGCGCGGGCGCTGCGGGCGATCCCGCTCGCCGCCGACCGCTGGCGCGCGACGGTCGCGTTCGCCGACCCCGGCGACGGCAGCGCGATCCGCGCCGTGCGGACGCTGCTGCGCCGCGAGGTGAAGGCGGTCGTCGCGCCGCCCGAGGAGGTCGGGCGGGCGCTCGAGCGCGTCTTCGGCCGCGAGCCCGAGCCGGAGCTGCCGGAGCTCGTGCCCGTGCGGACGCGCCGGGAGGCGCGGCGGGCGGCGCGGCTCGCACGGCTGACGTTCGTCTCGCTCCACCCGCGCCGCGACCGGCTCGGCCGCCGCAGCGAGCCCGTGAACACGGTCGCCGCGCAGGCGGTGCCGGAGGAGCTCTGCCGGCGCTTCCGGCTGCTGCCCGTCTCCGCGAGCCCGGAGGCGATCGTCGTCGCGGTCGCCGACCCGACCGACCGGCTCGCGCAGCGCGTCGTCCAGGCGCTCGTCCACCGGCCGGTCCGGCTCGTCGTCGCCGCGCCCACCGACCTCGCCGCCGCGATCGACCGCGTCTTCGCGCCCGGCGCCGAGGCGGCCGCGCCCGCGCTGCCCCCCGCGCTCGCCCCGGCGGCGCGGCCGCGGCTCCGCCTCGGCGAGCTGCTCGTCGAACGGCACCGGCTCGTCGCCGACCAGCTCGAGACGGCGCTCGTCCTGCACGAGCGGCTCGGCGTCCAGATCGGACAGGTGCTCCTGCACGAGGGGTTCGTCGACGAGGGCACGCTCGTCGCGACGCTCGCCGAGCAGCTGCGCCTGCCGGAGGTCGACCTGAGCGGGGTCGAGCCCGACCCGGCGGCGCTCGCGGTCGTGCCGGAGCCGGTCGCGCGCACGCACCGGCTCGTCCCGCTCGCGGTCGTCGACGACCAGCTCTACGTCGCGATGTCCGACCCGCTCGACGACGCCGCGGTCGCGGAGATCCGGCTCCACACCGACCTGCGCCTGCGCGCGGTGATCGCCGCGAAGACGCAGGTCGAGGAGCTGCTGCAGCGGCTCTACGCCTCCCTGTACACGCAGATCGCGACCGCCGAGCTGTACAACCGCTCGCCCGACGAGTCGGCGTACCGCGTCCTCACCGGCCGCCAGAAGGTGGCCCTGATCGGGCTCGTCGTCGTCGCGGCCGCCCTCTTCGCCTGGAACCCGGTCGGCACGTTCATCGCCTTCAACGTCGGCTCGCTCGTCTTCTACAGCGGCTTCTCGCTCTACAAGTTCCGGCTCGTCTACAACGCGCTCTCGCACGACCTCGAGCTGCCGGTGACGCCCGAGGAGGTCGCCGCGCTCCCCGACCGCGAGCTCCCGGTCTACACCGTGCTCGTGCCGCTCTACCGCGAGGCGGAGGTGCTGCCGAGGCTCGTCGCCTCGATCGCGGCGCTCGTACCCGCGCGCGAAGCTCGACGTGAAGCTGATCGTCGAGGAGGACGACGACGAGACGCGCGCCGTCCTCCGCGAGCAGCCGCCGCCGCCGCACTTCCGGATCGTCGTCGTCCCCGACGGCCAGCCGAAGACGAAGCCGAAGGCGTGCAACCACGGGCTGATCCAGGCCGAGGGCGCGCTCGTCGTCATCTACGACGCCGAGGACCGGCCGGAGCCCGACCAGCTGAAGAAGGTCGTGGTCGCGTTCTCGAAGGCGGAGCCCCGGATCGTCTGCATCCAGTGCAAGCTCAACTACTTCAACCGCCGCCAGAACCTGCTCACCCGCTGGTTCGCGGCCGAGTACTCGAACTGGTTCGACCTGCTGATGCCGGGCCTCGACGCCGCCGACGCGCCGATCCCGCTCGGCGGCACCTCCAACCACTTCCGCCGCGAGAAGCTCGTCGAGGTCGGCGCCTGGGATCCGTTCAACGTCACCGAGGACGCCGACCTCGGCGTGCGGCTGTTCAAGTCCGGCTACAAGACCGCGATCGTCGACTCGACGACCTTCGAGGAGGCGAACTCGCAGCTCACGAACTGGCTGCGGCAGCGCTCGCGCTGGGTGAAGGGCTACATCCAGACCTGGCTCGTGCACATGCGCCACCCGGTGCGGCTGCGGCGGCAGCTCGGCTGGCGCGGCTGGTTCTCGTTCCAGCTGATCGTCGGCGGCACCTTCTGGGGCTTCCTGCTCAACCCGTTCTACTGGACGCTGACCACGCTCTGGCTGCTGACCGAGGCGGGCTGGATCCAGCAGCTCTTCCCGCACTACATCTTCTACGCGGCCGCGGCCGGGCTCTTCCTCGGCAACTTCGCGTTCGCCTACCTGAACGTCGCCGGCGCGGTGCGGCGCGAGTACTACGACCTCGTCCGGCCGGCGCTCTTCTCGCCGGTCTACTGGGCGCTGATGTCGCTCGGCGGCTGGAAGGGCTTCCTGCAGCTCTTCTACCGGCCGTTCTACTGGGAGAAGACGGTGCACGGGCTCGACAAGCCCGACAAGGAGCACGGCCCGTGAGCGCGGTCGCGGACACGGCGTTCGTCAAGGAGCGGCGCGCGCTGCGGCTGCCGGCGGCGTTCGTCGAGGCGGCGTCGGTGTTCGGGGTCGCGTACGTCGCCTACGCGGCGGTCGGCTACCGCGTCGTCGTCCAGCAGCATCTCGCCGTCTTCGACGCGGTCGCGCGCCTCGCCCACGCGTACATGGTCTGGTGGAACGTGCCGCCGAAGCTCGCCTCGGTCGGCTTCGTCTGGCCGCCGCTGCAGACGCTCGCGTTCCTGCCGCTCGCGGCGATCCGTCCGCTCTCGACCTCGCTCGCGGCGCTCCCGCTCACCTCCGCCTTCTTTGCGGCGGGGACGCTCGTCGTGCTCGCGCGGACGCTCGAGATCGGCGGCCTGCGGCTGCCCTCCCGGCTCGCGCTCGTCGGCCTCTTTGCGGTCAACCCGATGTTCCTCTTCTACGCGACGAACGGCCAGGGCGAGGCCGTGTACCTGTTCTTCCTCGCGCTCGGGACGCACTACCTGCTGCGCTGGCACCTCGGCTGGGGCGCGAGGGCGCTCGCCGTCTCCGGGCTCGCGTTCGGGCTCGGGATCCTCGCCCGCTACGAGCTCGCCCTCTGGACGTTCCTCGCCGGCGCGTCGATCGCGATCGCGCTCGTGCGGCGGAACGCGCCCCGGCGCGAGATCGAGGGGACGCTGCTCGCGTTCGCGGCGCCGCCCGTGTACGCGGTCGCGGTCTGGGTGTTCGCGAACTGGCAGATCGTCGGCGCCCCGTTCGGCTGGCTGGCCGCGGAGACGCCGACGACGCAGGTCGCGGGGACGACGACGGCGCAGCCGCTCCACCACGCGATCACGGCGCTGCTCTCGCTCAACTGGCGGCTGTTCCTGCCGACGCTGCCGCTGCTCGCCGCGCTCGTGCTCGTCGCGCTCGCGCTGCGCGACGGCGTCAGCCTGATGCTCGCGGCGGCGCTCTCGATCAACGCCGCGTTCACCGCCTACCTGCTGCTGCGCTCCGGGAACGCGGGCTTCCTGCAGCTCCGTTACAACATGCGCCCGATGCCGCTGACGCTGGCGGCGGTCGCGTGGCTCCTCCACAAGAGCCGGCCGCGGGTGCGGCCCGTCGTGCTCGCCGCGGCGCTCGCCGCGTTCGCGGCGGCGATCCCGCTGACCTGGCGGACGATGGAGACGTACCAGTACCAGTACGACGAGAAGCCGTTCACCGAGGCGATCGCGCACCTCGGCGACCGGAACGCGATGACCTCGCGCGAGTACACGCGCGCCCTCGACGCGGCGACCGGGATGGCGGACTACGTCCGTGCGAACGTCCACGGCCGGAACGAGATCTTCACCGACGACGCGATGACGTTCGGGACGATCCTCCGCTCCGGCCGCCCCGGCGTCTTCCTCGACCGGATCGACACCGGCGACAAGCGTTGGCTGGAGCTGCTGGCGAAGCCGTGGGGCGCGTTCGACTACATGCTCGTCTCGAACAACGAGGTCGACCTGATCCTCCGCTACTACCCGTTCGTCCTGAACGGGGCCACCCCGGGGCTGACGCCGGTCTACCGCACCGCCGGCGAGGTGCTCGTGCGCGTCGCCCCTCACCCACCCGAGGGATCTCGCAACCACTAGGGGATTGCCCGGATGGACGACGCACGGATATGGACGAAGCTCCTGCATATGCGGCATATCTGCGCCGGGCTCCTCGTCCTCCTGGCGCTGACGGTCGGGACGGTGGGCTCTGCGGCCGCCCGCCCGACGGCGCGATCCTGGACGCGCGGACCCGACCTGCCGCAGTCGTGGAGCGAGGGCTTCGGCGCGATCCAGGCGACCGAGGCGGTGACGATCGGCGGCCGCGTCTACCTCGGCGGCCACGACCCGTTCGGCCGCGTCTTCTCGTTCGACCCGTCCGGCGACGGGACGTGGACGCTCCAGTCGGGGACGGAGTCGTACGTCGACATCGACTCCGGCGCGGCCGCGTACCAGGGGAAGCTGTGGCTCGTCGGCCAGGCGCACCAGCCGTACTGGGACGGCGGCCAGCCGCTCGGGTTCGACGCGACGCAGATCTACGACCCGGCGAGCGACACGTGGACGCTCGGGCCGGAGATCCCGGGGCCGGCGCGCTACCAGCCCCAGCTCGCGGTCAGCGGCGGCTCGCTCTACGCGTTCGGCGGCCGCGACGGCGCGCCCGGCAACTCCGACGTCTACGCCGGCGGGTACCGGCTCGACGGCTCGTCGTGGACCGAGGTCGCGCCGGTGCCGACGCCGGTCGCGGACCCGGCGGTCGCGACCGGGCCGGACGGGCGCATCTACCTCTTCGGCGGCGTCGCCGGCTGCCCGCCGCTCGCCGAGCCGCGCGCCTGGAGCTGCCCGGACGGCGCCGCGACCTCGCTCGTCCAGGTCTACGACCCGCGCACGAACGCGTGGAGCACGGCCGCGCCGATGCCGACCGCGCGCTACAGCGGCGCCGCCGTCCGCGCGGGCGCCGGGATCTACGTCATGGGCGGCCGCGTCGGGCTGACCCCGCCCGTCTTCCCGCCCCAGTACCCGCCGAGCCTCGCGACGGTCGAGCTCTACGACCCGGTCCACGACCGCTGGCTCGCCGCGCCGCAGCTCGAGATCGGCCGCGCGCAGGAGGCGGCGGCGCGCGTCGACGGCGAGGTCTGGGTCTTCGGCGGCTCGCCGCTCGGCGACGCCTCCTGGACGAGCGAGCGCCTGACTCCGGTCGTTCCGGTGAGCGTGGCGGTCGTGCCGGCGGCGCCCGACGGGACGGACGGCTGGTACCGGCACGCGCCGGCGCTCACCGTCGACAGCACGCCCGCGCTGCTCGCGCCCGCCCAGCTCGCGTACGGCTTCGACGGCGCGAGCGCGACGCACCCGTACGACGGGACGCCGCAGCAGGTGCAGGCGCCGGAGGGCGTCCACACGCTCACGGTGTCGGCGACCGACGGCGCGGGCATCGCCTCCGACCCCGCCACCGTGACGCTGCGCGTCGACACGGTCGCGCCCTCGCTCTCGCTCGCGAAGCCGGTGCGGGGGACCGTGACGGCGACCGCGGCCGACGCGACGAGCGGGGTCGCCCGGGTCGAGTTCGGCGTCGTCGTGGCGGGCGGCGCGACCGTGACGCTGCCGGCCGACGCGAGCGCGCCGTACACCGCGAAGCTGCCCGCGAACGCGCTGACGGTGACCGCGACCGCCTGGGACGCCGCCGGAAACTCGACCGCCGCGAGCGAGGACGCGTGGGATCCCGCCTCGGCGCAGTTCGTCATCTGGGCCTCGCCGAAGCAGCCGGTCACGCTCGGGAAGCGCTACGTCTTCTGGGGGCACAGCTGGGCGAAGCAGGTCACGAGCGGCGACTGGCACGCGAACGACAGCTTCAAGGGCTACGCCGGGACGGTCGGCCAGGCGAGCTGGAGCGTCAAGCCGGGCGAGAGCTTCCCGCCGGCCGGGATGGGCGACTACGTGCTCGTCATCGTCTCGACGTCGATCGCGAAGAAGGGCTCGGTCGTGACCGGGAACATCGCGGCGCACGCGCTGCTGAGGGTGGACGACCCGGCGAGCTACAGGCCCGACCCCGGCCACCAGACGACCGGCGTCGTCGTCGCGATCCTCCCCTAGACGGCTAGACCCGTCTGCCGGCGAGCTCGACCCAGCGGTAGCCGGGCACGCGCACCCGGACGGCGAGCCGGAGCCGGGCGAGCCGCGGCCGGCGGACGTAGAGCCCCGGCAGGCGCTCCGCCGGCAGCAGGCCGACGAGCACGAGCGCGCGCAGCAGCAGGTCGAGGAGCGGGAAGCGGAGCGGCCGCGAGCGCAGCGCGACCTGCCGCAGGCGCGGCTCCGCGAGCGCGGCGGCGAAGTCCTCCGGCGAGCGGTACTCGCGGAGGTGCGTCGGGTCGACCGCGACGCGCCCGTCGACGCGGTAGACCCACCAGGCGCGGCGGCCGCGCGCGACGCTCGAGACGTAGAACCAGCCGCCCGGACGGAGCAGGCGCGCGATCTCCGGCGCGAGCGCGCGGTCGTCGGGCAGGTGCTCGACGAGCTGCGAGGCGACGACCGCGTCCGCGGCGCCGTCGGGGAGCGCGGCGACCGAGGTCGCGTCGGCCACGAGCCCGCGCACGCGCGGCGAGAGCGACTCGCAGAGCGCGACCCGCTCCGGCGAGAGGTCGACCGCGACCGCCTCGCCCGCGAGCAGACCCGCCCGTTCGAGCGCCCAGAGCACGCCGCCGTCGCCCGCGCCGAGGTCGACGAGCGCGGCCGGCGGATCCGCCTCCGCGAGCGCGCGCAGCAGCGGCGGCAACAGGTCGTCCAGGAAGTAGCGGCGGCGCCCGGGATCCACGCAGGCAGGATCGCCGTCACCCCGCGCCGCGCCGTCCGTAGCTTCCCGTGCGGCGCCGTCCTGCTTCCACCGATGCCGCCGGCGACCCCGCCCGGGACGCTGTGGACGTGAGCGCGCACGTCGCTCCCGCTGCGGCCACCCGAACCAGGCTCCGCCCGCTGCTCGGCGCGGGCGCGCTCGTCGGCGTCGCGCTCGCCGCCGCGAACGGGCTGAACGCCGCCTACCAGCTCGTGCTCGCGCACCTGCTCGACCCGGGCGAGTACTCGCTCCTCGCCTCCCTGCTCACCGCCGTCTTCGTGCTGACCGTCCCCGCCGTCGCGCTCCAGGCCTCGGTCGCCCGCCGGGTCGCGCAGCGGCTCGCCGCCGGGAACGAGGCCGGCGCCGGCGCGGCGCTGACCGGCACGCTCGCGGGGCTCGCCAGGCTCGTCGCCGCCTCGCTCGTCGTCGCCGGGATCGCCGCCTGGCCGACCGTGCGGCTCCTCCACGTCGAGCGGCCGCTCGCGCTCGTCGGCGCGCTCGCCGCGCTCGTCGCCGCGGTCGCGGTGCCGGTCGCGTGGGGCGGGCTGCAGGGCGCGCGGCGGTTCGCCGACCTCGCCCTCTCGCAGGTCGGCTACGGCGTGCTCCGGCTCGCGCTCGGCTGCGGGCTCGCGCTCCTCGGCGCGGGCGTGGCGGCGCTCATGTTCGGGGTCGCCGCGGCGGCCGCGGTGACGCTCGTCGCGGCGCTCGTGCCGTTGCGCGGGATCCTCCGCGGCGCGGCGGGACGCGAGCACGGGATCGTGACGCTCGGGAACCTCGACGCGGCCGCCGCGCTCTCGCTCTTCACCGCGCTCACGAGCGTCGACCTGCTCGTCGCGCGCGCCTCGTTCCGGCCCGCGCTGGCCGGCGCGTACGCCGCCGCCTCGATCGGCTCCCGGCTGCTGCTGCTGATCCCGACCGCGGTCGTCACCGTCTTCTTCCCGCGCGTCGCCGCCCTCGGCGCGGGCGCGGCCGCGCGCGTGCACCTCCGCGCCGCCGTCGCCGCGGCCGGCGTCCTCGGCGGGCTCGCCGCGGCCGTCCTGCTGCTCGCGTCCGCGCCGCTGCTGCGGCTCGGCTTCGGCCACGACTACGTCCGCGCGCAGGACTGGCTCGGCCCGCTCGCGTTCGCGCAGGCGCTCTTCGGGATCGTGAACGTCGTCGTCTTCCACCTGCTCTCGCTCGACCGGCGCGGCGTCTCGCTGCTGCTCGCGCCGGCGTTCGCCGTCCAGCTCGCGCTCTTCGCGGCGCTGCACGCGCGGCCCGCCGAGCTCGTCGGCGTCCAGCTCGGGGTCGCGGCCGGGCTCGCGGTCGCGGCGCTCGTCTTCGAGCGGGTGCGCGGATGAGCGCCCGCGTCAGCGTCGTCGTCCCGGCGCGGTCGCTGACCGACGCGGGGCGGCGCTGTCTCGGGGCGCTGCTCGCGCTGCCGGAGCGGCCGGAGGTGATCTTCGTCCCGGACGCGCCGGAGCCGGGGCTGCCGTCGCGCGTCGTCTCGATCCCGTCCGGGCCGCTGCCGCCCGGCCGCAAGCGCCAGCTCGGCCTCGAGCGCGCGAGCGGCGAGCTCGTCGGCTTCCTCGACGACGACGCGTTCCCCGCGCCCGGGTGGCTCGCCGCCGCCGCCGCCGAGCTCGAGGCGGACGCGCAGCTCGCCGCCGTCTGCGGGCCGATCCTCTCGCCGCCCGGCGACGACGGGCTCGGCGGCCGCGTGCTGGCCTCGCCGCTCGTCTCCGGCCCGGTCCGCTGGCGGTACACGCCGCTGCCGGCCCGCGACGTCGACGACGCGCCGGGCGGCAACGTCGTCGTCCGCCGCGCCGACGGCCTCGCGGCCGGGATCGCGAGCGACTTCTTCCCCGGCGACGACACCGAGGCGAGCGCACGCCTGACCGCGCTCGGCAAGCGGATCCGCTACGTCCCGGACGCGGTCGTCTACCACGACTGGAAGCCGCTCTGGCGCCCGTACCTCCGCGGCGTCTGGCGCTACTCGCGCCACCGAGGCAGCTTCGCCCGCCGCGGCGACCCGAGCTCGCGGCGGCTCTCCTACGCTGCGCCGTCGGCGGTGCTGCTCGGTCTCGCCGCCGGCCCGTTCCTGCCGGCGCGGGCGCGGCCGCTCTGGCAGGCGGGCGCGCTCGGCTACGCGGCCGCGTGCGCCGCGGCGGGGATCTCGATCTCGCGCCGCCGGCCCTGGGTCGGCGCCGCCGCGGTCGCGGCGACCCACGCCGTCTACGGGACCGGCTTCCTCGCCGGCCTCGCGGGCGTGCGGCTTCCGGAGGAGCGGCCGTGACGATGCCGTCCGTCTGCGCGCTCGTGCCGACGTTCAACTCGGCGCGGACGCTCGAGGCCGCGCTGCGCACACTCGGGGAGCAGGACTACGCGGGCGACGTCGAGACGCTCGTCGTCGACGGCGGCTCCGGCGACGCGACCGTCGCGATCGCCCGGGCCCACGGCGCCCGCGTGCTCACGAACCCGTGGCGCACCGAGGAGGAGGCGCGCGCGATCGGGATCGAGGCGACGGACGCGGAGCTCGTGCTCCTGCTCGACGCCGACGACGAGCTCCCCCACCCGGGCTGGCTCGCGCGCCTGGTCGCCGCGCTCGAGCTCGCGCCCGACGTCGTCGCCGCGGACTGCCTCTACCACGCCGTCCGCCGGAGCGACCCGCCGCTGACCCGGCTCGCCGGGCTGATGGGCGGGATCGACCCGGTCGCGGTCGAGGTCGGCTTCGGCGACCGCTGGTCCTGGCATCTCGACCGCTGGACGGCGATGCCGCACGAGGAGGAGGACGCCGGCGACGCGCTGCTCGTGCGGATCGACCCCGACCGGCCGCCGCCGATCGGCTCGAACGGCTTCCTCGTCCGGCGGGACGCGCTCGTGCGCTGCCGCCTGCGGCCGTTCGTCCACTCGGACGTCGCCGCCGAGCTCTCTGCGCACGGCTGGCGCTTCGCGCGCGTCCGCGAGTCGGTCGTCCACCACCACGCGCCGAGCCTGCGCGACTACGCGCGCAAGGCGCGCCGCCGCGCGCGCCGCTCGGTGCAGGGCATCCCCGGCCGCCGCATCCCGTACCGGCCGCCGCTCGCCGACACGCTCCGTGCCGCGGCGCTCCTCCCCGCCTGCGTCCACGCCGTCCGCGGCTACCGCCGCCTGCCCGACCCGGCCTGGGCGCTGTACCCGGTCGTGCACGCGATCGCGGTCACGGTCTACGGGCTCGAGCTGCTGCGCGGGCTCGCCCGCCGCCGCGAGCCCGTCTCCGGTTGGATGACCGCGCCGATCGGCGCCTACGACGGACTGATCTCCGTGGTGATGCCCGCCTTCGACGAGGCGCCGCTGCTCGAGGCGAGCCTCGAGGAGACGGTCGAGTCGCTGCGGCTGCTCGGCTGCGCGTTCGAGGTCGTCGTCGTCGACGACGGCTCCAGCGACGACACGCTCGCCGCCGCGCGCCACGCCGCCGCCCGGCTCCCCGAGGTGCGCGTGATCGGGAACGGCGCCCACCGCGGCAAGGGCCACGCGCTGCGCACCGGGGTCGCGGCCGCGCGCGGCGGGCTCGTCCTCTTCCTCGACGCCGACCTCGAGGTGCACCCGCGCCAGCTCGCGCTCCTCTACGGCGCCCTCGTCGAGCGGGAGGCGGACGTCGTCATCGGCTCGAAGCTCCATCCGGACGCGGAGACCGAATATCCGCTCCGCCGCCGCGTCCTCTCGCACGGCTACCACCGGCTCGTGCACGTCCTCTTCCGGCTGCCCGTCCACGACACGCAGACGGGGCTGAAGCTCTTCCGCAAGGGCGTCCTCGACGAGGTCGCGCCGCTGCTGGTCGAGCGCCGCTTCGCCTTCGACCTCGAGCTGCTCGTCGCCGCGCAGCGGCTCGGGCACCGGATCGTGGAGGCGCCGGTCGTGACGACGCGCCGGCGCGACTTCCCGCGGATCGGCGCGGGCGACGTCTGGGACGTCCTCCGCGACACGCTCGCGGTGTGGGCCCGCGCCGGGCGCGGCGGCCGCTCACGTGCACGGCCGCCGCGCGTCGGCGCGGGAGTCCCGAGCTAGCGCAGCCGCACCGGGAAGGTGACGAGCCGGTGCGTCGAGACGTCGCCGGTCGTCGGACCGTTCGGCCGGCGCGAGCGCAGGAAGAGCGCGAGCCGCTCCTGGTGCGTGCTCGCCGGGAAGCCGGCCCGCTGCGACAGCGTCAGCGTGACCGTGCCGTCGGCGCCGGTCGCGACCTCCGCGCCCTCGTACTGGTTGTACGGGACCGGCACGGCGAAGACCAGCGCGCCCTGCACCGGCCGGCCGCCGCACGCGGTGACCTTCGCGTGCACCTGGATCGTCGTCGCCGACGGCGTCACCACGCCCGGCGAGACGGTCTGCGAGCCGATCGACATCCGCGCCGGCAGCGCGAGGTCCTTCGCCTGCACGACGCCGGTGCCGGCCGGGCAGCCGGTCGGGGCGGGCGTGCTCGGCGTCGGCACGACCGCGGTCTGAGCCGAGGTCGCGGCCGTCTGGCCGGTCGCGTTCTTCGCGGTCACCGTCGCGCGCACGGTCGTGCCCGCGTCCGCGGCGGTCAGCTTGTACTGCGGCCCGTCCGCGCCGCTGATCGTGGCGCAAGCGTTGCCGTTCGCGTCGCAGCGGCTCCACGCGTACGCGTAGCCGGTCGGGCTGCCGCTCCAGGCGCCGTTCGAGACGGTGAGGATCTCGCCGACCGCGACCGTCCCGGAGATCGCCGGCAGGGCCGTGTTCTTCGGCGCGGCGGCGCTTGCGACGACCGCGCTCGGGGCGGAGGTCGCGTCGGCCGAGCCGTCCGCGTTCTTGGCGGTCACGGTGACGCGCACCGTGTGGGCCACGTCCGCGGCGACGAGCTGGTACGTCTTCAGCGTCGCGCCGGAGATCGTGGCGCAGGAGTCGCCGTTCGCGTTGCAGCGGCTCCACGCGTAGGTGTACGAGGTCGGGCTGTTGTTCCAGGTGCCGTCGCTCGCGGTCAGCGTCTGACCCTCCTGCGCGACCCCGGAGATGGTCGGCGTGCCGGTGTTCACCGGCGCGGCCGTCGCCGCGGCGCGACCGCTGCCCGCCGAGCCGAAGACGGCGCCGATGACGAGGGCGGCCGCGGCGATGACGATCGCGGCAAGCGCGCGCCTGCCGCTCTGCGGAATACGTGACATGTCGATTTCCCCCTGTTCGGCTGACGATGCGAACCCGAATACATCTACCTGCGATGTATGGGCCGGGCGTAAAGCGCCCGTAAGGCCCCGATGCGTATCCATGCGCGAATCGGGCACGTTCGAATCACGACGACAGCCCGCGCCCCGGGGGGAAGAGCGATGCGTGACGAGCGACGGCCGGTGGACTCCATGCGAGCGATCGAGGTCGCGCGACTGCTGGAGGAGAACGTCGCGCGCGTCGTCAGAGGCAAGCCGCGCGAGATCCGGCTCGTCCTGACCGCGCTCGCCTGCCGCGGCCACGTGCTCTTCGAGGACGTGCCCGGGACGGCCAAGACGGTGCTGACGCGGGCGCTCGCCGCCTCGGTCGACGGCGCCGCGACCGCGCGCGTCCAGTGCACGCCCGACCTGCAGCCGACCGACGTCACCGGCCTCTCCGTCTTCAACCAGAAGACGCGCGACTTCGAGTTCCGGCCCGGCCCGGTCTTCGCGAACGTGCTCCTCGTCGACGAGATCAACCGGGCGATGCCGAAGACGCAGTCGTCGCTGCTCGAGGCGATGGCGGAGCAGCAGGTGACGGTCGACGGCGTCACGCGCGCGCTCCCGGACGTGTTCCTGCTCTTCGCGACCGAGAACCCGATCGAGCACGAGGGGACGTTCCCGCTGCCGGAGGCCCAGCTCGACCGCTTCTTCCTCCAGCTGGAGCTCGACTACCCGGAGGAGGGCGACGAGCTCCGGATCGTCCAGGACCAGCGGCACGGGCACCCGCTCCGCGACCTGCGGCCCGTCGTCTCGCTGGACGACGTCGAGACGCTGCAGCGCGCGGTCGAGGAGGTCTACGTCGACGAGCTGATCCAGCGCTGGCTGGTCGCGCTCGTGCGGGCGACCCGCAGCCTCGAGATCATCGAGCTGCCGGCGTCCGTGCGCGGCTCGATCGCGCTCGAGCGGGCGGTGCGCGGCTGGGCGCTCCTCGACGGCCGCGAGTACGTCGAGCCGGAGGACGTGGAGGCGCTCTTCGGGCCGGTCGTCGGACACCGGATCCTGCTCGCGCCCGCGTTCGCCGCCACCGCGCGGCGGCTCGGCCGGCGCGAGGCGATGGCCCAGCTCTGGCGGCGCTGCCTCGAGCTCGCGCCGCCGCCGGAACGGGTCGCGGCCGCACCCGTCTGATGGCGCAGGCGGAGGGAACCTTCCCGCTGCCGCAGCGGCGCCGGATCGCCGGCGTCGGGCTCGGCGGGATGCGCTCGGTCCGTCGCGGCGCCGGCTCGGACGTCGCGGGGTCGCGGCCGTACCTCCCCGGCGACGACCTGCGCACGATCGACCGGCACGCGTCGGCCCGGCTCTCCGCCGCGCTCGACCGCGACGAGTGGATCGTCCGGCAGACGTACGCGGACGAGTCGGCGCGGGTCGTGCTCGTCGCCGACCGCCGCCCCTCGATGAGCCTCTTCCCGGACGGGCTGCCGTGGCTGCGCAAGCCGGCGGCGCTCGCCGCGGTCGGCGAGCTCGTCGTGCGCAGCGCCGAGACGGAGTCGTGCGTCGCGGGCTACCTGGAGCTTGCCGCGGACGGGGAGCCGGTCTGGCTCGCGCCCGGCCGGGCGCGCGAGGAGCAGCTCGTGGAGGCGGCGGCCGCGCGGGAGTTCCGCGCGCCGCGGGACGCGCTCGACCAGGCGCTCTCGTACCTCGCGGTGCAGGCGCGGCTGCCGACCGGGAGCTTCGTCTTCGTCGTCTCCGACTTCCTCGCCGGCCCGAGCGACGACGCGCTCGGCGAGGCGCTCGCGCGGCGCTGGCAGCTGGTGCCGGTCGTCGTCCAGGACCCGCGCTGGGAGCGCTCGTTCCCGGACGCGGCCGGTGTCGTGCTGCCGGTCGCCGACCCCGAGACGGGGCGGGTGCGGCCGGTGCGGCCGACGCGGCGCGAGGCGGCCGAGCTGCGTGCGCGCCACGAGCGGCGCTGGGCGGCGATCCTCGGCCGCTTCGAGGCGTTCGGGATCGAGCCCGTCGTGCTGGACTCGCACGAGCCGGCGGTCGTGCTCGACGCGCTGCGCGAGTGGGCCGACCAGGCGGCGCTCGCGGGAGCGCGGCTGTGAGACGGACGGCGCTCGCGGTCGTCGCGGCGCTCGCGCTCGCGCCGGCCGCCGCGGCCGCGACGCCGGTCGCGACGCAGGCGTCGTTCTCGCCGCTCGTCCACGGCTTCGGCGACCCGGTCGTCGCCACGGTCGCGGTCGCCGCCGACCGCTCGGTCGAGCCGGGCAGCGTCCGCGTCGCGGCCTCGTTCGGGCCGTACGACGCGACCGCGCTTCCCGTCGAGCGGCGGGCGGCGGCCGACGGACGCGTCCTGCTCCGCTTCGCGTGGCGGCTGCGCTGCACGACCTCCGCCTGCGTGCCGCGCAAGCCGGAGCGCACGTTCCTGCTGCCCGCCGCGCACGTCAGCTGGCTGACCCGCGGCGGCGCGGCGGGACGGACGACCGCGCTCTGGCCGGCGCTCACCGTGGCGTCGCGGCTGACGCCCGGCGACCTCGCGGTGCCGGCGTTCCTCGCGCAGACGCCGCCGCCCGCGTCCGGCCTCCGGCTGCCGGCCGGGCCGCTCTCGATCGCGCTGCTCGCGCTCGGCTCGCTGCTCGCCGCCGCCGGCCTCGCCGCCCTCGCCGCGCCGCTGCTCCGTCGCCGCCGCCGCGCGCCGCTGCCGGTCGCGCCGCTGCAGCTCGCGCTCGAGCTCGTCGAGCGGGCCGCCTCCGGCGACGTCGACGAGCGGCGCCGCGCGCTCTACCAGCTCGCGCTCCTGCTCGAGGAGGCGTCGCTCGAGCCGGAGTCGTGGGCGGCGCGCAAGCTCGCGTGGGCGCCCGCGACGCCCGACCCGGACGGGATGCAGATGCTCTCGCTCGTCATCCGCGAGCAGCTGCAGGAGGCGGCGACGTGAGCGCCCTGCCGCTCGCCGACGCTCCCGCGCTTCTTCCCGCCGCGCAGCGGACGCGGGCGATCCGGCTCGCGCTCACGGCCGCGCTGCTCGGGCTCGTCGCGCTCGCCTACCTGCTCGCGCCCGGCGGCGACCCGCGCGCGCTCGCCGCCGGCGGACGAGGCACCGTGGTCGTGCTCGACGTCTCCGGCTCGATCGACGACGACAGCTCCTCGCGCGGGATCCGGAAGGCGCTCGACCGTGAGCTCGCCGCGGCCGGGCCGCACGGCCGGTTCGGGCTCGTCCTCTTCTCCGACACCGCCTTCGAGGCGCTCCCGCCGACCGCCCCGGCGAGCGCGATCGAGTCGTACCGCCGCTTCTTCGTCCCGCTCCCCAAGCGGCGGCGCGTCGGTCGCCCCCAGGGACAGCCGTTCCTCGGACTCTCGTACCCGACGAGCCCGTGGAGCCTCTCCTTCACGGGCGGGACGGCGATCTCGAGCGGACTCGTGGCCGCACGGGCCGCGCTCCGCCGGGCCGGGATGCACGGCGGCCGCGTCGTCCTCGTCAGCGACCTCGCCGACGCCGCGACCGACGCGCGCGCGCTGCGGCGGACGCTGACCGCGTACGCGCACGACCCCTCGCTCCAGCTGGTCGTGCGGATGCTGCCGAGCGACGTGCCCGGGCGGACGCGGATCTACAGGCGGCTGCTCGGGGCGCAGGTGCTGCACGCGCCCGGCGCCGCCCTCGCCGAGCGGGCGCCCGGCCGGCCGGCGCCGCTCTGGCTGCTCGCGAGCGCCGCCGCGGTCGCGCTCGCGCTCGCCGCGCACGAGCTCCTCTCGGTGCCGCTCCGCTGGAGGACGGCGTGAGACGCGCGCTGACGCTGCTCGTGGTCGCCGCGGGCGTCGCCCTGATCCTCGTCGGCGTCGCCGTCGGCCGCCGCGGCGACGCCCTCGACAGGTCGCGCGCGGCACTCGCCGAGCCGCTCCCGGAGCCGACGGTCGCGCCGGCCGGCGGGATCCCGACCGCGCTCCTCGGCAGCGGCGGCGACGAGCGCTCGCTGCGGGCGGCCGCGGCGTACGTCCACGCACGCAGCGTCCCGGCGGCGACCGCCTCGGCGGCGCGGCTCGCGGCCGAGCGCCTGCTGGCCCCGCTCGCCGCGGGCGGTCCGGCGGCGCGGCGGTCGTGGGCCTCGACCCTGCTCGGGGTGCTCGAGCTGGACGCGGCCCAGGCGAGCGGCGCCGCGGCCCGCGGCCACGTGGCCGCGGCGGCGGGAGAGCTGGCCGCCGCGGTCGCCGCCGACCCCGCGAACGAGGACGCGAAGCGCGACCTCGAGCTGCTCCTGACGCTGCGTCCGCCCGGCTCGCGGGACTCGTCCTCGCAGAACCGGGCGCGGCGCCACCAGCCCTCGCGGAACCGCCGCTCGCCGGCGAAGGGCCCGAAGCACGCGGGCCTCTCCGCCGCCGGCTCCGGGTGGTAGCCGGTGCCGGTCTTCCTGACCCCGCTCGCCGGGCTCGTCGTCCTCGCGGCCGCGCTGCCGCTCGGCGCGGCGCTCCTGCGCGAGCGCCGGCTCGGAGCGCTCCGCCACGCGCTCGCCCTCGACGGTCCGGGCCGCGGCGCGCTCGCGACCGCCGGCGCGGCCGCCGCCGCGGTCGCGCTGCTCGCGCTCGCCGCCGCGCAGCCCGCGCTCTCCCGCAGCCGGAGCGGCGCCGAGCGCACGGACGCCGAGGCGTACGTCGTCCTCGACGTCTCCCGCTCGATGGCCGCGGTGGCGTCCGCCGGCGGCCCGACGCGGCTCGCCCGGGCGCAGGCGCTCGCGCTCCGCCTGCGCGACGCCGTCCCGGCCGCGCCCTGGGGCGTCGCCTCGCTGACCGACCGCGTCCTCGTGCACGCCTTCCCGACGAGCGACCGGCCGCTCTTCCACGACACCGTCCTCCAGGCGGTCGGGATCCAGCGGCCGGCGCCCGCCTTCCGGACGAAGAACGCGACCGCGCTGATGTCGCTCGGCACGGCCGCCGGCGCCGGCTTCTTCGCCCGCGCGGCGAAGCGGCGGCTGCTCGTCTGCTTCACGGACGGCGAGAGCAACGGCTTCGTCCCGTCGGCGCTCGCCCAGGAGCTGCGCGCGCATCGCGTGTCGCTGCTCGTCGTGCGGCTCTGGAGCCAGGGCGACCGCGTCTACGACGCGCGCGGCCGCGACCTCGGCTACCGGCCCGATCCGCGCAGCGCGGGACTCGCGGCCTCGCTGCGCGCCGCGGGGATCCCCGTCGTCCCCGAGCGCGACTTCCCGCGTGCCGAGGCGCTCGCGGCCCGCCTGCTCGGCGACGGCCCGACCGTCTCCGCGCACACGGAGACGCAGCTGCTGCCGTTGGCGCCGCTGCTCGTGCTCGCCGCGATCGCGCCGCTCGGCTTCGCGCTCGTCCGCGCGCGGAGCTAGACGCCGCGCTCGGCGAGCCGCTCGAAGAAGCGGAGCGCGTCCGGGTTCGCGAGCGAGTCGCGGCTCGCCACCTCGTCCGCGGGCTGCCCCATCAGGATCCGCTTCACGGGCACCTCGAGGATCTTCCCGGAGAGCGTGCGCGGGATCTCCGGCACGGCGACGACCTCGTCGGGCACGTGCCTCGGCGAGCAGTCGTCGCGGATGCGCGCGCGGATCTCGGCCGCCAGCTCGTCGCCGAGCCCGCCGCCCTCGCGCAGGACGACGAACATCGTCATCCGCGAGCCGCCGTCGGCCTGGGGCACGTCGACGACGAGCGCGTCGAGCACCTCGTCGAGCGCGAGCACGCTCCGGTAGAGCTCGCTCGTGCCCATGCGGACGCCGCCGCGGTTGATCGTCGCGTCGGAGCGGCCGGTGATGATCGCGGTGCCGCGCTCGGTGATCTCGATCCAGTCGCCGTGCCGCCAGACGCCCGGCCAGATCGAGAAGTACGCGTCGCGGTAGCGCGAGCCGTCCTCGTCCCCCCAGAGGAAGACCGGCATCGACGGCATCGGCTCGGTGATCACGAGCTCGCCGACCTCGCCGACGAGCGGCTCGCCCTCCTCGCTCCACGACTCGACCTTCGCCCCGAGCGCGCGCGCCTGCAGCTCGCCGCGGTACACCGGCAGCGTCGGCACGCCGCCGACGAACGCGGTGCAGACGTCGGTGCCGCCCGAGGTCGAGAAGAGCCAGACGTCCTCGCCGAGCTCGTCGCGCACCCAGTCGAAGCCCTCGGGCGCGAGCGGCGAGCCGGTCGAGCCGACGCTGTCGAGCGCGGACAGGTCGCGGCCGGCGCGCGGCCGGATCCCCGCCTTCTGGCACGCGGCGACGAACCCCGCGCTCGTGCCGAAGCAGGTGATCCCCGCGTCGGCGGCGAGCTGCCAGAGCGTGCCGAGGTCGGGGTGCGCGGGGTTGCCGTCGAAGAGGACGATCGAGGCGCGCGAGAGCAGGCCGCCGACGAGGAAGTTCCACATCATCCAGCCCGTCGTCGTGAACCAGAAGAGCCGGTCGCCCGCCTGCGCGTCGAGGTGCAGGTGCGTCTTCTTCAGCTGCTCGAGCAGGATCCCGCCCTGGCCGTGGACGATCGCCTTCGGCAGCCCGGTCGTCCCCGAGCTGTAGAGCACCCAGAGCGGGTGGTCGAACGGGAGCTGCGCGAACTCGAGCTCCGGCGCCTCGGCCGGGAGGAAGTCGTCCCAGGCGACCGCGTCGACGAGCTCCGGCTGCTCGCGGAGGTACGGGAGCACGACCGTCCGCTTCAGCGTCGGCAGCTCCTGCCGGAGGCGCGCGAGCGCGTCGAGCCGGTCGAAGTCCTTGCCGCCGTAGCGGTAGCCGTCGACCGCGAAGAGCACGGTCGGCTCGATCTGCGCGAAGCGGTCGACGACGGAGCGGACGCCGAACTCGGGCGCGCAGCTCGACCAGACGGCGCCGAGCGACGCGGCCGCGAAGAACGCGGCGACCGTCTCCGGGACGTTCGGCAGGTAGGCGCAGACGCGGTCGCCCGGGCCGACGCCGAGCTCGCGCAGCGCCGCCGCGATCCGGGCGGTCGTGTCGCGGAGCTCGCCCCAGGTCGTCTCGGCGAGCGGCCGCAGCTCGGACGCGTGCCGGATCGCGACCTCGTCCGGGTCGCGGTCGCGGAAGACGTGCTGGACGTAGCTGAGGCGCGCGCCGGGGAACCATTCCGCGCCGGGCATCTCGCGCCGGCCGAGCACGCGCTCGTACGGGACGGACGCCTCGACGCCGAGGAACTCCCAGAGCGACGCCCAGAACTCCTCGAGCTCGTCCACCGACCAGCGCCAGAGGTCGTCGTAGCCGGCGGTCTCGACGCCGCGCGTCTCGCGCAGCCACTCGCGGTAGCGGGTGAGCGTCGCGCCCGCGATCCGCTCCGGGCTCGGCGTCCAGACGACGGGCGGGGTCACGGCGCGATGCTACGTGAGGGCGCGCAGCAGCTCGCCGATCGGGCGGCGGTCGCCGAAGCCGAGCCCGTCGTAGTGCATCCGCGGCCGCCAGAGCGGCCAGGCCTGCCGGAAGACGTCGCGGCGGCGCATCCCCGGCGGCAGCGAGACGCCCGGGTGGAGCGCCTCCCAGATCCGGTTCAGCTCGCCGACGATCCAGCGCATCTCCTCGCCCGGCCGCGCCACGACCGTCTCCGGCGGCTCGCGCCCCGCGAACGACTCGACCGCGAGCAGCGGCAGGTCGGCGCCCGCGAACACGGTCAGCGGCAGCCAGCCGTAGACGCGCGCGCCGAGCTCCATCAGCCGCGGCGTGCCGTCCTCGGCGATGTGGTACTGGACGTCGCCGAGGCCCTCGAAGCCGACGTCGCGGAAGAGCTGCAGCGCCTCGCGGACGCCCGGCTCGGCGTCGGAGACGGTGCGCCGCCAGACGGCGACGCCGCCCGCGATCGGCCACTGGCGGAACGCCTCGCGGGCGCCCCAGCCGAGGA